>JALEPZ010000019.1 GCA_022767125.1 Phocaeicola plebeius
ATCCGCAATTTCGGGCGTCGCTCCGCCATTTCTGCGTCATCAATCCTCGACTTAGCGCTGCTAAGCCTTCGGATTTATTCCTTGAACTGACGAAAAATCCACTCGAACTTGCGGATTTCCCTTTTTGAGACACACTCTAAAAATTAAAAACAAAATAATCGCGCACGCAGACAAATGCAAATGACTGTCTGCGTGCGCATTTTATATTTAAGGCATAAGGCGGCATGGCGTACCCGAACCAGCCATTGAAGATATTTACTTCACTTCTCATCATCCTGGATAGCAAAGTAATGCTCAGCCGCATATTCAAACCGCTTGTCAAATTCCGCGCCGGCCTGTTTACTGACTTTAAGGCAGGGAAGCATCATGTCAAACGCATGAAATAACCCCGGATAAACGTCAACGCCCGCTTCAACTCCCGCGCGGCGCAGATTGTCTATAAAAGCCATTGTCTCGGCATAAAACGGCTCGGCAGTGCTGACAAACGTATACGCTGGAGGAAGCCCGGAATAGTCCTCTCTGCGCGCGGGCGCGGCATACGCGGGCACGTCGCCGTCCACTCCGCGCAGATACTTGCTCCACGCGGAGTGGTTGCGCCGCGTGTTCCATACGGGCGCGTGGTTGTCGCGCGAAGTCTCGGTGTCCCGGTCGTCGATCATGGGATACAGCGGCATCTGAAACGCGATATTCACGCCGCCAATATCCTTCTCATACATGCATAGCGCCGCCGCCAGCCCTCCGCCCGCGCTTTCGCCGCCCACCATGATCTGGTCGGAGCGTACGCCCAGCTCGTCCGCGTGCTCTTTCAAATACATCAGTGCGCAGTGACAGTCCTCAAGCGCGGCCGGGTAGGGTACCTGTCCCGCCAGCCGATACTCGGGCGAAACGACTATCGCGCCATACTTAATCACGAGGTTCCGCGCGCGCGACATGTGCACCATCCCCGGCATACCGACGACATACCCGCCGCCGTGAATCCACAGTACGCCGGGGCGCTTTTGCGCCGTTGTGCCCTTGGGACTAAGTATAAGCAGCTTCATCGAACCGCCGTCGGACGGTATCGTTGCCTTGCGCGTATTGTATCGCATATGCGCCCCCAGCAATAAGTCAATTCATGCCTGACAAATGCAATCAGATTATATCACAATGTGTTATATAAATCAAACCTTGCTAACCGATTGAATCATTAGTATATAAAATTAGTTGCAAACATGCGCATTCGGCATTATAATTAAAACACTATGTGCCAAATAACAGGAGGCAGCGCCATGAAATCACCAGCCGAGCCTAAGCAAGCCCCGATATACCGCGCACTGAAAAGGGCGTTCGATATTTGCATGTCGGCATTGCTTATGCTGATGTTGTGGCCGCTGGGCGCGGCGCTGGCAATCATGATTGTGCTGGACTCCAAAGGCTCGCCGATTTATGCCCAGAATCGCATAGGGCTTAACAAGCGCCATATCCGCCTGTACAAATTCCGCAGCATGGTAAGCAATGCCGATGCCTTGAAAAGCAATTTTACGCCCGAACAGCTCGCCGAATGGCAGCAGAGTTTCCGCCTTGAGCACGACCCGCGCATAACGAAGATGGGTGCGTTCCTGCGGCGCACCGGGTTGGACGAGCTTCCTCAGCTGATAAATATATTTAAGGGCGAAATGAGCTTTGTCGGCCCGCGTCCGATAGTGGAAGAGGAACTGCCGCTCTACGGCGAATGCGCTGAAAAGCTGATAAGCGTAAAGCCGGGGCTTACCGGCTACTGGCAGGTATACGCCGCGCCCGACTGCACATACGCCGGGCGAATAGAAATGGACATGCACTACATAGATAATGCAAGCCTGCGCATTGACGCGCAGATAATCCGAAAGACACTTTCGCGCAGATGATAAAACTGAAAATACCAAAGCAGCATGGAGGGAAAAACATGTTTGAAATGCCGCCCCGCGAGCGAATACTTGAGCGCTATGAACAGGCAAAAAAACGCATAGAGGACTTTCACATACGCACCTTTCCGGAACAGCCCGGCCCGATATTCCTGATCTCGACTGCGTATCCGGGCGTGTGGATGGAGCACGCGTTCGACGCGGTATGCTATGCAAGGCTGAACCCAGACAGCAGCCTCGCAAAAGACGTCGCCCGCAACCAAATGCTTTTGTTCCTGCGCAACCAGCGTCCGGACGGCCATCTGCCTTTCAACGTGGTCGATACCAGCCTGAACACGGGGCGGCTGCACCCGGTGGGCTATTCGCAGATACAGGAATGCGTCTCGTTTGCGCGGCTGTGTCTGGAGGTATATGAGATCACGGTTGATATGGACTTTTTGAAGGAGGCATATGCGGGCTGTGCGCGCTGGGATAAGTGGCTGTGCGATAAGCGCATGACGCGCGGCACGGGGCTTATCGAACTATTCTGCCTGTACGATACCGGCCACGACAACAGCGCGCGCCTTGCCGACGTGCCCGTGCAATGCCCCGATACGTATGGCGAAACGCCCGTGGACAGCGAAGTCGTGCCCATGCTTGCGCCTGACATGAACGCGGTGTTCTATGGCGACCGCAAGGCGCTTGCCGAAATGGCGCGCGTGCTCGGACGCGATGAAGAAGCCGCCGAATGGGAGTGCAAGGCCGCCGATGTGCGCGAAAAAATGCTGAATCTGCTTTACGATAAGCAGGATGAGTTCTTCTACGATCTCGATGCCAAGGGCAATCTGCGCCGCTTCCCGTCGATAGCCATAAGCAACGTGTTTACCGAGCATGTGCTTACTCAGGCAGAATTCGACGCGATATACGACCGCCACATGCGCAATCCAGCCGAGTTCTGGACTGAATATCCGTTCCCGTCGATGGCGGTAAACAGCCCCGCCGTAAACGGCCATGCGCCGCAAAACTGCTGGGGCTACTATTCTCAGGCATTAACCGCGCTGCGCTGCCAGCGCTGGATGGACTACTATGGCCGCAGTGAAGACTATGATCATCTGCTGTCGCGCTGGGTGGCCGCAATCGCAAGCCACGACGGCAAGCTGTTCACGCAGGAGCTTGACCCGCTAACCGGCAACCCGACCAACTGCTCCGAATGGTATTCCAGCGCGATGCTGATGTACATGTACGCGGTGAAGCGCCTGGGCTACATCGAATAATGTAGAGTATGTCTCAAAAATTCCTTAATCCGCAATCACAGTGTCTTTTACGCCATTTCTGCGTCAGGATCCCTCGACTTGGCACTGCGGCTAAGCTTTCGGAGTCCTTCCTTGAACTGACGAAAAATCCACTCGTACTTGCGGATTTCCATTTTTGCGACACACTTGAATAATAACCTAAATTTATTTCACCGGTGTAGCAAATACTTGTAGCAATGCCCGCCCGTATGTGCTATAATATGTGCGATAACCTGTGCAAGGGGGAAATATATTAATGAGCATTTGGGATTTTGGCCGCAAGGTTCGCATGTGCGTGGCTGGCCTTGGCCCGCGTGGTACCAGCCAGATGAAGACCCTGCTGGAGATGGAAGACGTTGAATTTGTGGGCGTGTGCGACGTTATCGAAGAGCGCGCGGTAAAGGCTGCCGACATCATCGCTGAAAAGCGCGAAGGCCGCCGTCCTCAGATATTTACCGATTCTCATGAAATGCTGGAAAAAGTGGACGCCGAGGCCATGCTTATCACGACCGACTGGTGCTCCCATATCCGTATCGCTATCGACGCCATGAAGCACGGCGTGCGCCCGGCTATGGAAGTCGGCGGCGCGACCGACGTGTTCGAGTGCTGGGAGATGGTTCGCACCAGCGAGCAGACCGGCGTGCCCTGCATGTTGCTGGAGAACTGCTGCTTCGGCAAGAAGGAAATGACGCTGCTCAACATGATCAAGAAGGATCTGTTCGGCGACGTAGTATATTGCGCCGGCGGCTACGAGCATGACCTGCGCGACGAAATAGGCAAGGGCGACGAGACCCATCACTATCGTCAGCGCAATTTCATGCACCGCAACGGCGAGCTGTACCCGACCCACGAGCTGGGCCCGATAGCTCAGTACCTGAACATCAACCGCGGCAACCGCATGGTAACGCTGACTGCGATGTCCTCCCGCGCGGCGGGCCAGCAGGCTTGGATGCGCGCCAATCGCGGCGAGGAGTGGAAGGACGTTCGCTTCAACGAGGGCGACGTAGTTACCACCCTTATTAAGTGCGCCGGCGGCGAAATGATTTCCCTGACCCATAACTGCTCGCTCCCGCGCCCGTATTCCCGCGGCGGCGTGATCCAGGGCACCAAGGGCATATGGGAAGAGGACAACGAGGGCATCTACCTCGACGGCATCAGCCCCGTCGATCCCAAGTACTGGACGCATAAGTGGGAGAAGGACGAGAAGTACATCGAGGAGTACATGCATCCGCTGTGGAAGGCCTATGAGAGCTTCGGTCCGCGCGGCGGTCACGACGGCATGGACTACCTTGCACTGCGCTCCTTCGTTGAGAGCGTGCAGAAGGGCTGCCAGCCGCCCATCGACGTGTACGATGCGGCTGCTTGGATGAGCATCACCTGCCTGAGTGAGCAGTCTATCGCGCTGGGCGCCACCCCTGTGGCTATTCCGGACTTCACCAATGGCCGCTGGATGGAAAAGCATCCCATGCCCAAGAGCTGCTTCTCGCTGGACACCGTTCACGAGGATATGTTTGAATAATCGCATTTACTGCATATCGGAGCTGCCGTATTCATATGCGGCGGCTCTTTTTCTCATATATCTCAAAATTAACATAAACCACGTTTAACATTATCTGTTAAGACGGTATTATAGGATTGCGGTATATAATGCTGTGAATGGAGGCGGCTGCGGTGCTGTTTGACGGGGTGCTGCTTGCGAGCGATTATGACGGTACGCTCGTGGGCGCTGACGGAATATCGGACGAAGTGCGCCGCGCCATACGCTTTTTCATATCGAACGGCGGCCGCTTTACCGTATGCACGGGCCGCACACTGCTGGGCTTTCACGCATATTCGCCCGAAATAATCAACGCGCCGGTGGTTTTGGCTAACGGCGGCATGACATATGATTATGCGAGGGGCGAAATAGCGGCGTTTAGCGGCATAGACGACGAAGGCATAGCGCCGCTGCGCGCGGTGATGCGTGCGCTGCCTCAGGTCTGCATAGAAATGTATCCGTTGCAAAAAGCCTATGCAATAAGTCTCTCAAAACAATCCGAGCAGCACTTTCGGATTCAGAACATATCGTTTGAGACAGTCGCCGATCCTGCGGACGCGCCTAAGCCGTGGGCCAAGGTAATGCTGAGCGGCAATTCGGACGACATCCAGCGCGCACAGCAGGTGCTGAGCAGCTATCCGCAGGTGTCATTCCTGCCGACAAATGCTAATTTCCTTGAAGTACTGGGTAAGGGCGTAAATAAGGGCGCGGCAATTGCAGCCCTTGCAAGCAGTCTGAATATAACCAGCGATAACGTGTATGCGATAGGCGACAGCTATAACGATGTGGCGATGCTGCGCGCCGCGCATGTGGGCTTCGTGCCCTCGAACGGCAATGAACAGGCGCGCGCGGCGGGCGATGTGATAGTCCGCTCCAATGAGGACGGTGCGGTCGCGAACGTAATAGAGATACTCGCGCGCATGTATGGCGGCAGCTATGCCTGAACGTACACATTATGTTCGCGCTAATGGCACATTTTATTACCTCTAATGTGCTTTACAACGCCATTTCGCGGATGGTATAATGTGAATATGCGTAATACCGGCTCAGGCCATGCGCAGTATGCTTTATTAATGTCAGAGGTGAATGAAAGTGCCGTATACTTCGTTGTCAAAGTCGGATAGAAACCGCTTCGGCCTCAAATCCCACTTGATACCTTCAATAATAGCGCTGGCCTATCTGGTTGACTCTATAGAAATCAGCTCCACGGGCGAAATGTCCCTGCTGCGCATTTTTACAATGATAATGTCGGCATGCTATCTGATATCTATGGTTATAGCCGTGGTGCAGGAAACGCACGACCTGCGCGCGCGCAAACGCAGCGGCAACGCCAATTAACGCCGAAAGGCGCAAGCCGATTAAGTATACACGGGCAGCTTTTACCGGCCGCCCGTGTTTTTTACAAACAAGCGCCCGCACATCGGTTCAACAGTTCCGGTGCGCGGGCGCTTTGCTTATGACATTAAATCACATCGTCCAGCTTGCTTATGGCGTATACGTATACCTTGAGCGTCTTTAGCAGCGACTTAATGGACGCTATTTCGTCGGGCGAATGCGCGCCGCCGTGACCTTCGGGGAGTAGGCCGTCCGGGACGGGGTCGTCATTTGGGAAACCGCCGCCAAAGGTTATCGCGCAGGGGAGATCCTTGGAGTACGTGCCGCCGCCCATCGTGTAGTTTTTACTTTCGGTGTCGCCTGTGATTTCACGGTAGGCTTGCGTCAGAGCTTGAATGCGCGGATCGCTTTCTTCCATGTAGAACGCAGGGGAAATGTCTATGTGCTTGATTACCGCACCCATGCCCGCAAGGTTTACGCACAGCCGCGCGCGCATGTCGTTTATGTCGGCTGTCACGGGGTAGCGGCAGTCCATCGTAAGCGTAATGCGCCCCGCGTTGAATCGCGCCATGCCGCACGCAAACGTTAGCTTGCCCGATTGCTCGTCCTCGCACGCAATGCCAGCACCTTCGCCATAGTTGTCGCTAAGCAGCTTCTTTATCGCACGCATAGCACGCCGCGTCTCGGGCGTGAGCCGCCCAGTCTCAAGCAGCGCGCGCGCCAATACGCCTATCGCATTTATGCCGTTCTCGGGCGCGGCTGCGTGCGCCGCCTTGCCCTGCGAACGAATGACAACACCGTGATTTATCCGCTCAACTTCCTGATCCAGACGCAGCTCCTCAATAGTCATGTCGTCCAGCTCGCGCAATACCGCCAAAGCACGGTCGGGCACAGCATTCGGCACACTGCCGCCCTCAAACGCCAATAGATCGTCGCCGCATTCCAGCAGTATCTCAACCACCATGCGACCTTTCTGACCGTAGCATACCGGGAACCCCGCATCGGGTACCAGCGTAACGTCGGGCAGGGTAACGCCGCTGCCTTCCTTCGCTGCTAAATCGGTCAGATGCTTCATGTCGCTCATGCCCGTCTCCTCGCTGGTGCCCAGCAGCAAACGCAGCCTGTGCTTCAGCGGCAATTCCAGATCGCGCGCGCACATCATCGCATACAGACCCATTACGCCCATGCCCTTGTTGTCGCTGGAGCCGCGCCCGACAATGTATCCGGGGAAGGTGTCGCTCGCGCCAATGACCTCGCCCTTGAACGGGTCGTGTACCCAGTCATTGCCCTCCGGCACTACGTCCAGATGTGCAACAATGCCGATCTCGCCCGCAGTCTGATCGCCCATGTATACGCTGCCTGCATATCCGTCGTGATTCTCGGCCTTGAATCCCTTCTCGCGCGCACTGGCCAGCGCATATTCCAGCATCTGCGCACATCCGGGGCCGAACGGCTGGCCGGGCTGTGCCTCAGTCGCGTCGGATACGCTGCGTATGCGTATCCACGCGCATAGCTCGTCCACTATCTGCTGCTTGTGCTCGTCAATCCATTTGTCGACTCTTTCCATATCCAGCATCGTAGTTTCCTCCGATAATTATAGTATTTAAAAATCAGTCGGGCAGCTCGTAATCGCACGCGACCGAGCTTTCGCGAATCTCATGCATGTGCTTGCGTATCGGCACATGCGCCGGGTGCGTCTGGTACGCCTCCAATGCCGCGCGATCGGTAAACGTGCATACCAGCGCAATGTCATAACTGCGCTCCGTGCGGTAAAAGTCCACGCCGGTTTCCACACTGATAAGCCCCGGTACCTGCCCGCGCAGTGAATAAAACAGCTCGGCGGTCGCCTTCATGTTCTCGGGAGACTTGTCCTTCAGCCTGAACAAAACTATATGCCGTATCATTAAAAAACATCTCCATTTCAAAAGCGATCTTCGCATTATGAATAAAGTATACCACAAGCCGCGCGCAAGCTCAATCTTATTTGTAAAATTTCAGCCGCCTTACGGGCGCCTGTCGCTTATCCGGCCCATGTACCATCCGGATATGTCGCCCTTCTTGGCGACGTATCCGTGCGATGTGGAAAAGTATATCCTCAGCTCATCGCCGGGCTGTACGTCCAGCTCGTAGCTGGATATATCGTCGCACAGGCACTTGCCGCCGCGCGCATATTCGGGTATGCGGTCGTAAAGCAGCGTAACCGGCGCATACAGCTCCGTGCCGGTTTCGACATGCCGTATACGCGCCGCATCGCCTTCTATCGAGAGTATTTCCACCTCGTTGTGCCGCCAACGCAGATTGACCGGATTGCTGGAGGCGGTCTGTGCATCCAATGCATAGCGCACATCCCGCCCGTGCGCGCTTATCCATTTGAAATCCCCGCCGCCGTGCGGCAGTATTATGGCGTTCAACTGCGCGGCGAATTTGATTCCCACGCCGCCGTCGAGGTCGATTATCCGCTGCTTATGGCAAATGTAAGGGGCATTGCTGGAATAATCCGTCCTGTAAAGGTTTGTAGGCGTGTGCCCGACTATCAGGTATTTGTCAAAGCAAATGCCCTCCAATATAAAATCGTCCCAGTCCAAAAACTCCTTCGCATCCCTGCCGACATATTGCTCCAGATCGCCCGAAGGCACGCCGCCATGCACAAACATGTATTCAGGCGTTTCCAGAAAAGTCGGCAGTGATTTTATGAAGTCGATCTCCGTGCGGAACTTATCCCGAAACAACCGCTGTGCCGCGCCTACATCCATTTCGTAAGAGTAGGGTATGCCCGCCTCGCGGCACATGTCCGCAAACAGCGTCGAACAGCCCCACTCGCGCATACCGTCTACATAATCCGTAACCGTCTTTCCGACACGTCCGTTCTCGCCGATTGCATATTCGATTGCACTCAAATCCTTGTTGCCCGCCAGAACATGCACATTGCCGCGCCCGGTCAGCTCCATCGCGCGCCGTATAACGCCCAACGAGTCCTCTCCGCGCTCGCACATATCGCCCACGATCACAAGCGCGTCCTCGTCCGTGAGCCGGATGAGCTCCAGAAGCTCGTTAAACAGTTTAAGGCTGCCGTGTATGTCGGACGTGGCGATTAGCCGTCCGCGTGGCGTGTCCATTCGCTCAAGGCGTGCAAGCATACTGCTCCTCCTAAGTATTACGAACTGATATACCCAATTATATAGCAAGCGCCATTGCGGGTCAACTGTAAGCGCGCCGGGCGCGCTGCGTTTTGCTGACGTAAAGCGGCAGATTAATGCAAGTCAGCCGCGCAAAAAACTCAAATTCATGCACGCATATGGGCGCAATCGGGCAATTTTTATAGATACTATTCGCTCGAAATGAATAATTTTTCAGAAAAAACACTTGAAATATCTGCGGTTAAGGCATATACTAGTCATTAATCCGAAAAACGGATAAAGCTATATAGACGATGCTGAATAACAGTGTACGTCTGGGAGGTGTAAACTGTGTCCGATCAAGTAGCGCAGATAGCGGAACGCATTCGTGAGCTTCGAGAAATTTCGGGCCGCACTGTCGAGCAGGTAGCAACGCTCATTTCCATCCCCGTTGCCGATTACGAGGCGCTTGAGGCAGGCACTTACGATGTACCGATAAGCGTGCTGCTCAAACTGTCGTCGCTGTATCATGTCGATACCAACACGATACTTACCGGCGAAGCGCCCAAAATGAACATATTCGCGCTTACCCGCAAGGGCATGGGCGTGGATATAGACAGGCGTACCCACTATCACTATACAAACCTGGCCTACAACTTCGCACACCGCAAGATCGAACCGCTGCTGGTAACTCTTTTGCCTCAGTCCAACCCGGAGCTGAAGACCAATTCGCACTCCGGCCATGAATTCGATTACGTACTTGAGGGCCGTATGCGCATCGTTATCGACAATAACGAGCTGATACTCGAGCCCGGCGACTGCGTGTATTACGATTCGCTTTATCCGCACGCCATGCAGGCTGCGGACAACGAAACTGTGAAATTGCTGGCCATGGTTATACCATAACGTAAAGGCCGGAATATTCCGGCTTATTGCTCAGGAGGAATAACCATGCGACTGCTTGAGCGCTATATGCGCACGGATTTTGATAACCTTCAGGACTTTTATAAAAATTATAAGCTGTACGTACCCGACGATTTCAACTATGCCATCGACGTAATGGACCAGATGGCGCTGCTTGCGCCCGACCAGCGCGCGATGATATGGGTAAATGAGCACGGCGAGGAGCACATATTCACCTTCGCCGACTTCAAAAACATGTCCGACCGCGCTGTGACCGTACTGCGCAACGCCGGCATACGCAAGGGCGATACCGTGCTTTTGATGCTAAAGCGCCGTTACGAATTCTGGGTGTTGGCACTGGCCCTTATGAAGCTGGGCTGCGTGCATATTCCCGCCACGCATCAGCTTCAGAAAAAGGACATAGCATACCGAATAAAGGCTTCGGGTGCCAAGATGGTCATCTGCGCGGGCGACGCGGAGGTAATCGGCCACACCGATAAGGCGGTCGAGGAAATCGACTGGCCCGTGACCAAGATGTGCGTCGCGGCGTACGAGATCGACCAGACCGCGCGCCACGAGATCGATCCCGCGTCCCAGTGTGAAAAGCCTGCCCATTTCGAGTTGGGCGCAGACTGGCTGGACTATGATAAGCTGTTCGCCGAGGCCGAGCCGGATTTCGACGGCAAGGTGCCAAACACTAACGATGACATGATGCTTATCTACTTCACCTCCGGCACCACCGGTATGCCTAAGATGGTTGCGCATAACTATGCCTATCCCCTGGGTCAGGCGGCAACCGGTGCGTTCTGGCACAATCTTACCGATCAGAGCGTGCATATCTCGGTTGCGGACAGCGGCTGGGCCAAGTGCGCCTGGGGCAAGTTCTACGGCCAGTGGCTGGCGGGCGCGGTCAATTTCGTGTACGACTTCGACCGCTTCAACGCCTGTAATATGCTGTCGATGCTGGAAAAGTATCACGTAACGTCGTTCTGCGCGCCGCCGACGATATACAGGTTCTTCATTAAGGAGGATTTGAAACAGTACGACCTGAGCAGCCTCAAATGGGCGTGCATAGCGGGCGAGCCGCTCAACCCCGAGGTCTACTGGCAGTTTTACAGCGCAACCGGCGTAAAGCTGCACGAAGCGTTCGGCCAGAGCGAAACCACGCCGCTGCTGATGACCCCCAAGTGGATGGAACCGCGTCCCGGCTCCATGGGTAAGCCCTCGCCGCAGTACAAGATTCAGCTGCTGCGTCCTGACGGCACCCCGGTTATCGTGGGCGAGGAGGGCGAAATCTGCGTAGACATACGCGAAGGCCGCCCCGCAGGTCTGTTCACCGGCTATTACAAGGATGAAGAAAATACTGCCGAGGCATTCCGCGACGGCTTCTATCATACCGGCGACGTGGCGTGGTATGACGAGCAGGGCTACTATTGGTTCGTGGGCCGCGCCGACGACGTTATAAAGTCGTCCGGCTACCGCATAGGGCCGTTCGAGGTGGAAAGCGCACTGCTGGAGCATCCGTCCGTGCTGGAGTGCGCCGTAACCGGCGTGCCGCACCCGGTGCGCGGCCAGGTAGTAAAGGCCACAATAGTGCTCGCGCGCAGCTATAAGCCCTCCGAACAACTCAAAAAGGAACTCCAGGAGCACGTAAAGCGCGTGACCGCGCCGTATAAATACCCCCGCATAATCGAGTTTGTGGATGAATTGCCCAAGACCAGCTCGGGCAAAATACAGCGCAAAAAAATACGCACCGAGGACGCTGCGGACTATAACGCGCGGCAGAACGCCGCGCCCAGCGAGTCCTCAAAATAAATTATATCTGTTGCAAAAGCCGACGCTTTACGGCCGCACTGCGCGGTCGCAAGCGCGGCTTTTGTATTCGGCGAGCTTAAATCGATTTGCGGCATTGACGTGCCGCCGTGCAGGGTATATTATTATACAGTCGGGCGGCATGGCACCGCGCGGGATCACTCTGGAATAGCTATACTAACTATGCTGCGCAATGCGCGGCGCGTATGGAGGATGGGCATTATGTGCTTTTCTAAGGCAAAATGGATATGGTCGTCATATGACGGCGAACCTAATCAGTATATTATCGCGCGCGCTGATTTCAGTGCCGGCTCGGGTGTCTGTGCGCTTAAAATCAGCGCGGACTCGCAGTATGCGGCGTATATAAACGGCGAGCTTGCGGCGTTTGGCCAGTACGCCGATTATCCCGAGTATAAGGTATTTGACGAGATCGACGTATCAAAATACGTGCGCCCCGGCAAAAACGAACTGCGCATAATCGCGTACTGCCAGGTCATAGACAGTTCGGTATACCGTGCGGGCCGTCCGGGACTGATTTACGAAATCGCACAAAGCGGCCATGTACTCGCGTTCAGCTGTGAAACGACGCAGGTGACTGCTGACACGGGCTTTAAATCCGGCGCGATCGACCGCGTTACGCATCAGATGGGATATACGTTTGAATACGACGCGCGCCCGCAGACGCAGAACTGGACAAATGCGGCGCTCGTTAACGACATGCCCGCCGAACTGCATGTGCGTCCCGTAAAGCGTATGCTGCTTGAGCCGCGCGCAAATATGCGCGTAACGTCTCAGGGCGTTTACTGGCCCAGCCCTAAAAACGACGAAATAGGTATGACCATGCAGTATGCGCCCATGGCGTTCCGGGAAAGCCGCGACATGACCGGCAGCATAGCCCAGCCGAGCCTTCCGGGCGTGGGCGTGCGCTACTCTGCGGACGCGTCGTCAGACTGCGCAGGCATATACGTTACACTTGACACCGGCCGCGAAACCGTGGGCTTTATCGATTTTGACATTGAAGTGGACGCCGACTGCGAAGTGCTCATCGGCTGGGGCGAGCATATGGATGACCAGCGCGTGCGCACATACGTAGGCGGCCGCAATTTCGCCGCGCGCTATGCCGCGCATAAAGGATGCAACCGCTTCATGTATGAACTGCGCCGTGTAGGTATGAGGTACATTACGCTGTTCGTCGGCGCAAAGCGGTTTACGCTCAATTACGCGGGCGTGCGCCCGGTGAAATATCCGCTCGACATGAGCCCCTCTTTCCATACCGCCGATGCGCTGCATAGCCGCATATACGACGTGTGCCGCGACACGCTCTCGGCGTGCCTGCACGCGCATTACGAGGACTGCCCGTGGCGCGAACAGGCGCTCTACGCCATGGATTCGCGCAACCAGATGCTGTGCGGCTATTACGCGTTCGGCGAATATGATATGCCGCGCGCAAGCCTGCGCCTGCTGGCGCTTGGCCAGCGCGAGGACGGACTGCTCGAACTGTGCGCCCCGGCGCGCTGCTATGTAACCATACCCAGCTTCTCCCTGGACTTCATACTTGCGCTGGACGAATACCTTATGTTCAGCGGCGATAGGGACTTTGTGCGCGAAATGCTGCCCGTCGCGCGCCGCATACTGGATTCCATGCTCGCGCGCCGCGATGATAAGGGCCTTATTCCCGTGTACGTGGATAAGAAGTACTGGAATTTCTACGAATGGCGTCCGGGTCTGGACGGCCATCTGGGTCATTCCAGCGAGGAGTTTGCGGGCCGCTGCGATGCGCCGCTCAACATGCTTGCGGCGGAATGCGCGCGCAGACTTGCGCATATGATTGCGCTGCTGGGAGAAAATGGCGCGGATGCTTACGCAGCCGCGGCGGACGAACTTAGCGCGCGCACGGACGCGGCGTTCTGGAATGCAGAGCGCGGACTGTACAATACGTATATAACCGCGCGGGGCGAAATGCAGCATGAGTGCGAGCTTACGCAGGCGCTGGCCGTGTACTGCGGCGTGTGTTCGCCCGAGCATAGGGCGCGCGCGCTGGAGCTGCTTGCGAGCGAAAAGCTGCCGCCGGTATCGCTCAGCTATTCCATATTCCTGTTCGACGCGCTGCTCAGCGCCGGCGATAAATACTCGCGCACGGCGTTTGCTCGCGTGGCGCGCACGTGGGGCGATATGCTCACTCAGGGCGCGACGACCTTCTGGGAGACCGAACAGGGCGGCTGGGACTTCGATCGCGGCGGCAGTCTGTGCCACGCGTGGTCGGCGGTGCCGCTGTACCTGTACATGGCCTACGCGCTGGGCGTAAAGCCCACTCAGCCGGGCTTTGCCAAGTATGAGGTAAATCCGCTGATCAGCGGCATGTACGAGCTTTCCGGCAAAATAAAACTGCCCGACAGTTCCATGCTGACGATAGGTGAATAATCCAAAACATAATCCGCGCCGCACATCCAGAACGTGCGGCGCGGATTTATATAGACAAAAAACAAGCGGCGCAGTCATAACGACTGCGCCGTCATTCATCCGAGCGGATTAGCCATTAGCCTTCGGTAGCAGGAGCTTCGGTAGCAGGAGCCTCATCAGCAGACGGAGCAGCAAAACCGGAAGGAGCGTTCAGCGGATTGGTCTTCTGTTCCTTCACAGCCTGATCAAGAATGACAGAGGTACCTTCGTGAGCAGCTGGCACCACATAGGAAGTGGCAATGCTGATAACAACCATGAAAACGGCCAGTCCCCAAGTCAGTTTTTCGATGAAATCGGTCGTTTTACGGACACCCATAATCTGATTAGACGATGCAAAACTGGAAGAAAGACCTCCCCCTTTAGAATTCTGAATCAAGACGACAAAACACATCAAGATGGCAGCGAGCACCATCAATACAATAAATAACAAATACATTTTTCTTCTATTTTGATTTAGCGTTAATAATCAGTTTTTCCAAAAACCTAATTTGGTCTGCAAAGTAAGCGTTTTTTTTCGGATATTTCAAATTTAATTTTTTAATTATTTCAAGTGCCTTGTCATATCGTTGCTGTTTAACATAAATTTTCGCTAATGTTTCCGTAAAGTAACTCTCCTCCTCGCTCTCGGAAGCTATAGTGGCCGCAGTTTCCACCGATACGCCCTCCTTGGCCTCCACCGGGACGGATACATCAGGGACAGATGTCTCAGGAAGGGCCGCCTCCTCAGCCTGCTCGATGAAACGGTCAATGAGCTGCTGTCCGTGGAGGGGTGTTTCGGAAGCCGCCGGCATCTCCTCTTCGTGCATCAGCCAAGCTGTATAGTCCACGCTAACCTCCACAGGCGGAATGGGCAACTGGTCCGACGGCTGTTCCGGCAGGTCGGACAAGAAGCGGTCAATCAGGTCCAGCGTACGGTCGGAGTCCGGACATCGTTGTTCCGCTGCCGGATGCTGTTGCAACGCGAAACGGTCTCCTTCTATATAATAGAACAACATACCCAAATCGGCCACATAGAGCGCACTGCGTGGCAATTCCTCCTTGAACGAAGGGTCACCCAGCAAGTACAGGTTCTTCAGATAGAGCAGACGGGCCGTCTGGTAGAACGGGTAACGCTCTAACAACACTCGCAATTCATACAAGGAAGCTGTATCCAGCTGCTCCGGATGCTTCATCCATTCGTTAATTTTCTGCTGCATTATAGGTTCCCTCCCCTGTGGATTACCAGTTGGCTACAGTGGCATTGAACACCTGATCCACGATGTCGTTAATCATTTTCGTGACCAAGTCCTCTTGCACCGATGCCAGTGACTGGCTGGAGTTATATTCCTGGCTGGCTGAAAACTGGCGTTCAAAATCCTCCGAGTGGTTGCTGTTGTTCGTGAACCGCACGTTCACGGTCATGCGCAACTCTGCCATGGTGGAGTAACCGTCAGAGCCGACCCCCTTATTATAGGCATCGTAATTGGTGATTTCGCCCGACAGTTCCAAGTCGCCGCCCTGCTTGATCTGGCGCAGGCGCGTCTGCCGCAAATAACGGTCTTGGAGCGAAGTGTTGAACATCGTTTCCATGGGGCCCCACACGAAAGCAGCCGACCGGTTCGGAAAATTGTCAAACGAAATGGTCTTCACCTTGTCGTAGTTGATAGAGGCTCCGTTGAATTTGTAGGAAACCGAACAGGCGGCCAGCACGCACACCAGTAGGGCCAACATCGGTCTACACAGCCGAATGTGTCTAATCGAGTCCATATTCTTTGATTTTTCTATAGAGAGTACGTTCAGATATCTTCAAATCGGCAGCCGCATTCTTGCGTTTGCCATGGTGGCGCTCCAAGGCCTTGCGAATCATGTCCTTCTCCACCTCGTCCAACGAGAGGTTTTCCTCCACGTATTCCGCAGCCTGTTCGTCCGAGTCTTCTGACGATAGTTTCACCGGCTGTACCGACGGATGGTCTGTGGCAATCGGGTGAACCAGCGACAACGAATTATCAGGCAAGACCTCCCCCGACAGACTCATGGGCGAGTGCAGGTACTGGTACGACTGCGCCGACGGACGGGGAGTGGCCGGAGTGCCGGCAGCCCGTTCCTCCATAATCTCGTGGACCAGTTTCTTGAGATCCGTCACATCACGCCGCATATCGAACAACACCTGATAGAGAATCTCCCGTTCGTTCTCAAATCCTTTGCCACTTCCCGATGCCTTGCCGCCGAACAAGGCAGGCAGGCGCGACTCCTGGCGGGCAGGCAGGTAATTGCGAAGGATATCCGCTGTAATGTCACGGTTGGTTTCGATGATGGAAATCTGTTCCGTAATGTTCTTCAGCTGGCGGATATTGCCCGGCCAGGAATAAGATACCAACAGCCGCTTGGCATCCTCGGTCAGCTGGATAGCCGGCATCCGGTATTTCTCGGCAAAGTCGGAAGCAAACTTGCGGAACAGCAGACCGATGTCATCGGTCCGTTCCCGCAAGGCAGGCACTTTGATGGGCACCGTGTTCAAGCGATAGTACAGGTCCTCGCGGAAACGCCCGTCGGCGATGGCTTCCGAAAAGTTCACATTGGTAGCCGCCACGATGCGGACATCGGTCTTCTGCACTTTTGACGAACCGACCTTGATGTATTCGCCCGACTCCAGCACGCGCAACAGGCGGGCCTGGGTCGACAGTGGGAGTTCGCCCACCTCGTCCAGGAAAATCGTCCCTCCGTTGGCTTCGGCAAAGTAACCATTGCGGTCGCTGATGGCGCCCGTGAAGGCCCCTTTCTCGTGGCCGAACAATTCGGAATCGATGGTTCCTTCCGGAATGGCTCCACAGTTAACGGCGATGTAAGGGCCGTGTTTGCGCCCACTGAACTGATGAATGATTTTCGGGAAACTTTCCTTGCCGACACCGCTCTCTCCTGTCACCAGCACCGACAGGTCGGTGGGGGCCACCTGCATGGCGATGTCAATAGCCCGGTTCAGTCCCTCTGAATTACCGATGATGCCAAACCGTAGCTTGATGTTCTGAATTTCTGTTTTAACCATAGTTCCGTTACTCATTGAAACATGACAAAATTACAAAAATCCCGGTACATAAATGCAATTTTGGCAGAAAAAACTTTCCGTCATCAGAAGACGGTACGAATCATCAGACGCACGCCCCATTTGTTGGTAGTGGGCAAATTGTTGTAGGTCAAACGCTTCACATACTCCACATGCAGCAGCTTGAAGATGTTGTGAATACCTGCAATGACTTCCACATACGGTTTCTTCTTGTCCATCACATAGCTGGAGTAATGGTAGTTGCCCATATCATCGTAATGTCCGGGGAATTTCATCAATACATTATCGTACCGGTTCTCTTCGAGGAACGGGTTATTCTTGTCGGTGAGGGATCCCCACAAACACTTCACTCCGAAAAACTCACGCCATTTCAGCTTCTTCAGCAACGGGATGCGGTTAAACAGCTTACCCTGCATGTTCCACGACACATCGAGCGAGGCAAAGCGGTCATTTAGGAACTCCATGTTGTTGATGAGGTTGAAGGTCTCGTCCTCTATGATATACGACAGGTTCGCGGCCGGCATAATCAGCAACGGGAAGGGCACCTTGTTCCACTGGATACCTCCCTTCAGGTATACGTCCACATTTCCCCAAGAGCTGAGCCAAAATCGCTTGTAGATACTCAAGTCAGTCATGTTATACGTATAGTCGGCTCCCATCACTCCCTTCAGTGCCACAGTGTGCATCAGCGAAAAGACCGGTGCATCGAGGTTGATGGGCAGACGGCGCTGCTTGGTGTTGATGAACGTTTCTCCGGGAGCATAGCGAAAGCCCAGCGATGCCTCAACCACCGTCAAGTCCTTCGTATTGAACGGCGACTGCACCCAGTCTGTGCCTGCCAACTGCCCGGATGCCAGGGCGTTCTGAAGCTGCGTCTCTCCTTCCATCGTACGGTAAAAAAGCTTTCCGCAAGGCTCGTAGTTAGCATAGCGCAACTGGGCCGTGGTCTTGAATCCCCACTCCCGTTCGCGTTCGTACTTAATGGTCGCCTTCCGCTCATAATTATACTGGTCCACCGTGGTCACCTTCAGCGAGGTAAACACATTGTCCTTGTCGGTATGGATGAACTTGTCCGAAGGCAACATATTGTCGTACTGATAAGTCACGGCCAGCGAATGCTTCGGAAACTCACGCGGCAGGTACTCCTTCTTGTCGAACGAATACTCCACTTCGCCCATGTACTTCGAACGGTGGTCCTTGAAGCCGTAGGCATAATAACCCTTGAAGAACCAGTTGGGGTGAAGGTTGGCCGTAGTCTGTGCCGAGGCTCGCAATCGGAAGCCGTCAATGTAGTTTGAAGTAAACATGGTATTGATCGGGCCGATATCCACCTTGCTGTCTGGCACACTGGTCTCCACGAAGTTTTCGATAAAGGCTTTCAGTACGAACATAATATACTTGAATCCCTTTATGCGCGTCAGGTCATCCACAAAGTTGCCCATCCGGCTTTCCGACTTCGTCAAGTCCTCCTGCCGATACTGCGCCCAGAAGTCCTCGTCGCGCATCATGGCATTCACATCCTTGATTTCCTTTCCCTTCTTTTTGAAAATTTTGTCGGGAATCGGATCGAAACTAAAGTCGAAATAGCGGGTCGTTCGGCGCACCATATAGTGGCCCGACACCTTCTTCCAGAAGGCCAGTTCACAAATCATATCGTCCTCCATCAGCGTCCATTCGCCCGTGGGCAGTTCGCCGAAGCGCTGATCGATGATCATATTGGTCACGAAATTGATGTCTGTCTTCTTCGGGAGGTTCAGCATGCTCTGCTTCACCCGATAGGTCGAGTCGGCCAGCACATACAGATGTCCCGTGAAGCCGAAATCCTGCGAATTGTTGGGCACAAATGTCAAATGGATACACTTGTCCTTTTCTACATAGAGTGTATCCATGATGTAATACTTGTAGAAGGCGATGCCCGCCGTCGATACAGGACTATCGAACGGATACTGCAACAGCCGGAACTGGTCCTGATAGATATCCACATCCTGGAACACGTCTTTCAGGATGGTGGTCAGCATATCCCCCGTGTTGAACAGCTCGTTGATGCCGGTCGAATTCAGTCCTTGGATGATGGTCTTCTCTTCGTGAGGGTTCTTGCGGTACACTTTTTCCGACACCGTCTCGTCCACTGAGATGGGCAATATACGCTTGCCCGTGACTTCGCATTCCTCCACCTGGTCGCGGAAGAACGGATAGCGCTTAAACAGGTTTGATTCGCGAAGCGAGTCAGCCGTGATATTGTTCATCGCCAGCGTCAGCTTCTGGTACTTGTTGTAGTGGTAGTAGTCATTCGTCTCCAGGTTCACCTGTTTCTTGGCAGCAACCACTTTCTTCATCAGTTCCACAGCCGGATTGTTCTTACGGGAGTATTTTTCCTTTTTGGGCTTCACCACCACTTCACCCAGCATCTGGTCAGAGGGTTTCATGCTGACATTCAATACCGTTGTCTTCGCCGATACCGTCACCACCTGCGTGTCATATCCCACCATCGAAAAAGTCAGTCTCGTCCATCCGGGATAATACTTTACCGAATACTCCCCGTCAATGTTCGTCGTGGTGCCCACCCCCTTTCCTTCGTAATAAATATTAAGGTAAGGAACCGGGTCTCCCGTTTCTGCATCGATCACAACACCATGTATCTGCGCCACCAGATCGGCCACGCACATCCACAAGAAACCTATCAGTAATAATCGTTTCAACATAAACAAGCTTTGTCCTCTTATTTTTCGTATCCTTTAAAACAGCTGCGAAATTACTGCCGAAAATCGGTATTGACAAATCCCGTCCCTCGAAAAACGAGAAATAGACCTACTTTTACGCAGTATTAACCATTATTAAAATAGATTTTTAAGGGAAACAATTCAAAGAAAAGCACTACTTTTGTAAACTATTAAAATAAATGTTATGCCAAAGATACCTTTCTTCCACCAACTCATCTCCACGGGCTTCGGTTCGGGCTACTGTCCTGCCGGTCCTGGGACGGCGGGTGCCGCCCTGGCGCTGCTCCTTTGGTGGGGTTATGCCGCTTTCCTGTCCTCTTCGTCCACCTTCCTGCTTACGGTGGTGCTGATAGCGGTCTTTACCGTGCTTGGGGTATGGTCTTCGACGGTTGCCGAGCATTACTGGGGCAGCGATCCCAAGCGCGTGGTGGTCGACGAGATGGTCGGCACGTGGGTAGCCCTACTGGCCGTTCCGTCCGACAGCCATTGGGGATATTCTTTCGCGGCCTTCGCCCTGTTCCGCTTCTTCGACATCGCCAAGCCGCTAGGGGTGCGGCAGATGGAGCGTCTGAAAGGAGGGTATGGCATCATGGCCGACGACCTGTTGGCTGGCTTCTACAGCTGCCTCATTCTACTATTCATTATCCAGTGCTGCGCGTGAAAAAACTATGGGAATCATTCAGTCGGGGAAAAGGCATCTTCATGTTCGTCAGAGCACAGTTGTCGGCACAGATAGCCACTTTTGTGGATTTTCTGTTGAGCATTGCCTTACACGAATGGTTCGAAGTTTATTATGTCTATGCCACCCTCTACGGATCCATTACGGGCGGACTGGTGAACTGTGTGCTCAACTACAAATGGACGTTCCACACCGACGATTGCCGTCCGGCACATGTCATGGTGAAATATGTCCTGGTATGGCTGGGCAGCATAGGGCTGAACCTGTGGGGCACGTACCTGCTCACCGAAATCCTCTCCAGTCCCACGGGCTATCTAGCCCTGAGCGAATCGTTCGCCTTCATCTCTTCGAAAGTGACCATCGCACTGCTGGTGGCAGTCTTCTGGAACTACCAGCTCCACCGCATGTTCGTGTTCAGGGATGCGCAACTCAAGCGCTTCTTCTCAACCAAGCTAACAAAATTAATACATCGATATGGAAATAAAGCAACAAGCCAAGAAGATGCGTGACGCTCTTCAGCAATTCATCTACAAAGTCATCCAACCCATTATCTGCGGCATGATCAGAATAGGCATCACGCCGAACGTTGTCACTACCCTCGGCTTCCTGGGGAATCTGACAGGTGCCGTCCTCCTCATCTATGCTGGTACCCGACATGCAGTTCCTCCCTTCGCACTCATCGGCTGGGCCGGTGGAGTCATCCTCTGCTCCTCCCTGTTCGACATGATGGACGGACAGGTAGCCCGCATCGGCGGTATGGCCTCTACTTTCGGAGCCATGTACGACTCAGTGCTCGATCGCTACAGCGAATTGGTCACCCTGGGTGGCATCTGCTTCTGCCTCATCCAGCACGACTACCTGGCCGGAACGGTACTGACCTTCGCCGCCCTCGTGGGTTCGCTCATGGTGAGCTATGTCCGTGCCCGTGCTGAGGGACTGGGACTGGAATGCAAAATTGGGTTCATGCAGCGTCCTGAACGAGTAGTGCTCACCAGCGTGGGACTGCTGGCCTGTGGCATTACAGGCAGTTGCTTCCCTGCCCTCTCGTTCGACCCCATGCTCATTCTCATTGTCCCGATGGGCTTCATCGCCATTTTTGCCAATCTGACGGCTTTTGCCCGTATAGGCTACAGCCGCCGCCAGCTCATGAACAAGCAATAAGGTCCGCAGCGTATGAACTATCTGTTTACTGACCTTCCCTCCCGCCGCGAAAGCCTCACGCTCGTGGGGTGCCTGGCCGTCTGGCTGGCCGTCACCGCTGTCTTTGTCGGCTTCCGACCCGAACATCCGGTGCTGGCGGTGCTCATTGCAGTCCTGTTTTTCCTGAACGCTTCCACACGGAAACTGGTGGTGGCCCTGCTGCCTTTCGCCCTGTTCGGCATCTCCTACGACTGGATGCGCATCGTGCCCAACTACGAGGTGAATCCCATAGACGTACAGCAACTGTATGAAACCGAGAAGCAGCTGTTCGGCATTGCCACCGCCCAAGGCACCGTCACCCCCAACGAATTCTTCCAGCTCCATTCCTGCACCCTGATGGACTTTCTCGGCGGCGTATTCTATCTCTGCTGGGTGCCTGTTCCCCTGCTGTTCGGACTGGGGCTGTACTTCACCCGCCAGCGAAACGTCTACCTGCACTTTGCGCTCGTCTTCCTGCTGGTCAACCTGCTGGGCTTTGCCGGCTATTATCTCCATCCTGCCGCTCCCCCTTGGTATGTCATGAAGTACGGCTTCGAGCCTATTCTCCACACACCGGGCGATGTGGCCGGCCTGGCCCGCTTCGGCGAACTGACGGGTTGGCACGTGTTCGACGGCATTTATGGCCGCAATGCCAATGTGTTTGCCGCCGTCCCCTCGTTGCACTCCGCCTACATGGTGGTTGCCCTCTACTATGCTTTCCGTTCCCGCTGCGCCGGCTGGTTGCGGTTCGTGTTTGCCGTCATCATGTGCGGTATCTGGCTGACGGCCGTCTACACAGCTCATCACTACCTGATTGATGTACTGCTGGGCATCGGTTGCGCATGGCTGGGCATTGTCCTTTTCGAGCAGGCCCTAATGCGTGTGCAACCTTTCCACCAATGGCTAGAGCACTATACCCGCTATATTTCGTAACCGTCCATGAGTTCATTTGCCACATTTACCCCAATTGACATGGAACAAATGTGGCAAAAAAATCCGAAGGCACAAAGGGAAGAAACTCCTTTCGGATTCCCTTTGTGCCTTCGGATGCAATTACACAGGCTTCGTTCCTATAGTGCGTTACCAATCAGTCAATCTCTTCGTCTGCTTCGTAACCGCCCATCTCGCGGATGGCGTTCTTCAGCATGACATACTGCTGGAAGAGGTGGTTGATGGGCACTTCTCCCTGCGTGTAATCGTGCATCGGGCTCTTCAGGAAGAAGCTCAGGAAGCGTTGCGTCCCGTAACGGCCGGCACGGGCAGCAAGGTCACTCAGCAACACCAAGTCGAGGCAGAGAGGAGCTGCCAGAATAGAGTCACGGCAGAGGAAGTTAATCTTAATCTGCATCGGATAGCCCATCCATCCGAAGATGTCGATGTTGTCCCAGCCTTCCTTGTTGTCGTTGCGCGGGGGATAATAGTTGATGCGCACCTTGTGGTAATAGTCCGTGTAGAGATCCGGCTGTTCTTCAGGCACCAGGATAGACTCCAGCGTAGAGAGCTTGCTGACCTCCTTGGTGTGGAAATTGGCAGGCTCGTCGAGCACTAGACCGTCGCGGTTTCCGAGGATGTTGGTAGAGAACCATCCAGACAGGCCCAGACAACGAGTACCAATGATAGGAGCAAAGCCCGACTTCACCAAGGTCTGCCCGGTCTTGAAGTCCTTTCCCGCAATCGGCATGTGCGTCTTTTCGGCCAGCTCCCACATAGCAGGAATGTCCACCGTTGTGTTCGGTGCTCCCATGATAAACGGAGCCCCTTCGCTGAGGGCCGCATAGGCATAACACATAGAGGGAGCCACGTGCTCACGGTCATCGTCCTTCATGGCCTGTTCCAGCGTAGCCAGGGTACCATGTATCTGTTCGTCTACCGGCACATAGATTTCCGTAGAGGCCGCCCACAACACAACGATACGGCTGCATCCGTTCTTTTCCTTGAACGAACGGATGTCTTCGCGCAGGGCTTCCACCATCTCCCATCGGGTGGCACAGTCCTTCACGTTGTCCCCGTCCAGACGCTTTGCATAGTTATGGTCGAAAGCAGCCTTCATCGGAACAATCTGTTCCAATTCGTCTTTCACCGGCAGGATGTCGCGGTCTTTCAACACCTCGCAGTTCATGGCCGATTCATACGCATTGGCCGGATAGACATCCCATGCCCCGAAAACGATGTCCTTCAGATCGGCCAGCGGTACAATTTCTTTATAAGGAAGGTATTTCTTGTCGGCACCGCGACCTACACGGATCTTGTCATATTGGGTCATCGAACCGACAGGCTTGGCGAGTCCCTTCCGGGCCATCAATACGCCAGTCATAAAAGTAGTGGCAACTGCACCCAGTCCCACACACAGCACACCGAGCTTGCCGGCTGCTGGCTGTACATTCATTTTTTCCATTTTTCCAATTTGTTTTTCTAGTTTCTTATCCTAACAAAGTAGTAAGTGGCGGTAAAGATACGGCTTTGTTTTAAATATTCCATTTTATTTTGATAAAATATCATCGGACGATGAAATATAGAACATATTTTCGGAAGGAAAGGAGATTATTTCTCTTATATTCCTTCTATATTCCCCGTTAATTTGACTACCTTTGCACGCAATTTATCAATAAGAAATGAAAAAAGACAGGAAACATGAAAGATATCTGTTGCATCGGGCATATCACGCTCGACAAAATCATTACCCCCCGACAGACGACGTACCTTCCAGGAGGTACTTCCTACTATTTTGCAAACGGCATCCGTTGCCTCGACGGGGCAGCGCGTTTCCAGCTCATCACGTCTGTAGCCTCTACAGAGCAGAAGGCTGTAGACGACCTGCGCAAAGCAGGCATTGACGTGGAGAACATCCCGAGCCGGAAGACCGTCTATTTCGAAAATACCTATGGAGAGAATCAAAATAACCGCACCCAACGGGTACTGGCCAAGGCCGACCCTTTCACGGTGGAGAAACTGCAGCACGCTGAAGCCAAGGTTTTCCATCTGGGCAGCCTGCTGGCAGACGACTTTTCGCTGGATGTCCTCGAATACCTTTCGCAGAAGGGCATCCTCTCGGTGGATGCGCAGGGCTATCTGCGTGAAGTGCGGGGTGAAAAGGTCTACCCCATTGACTGGGAAGAGAAGCGGGAGGCCTTGAAATACGTTGACATTCTTAAAGTAAATGAACACGAAGCAGCGGTACTGACCGGACTGACCGGTTACATGGAAGCAGCGGCCCGACTGGCGGAATGGGGCGTGAAGGAAGTGCTGCTTACCTTGGGCAGCGAGGGATCCCTCATTTTTGCCGACGGAAAGTATTTCCAAATTCCAGCCTATCCGCCAAGTGATGTAGTGGATGCCACAGGCTGCGGCGACACGTACATGCTGGGCTATCTGTACCAGCGGGTCAAGGGAGCCTCGTATGCCGAAGCTGGTTGCTTTGCCGCTGCCCTGTCGACGCTGAAGCTGGAACACTCCGGCCCGTTTTCCGGCACCGAGCAGCAGGCTCTGGACCTCGTCAGAGAGAGTCCGCTGAAGGCCACCCTCCTCTGAGCAAAGAAAGGAGGGCGGTCTGATCGCCACCATCGGCCTGCGCAATTTCCATAGCGAGTGGGAAAGAGCGAGAGGACGAAACGGTTTATAGCAGCTGCTCTCGGGCAGACTTCCGTAACATGACATAGCCATAGACAGCCACGACGGCATACCCCATCCAGGGCACGATGAACGCCGTTACCATCGAAGAGGCATCGGCCACATACCCCATCAGCAACGGACCGATGACACCGCCCACCGGCGACATCATCAGGAACGAAGAAGCCTGTTTGGTATGACGGCCCAGTCCCTTCAGCGAAAGAGCAAAAATAGTGGGGAACATGATGGCCTCGAACGCATAGCCGCACAACAGGGCGATAAACGACAGCCAGCCGACATTGAACAGGATGAGGGAGGTAGTGGCTACGGTACCCACGGCACAGCAGAATAGCATCTTCTCGGCACGTATCCGCTGCATGATCCAGCTGCCTACAAAACGACCTACCATGAACAGGCCCAATCCACCGAAGGAAAGGACGACAGCCGCATCGCGGGCACGCATCCAGCTTTGTTCGACCACGTAATTGATGAAGAAACTGTTGATGGAAATCTCGGCAATCTCATAGCAGAGCAAGGCCATCAGGCCGAAGATGAACAGGCGGTGCGACCACAGTCCAATTTCGTGTCCCTCAGCATCCACCTCTGCCTCGTGCTGCATCTCCGGCAGTTTTACCCGAAGGAAGATCACTGCCACGATAAGCACCACCACGCCCATGCATGCATAGGGCAGGGCCACGTTCCCGTTCGACGCATCGGCCTCCGGGTTGTTAGAGAACAGCAGCAGACCAGTCAGAATGGGGGCACAGATACACCCCACCCCATTGAAGGACTGGGCAAAGTTCAGGCGGCTGGCAGCCGTCTCTTTCGCCCCCAGTTCGGTTACGTAAGGGTTGGCAGCTGTTTCCAAAAAAGTCAGTCCGCAGCCGATAACGAACAGTGCGAACAGAAATGCATTGAACGAAGCCATGTGCTGTCCTGGAATGAAAAGCAAGGAGCCGATGCCATAGAGCAACAGACCGAAGACCACTCCGATGCGGTAGCCGTAGCGGCGAATAAACAGACCGGCAGGCAGGGCCATGACAAAATACCCCATATACATGGTCACCTGAATCAGTGCTGAGTGTACCTTGGTAATATCCAGTGCCTCCTGGAAATGCTTGTTGAGCACATCCAATATGGCATGAGCAAATCCCCAAAGGAAAAAAAGAGAAGTGATAAGAACGAACGGCAGCAAATACTGCCGTTCTACCAGAGGAATGCGTTTTTCTTTCATGATTCTTCCATTTCTTAGTTATTGTTATGAGCGGTCCCTAGCCTCATTCCTCCACCGAGTCCAATTTCAGTTTGTCACTATCGTCTCGCTTTTCATAGTACTGCTTACGCAAAGGCCGGGCACTGATTTCGTGCTCCGTACGACGCTGGCGGCAGACATCAATGGCCACGTAGATAGCCTGACGGAACGAGTCTTCCGAAGCAATTCCCTTGCCGGCAATGTCGTAGGCGGTGCCGTGGGCAGGCGAAGTGCGCACAATGGGCAACCCTGCCGTGAAGTTCACGCCTTCATCCATAGCCAGTGCCTTGAAAGGTGCCAGTCCTTGGTCGTGATACATGGCCAGGATACCGTCGAAATGCGTATAGTTGCCCGACCCCATGAAGCCATCGGCGGGATAGGGGCCAAAGCAAAGAATACCCTTGGCAGACATCTCCTTGATGGCAGGAATGATGATTTCCTGCTCCTCTCTTCCTATCAGTCCTTCGTCACCGGCATGGGGATTAAGGGAGAAGACGGCAATGCGGGGAGAATCGATGCCGAAATCCTGCTTCAGGGAACGATGGAAAATGGACAGTTTCTCTTGGATGAGTTCCTTAGTCAACATCTTTGAGATAGCGCTGACAGGAATATGGCCCGTGACGAGTGCCACTCTGAAATCGCCCTTGAGCAGAATCATCAGGGCCTTCTGTCCCTCTCCTACCCGCTGCTCGATATACTCGGTATGGCCGGGGAAATGGAAACTGTCACTCTGGATGGTATGCTTGTTAATGGGGGCAGTAACCAGCACGTCTATCTCTCCTTTCCGGTATTCGTCCAAGGCTTTTTCCAGTGCGGCCAGCGCAGCCTTTCCGCCTTCAAGGGTGGGTTTAGACAGCTCCACCTTCAGTTCTTCGTCCACACAGTTCACAATATTCAGCCGTCCGTCCTGAGCCTCAGCCGCCGAAGGCACGATACTGAAGTTCGTGGTCAGTTCCATCGCCTTGCGGTGATAGGCAGCCACCTTGGGCGATCCGTAGAGCACCGGGGTGCAAAGGTCGAACATGACAGGGTCTGAAAAGGCTTTCAGAATGACTTCATAGCCCACTCCGTTGATATCTCCGTGGGTAATACCCACCTTTATCTTTCGTTCTTCCATAATTATTGGTTTGCTGTTTGTTTATTGTCCACCGCCGTTTCGTTCACCTTCATTTCCTGCACCTCGTCACCGGAGGGGAGTTTTAGGGGAAGTTCGGCCGGATATTCATCGAGTTGCTGTTGATTGGCTGCCTTCATCAGTTCCTCTGGAAGGCGTAAGGTGTAGAGCGCGGCATTCAGTTTGCGCATCTGGTCGCGTTTCAGCTTGCCCGGATTGTAGACAAAGCATTCGGCCACGATGACGTTAGCGCTCTGGCGGTCCACCCGGACAATGGACACAAAAGGACCGCCCATGGCATCACCGTTCATTTCCCACAGGCCCCTCGCCTCGAAGGCATAGTCGCCGTGCAGGTTCAGGTCGCGCACCTCCACCAATGCCGAATCAGCCGTCTGCATAAACACTCCCTCCTTATAGCCCGGCAGATTGACCTTCATCACCGAGTCGCGCTTGTGGATGAAATACTCCTTGGTAAAGGTATCGTTGGAGCGGAACGGATAGGCATACATCACAAAGTTCATGTCGTTGAGGTTCGTGGAAGCCCAGAAAAAGTTCTTACCCTCCTTAGACGATTCCATCTCCGACGGCATCCAGATGTCACAACCGAACAGGCTACCCACCTTGGCCGACACCATCGGGCTGTGCTTCTTCTCGAACAGCTTCACCTGACGGTTCATCTCGGCCCGAGTGAAGAAGTCGATAATGACCTGCCCGTTCTTACTCACGTAATCGGCAAATTCCACCTGGCTGGGTGCCTGGATGGTCATGATCATCTGCGGAGAAGCATACGCGTCGCGAGTGTACTTGAAGCGGACCTGGGTATATTTCTCGGGATTGATGTCCACCATGATGATGTTGCGGAACAGGCGCATGGTGCGGTCGAAATGAGCCGGACGGATGCGGGAAATACGGAACGAGCGTTCTGCCTGCGGAAGTCCGGGCACATCGGTGTCGAGCACATGATAGAGCGCACTGTCCGGACTCATCCAGCATCGGTCGTCGGCCACCACCATTACTTCGTAGGGCCGCCCGCTGGACACAGGAGTTATGAGGCTTTTTCCGTCCTTGCTGCACGAAGCCAACGACAGGGCAGCGAAGGTCAAGCTGAAGAAATAACTGACTAACTTCATTGTGTTATAGTTTTAGTGGGTTGATGATACATTGAAAATACGGGATGGACAGAGGAGGTCAACAGTCGTTCTTCATCCGCTCCGTCGAGAGCATCCCGCACGCGGCAAAAATGTCTTCCCCGCGCGAAGCACGGAGGGTGGCAAAGACACCGTGGTGGGTCAGATAGTCGCGGAAGGCAATCATCTGGTCGCGGTCCACTCCCTCCAAACCGACACCTGGAATGGCATGGAAGCGGATCAGGTTGATGCGGCAGTCAAGCCCACGGAGCAGGCGGACCAGTTCGCGGGCATGTTCCTCGCTGTCATTCACGCCCTTGAACACGATGTACTCGAACGACAGACGGCGCTGCTTGCTGAAGTCATAGCCCCGCAGCAGTTCCACCACCTCGGTAATGGAATAGGCCTTCTCGGCCGGCATCAGCTGAGCACGCTGCTGCGGAAAGGGTGAATGCAGACTGACAGCCAGATGGCAATCGCTCTCCTCCAAGAAACGCCGAAGGCCTTTCTTCAGTCCCACCGTCGAAACGGTGATGCGCTTGGGGCTCCAGGCATAGCCATAGTCTGCCGTCAGCACCTCGCAGGCACGCAACACGGCCTCCAGGTTGTCGAAGGGTTCTCCCATCCCCATAAACACCACGTTGGTCAGCCGGTCCCGTTCGGGCAGCGAATAGATCTGATTGAGAATCTGGGCGGACGTGAGACTGGCCGAAAAGCCCTGCTTGCCGGTCATGCAGAAATGACAGTTCATCTTGCAGCCTACCTGAGAGGATACACATAGGGTAGCCCGGTCCTCCTCGGGGATATAGACCGCCTCCACGTAATGTCCTTCCGGTGTACGGTACAAGTATTTGACGGTACCATCAGCCGACCGCATGGACTCCACGGGAACGGATCCGCCCACTTCATACTGCTCCTTCAGCCGCTCGCGGTTTTTCAGCGAAAGGTTGGTCATCGCGTCAATACTGTCCACCTTCTTGACGTACAGCCACGAAGCGATTTGCCGTGCCGTAAACCTGGGCAGGCCCAACCCGACGACCAGTTCCTGCAATTCATGGAGGGTCATCCCCAGCAAAGGAGTTTTCTTCTTATCCATATTTATTATTGAATATTTGCTATTTCCGGACAAAGTTAGATAAAAAATAAGATATATTCCCTATCTTTGTCGCTATAAATATCTAAAACATGCAGAAAACCATTACCTGCTTCCTTCCGCACCAGCAGAAAGAAGCGACTATACAGACCCTTAAACAGCTCCAGTCGTCTCCCCTGACAGAGCATATCTTTGTGTTGTCAGCCGACGAGCCTTCGTGGAAGCTGCCCGAAGGATGCAGCTGGCTGCAGACGGATTCGATGGACAGCCACTCCTTCCTGCAGGCCATCGCCTTGCAGGGCACGACAGCTTATACCTTATTATATAGCCTGACTCAGCCCCTCGAGCTGGGCTATATGGCGTTGGAGCGGATGACGGACTACCTCTCCGCTCCCGGATGTGGCATGGTCTTTACCGACCACTACAGGCAGACCGGAAAGGGACTGCAGGCCCACCCCGTCATCGACTGCCAACCAGGCAGCGTGCGCGACGATTTTGACTTCGGTGCCGTCTGCCTGTTCCGTACAGGCCTGCTACAGCAAGCTGCCGCCACCCTTTTGCAGGAAGCGGACTACCGCTACTCGGCCCGCTATGCCCTGCGGCTGGAACTGTCGAGACACGCCGCACTGACCCATATCCGCGAATTCCTTTACACGGTAGTAGAAACTGACTGCCGCCGCTCAGGGGAAAAGCAGTTCGACTATGTAGACCCGCGTAACCGGGCCGTACAGGTGGAGCGTGAGGAAGCTTTCACACGCTACCTCCAGAAGACCGGCTGCTGGCTACCGCCCCTCCACCGCCGCATCGACTTCGATACCGAGGGGTTCCCTGTCGAAGCCACGGTCATCATCCCCGTACGTAACCGGGGCCGCACCATCGAGGATGCCATCCGCTCGGTGCTGGAACAGCAGACCCGGTTCGACTTCAACCTGATTATCATTGACAACCATTCCACCGACGGCACTTCCGACCTGGTGCACCGCTACGCTTCCGACCCTCGTGTCCTCCACCTGGTTCCTGAACGCCACGACCTGGGCATCGGCGGCTGCTGGAACCTTGGCATCCACCATCCGCAGTGCGGACGCTTTGCCGTGCAACTGGACAGCGACGACCTGTACAGCAGCCCGCACACCCTGCAGGCCATTGTGGACAAGTTTCGCTCAGAAGGCTGCGCCATGGTCGTCGGTAGCTACAGGATGACCAATTTCGACCTGGAAACTTTGCCGCCGGGCATCATCGACCATCGCGAATGGACCGACGAGAACGGTCCCAACAATGCCTTGCGCATCAACGGACTGGGTGCTCCCCGTGCCTTCTACACCCCTTTGCTCCGCCAGTTCGGGGTCCCCAACACCAGCTATGGCGAGGATTATGCCTTGGGACTGCGCTTCTCCCGGGAATTCCGGATTGGCCGCATCTACGATGTGCTCTACCTCTGCCGGCGCTGGGAAGGCAATTCGGACGCTGACCTGAGCATCGAACGCATCAACCGGAACAATGCCTACAAGGACAGCCTGCGTACCCTCGAACTGCAGCACCGCAAATCACAGCAGGCAGATGGGCGCACGGCCAAGGACTTTTTCTTCCACCAGATGGACCGCTGGCCTCTGGCCCGCCGCAACCACCTGGCCCTCCAGTTCCTGCAGACCCGTACCCTCCCGTTCCTCGTACAGACGGAGTCCGCCCGGCATACTGCCTGGTTCACCGTGCAGTACAACCCCGAACGAGTCCGCTCCACTTGTGCCCCCACAGATGCTGCCAGCATCGCCCGCCGCACGTGCTTCCTCTGCCGGGAGCACCAGACAGACGAACAATTGGGTCTGCCCGTCCTGCTCGACGAGCGTTTCTATCTGCAGGTCAACCCCTACCCCATCCTACCCGGCCATCTGGTCCTCTCGGCCGCCCGGCATCAGCCGCAAACCTTAGCCGACAAACTCGACCGGAAGCTGCCCTACCGGCTGCTACAATGGTTAGAGACCAATTTCCATCCGGGCTACGCCGTCTTCTACAACGGTGCACAATGTGGTGCATCGGCTCCCGACCACCTGCACTTCCAGGCCGTACCGGCAGAGAAAGTGCCGCTCATTGCCCAGTGGGAAACGCTGATGCAAGATTACCCCTGCATCTGGCAGCGCCACTTCGCTCCCCAGTCCACCTGCGCGTTCTACCTCATCGACTATCTCTGCTCCATGCAGGTGTTTGTCACGACGGGAACGGATGCCGTACCAGCCGAATGGGTCCGGGAAGAAGTCCTATCCGCCACCGACGGCCATCAGCCCAAGACCGAGGAGGACGTTCCCTTCAACCTCATCGTCTGGAGAGACCAGCAAGGACGTTGCGTGACGGTCTACCTGTCCCGCGCCCGGCACCGGCCCGAGTTATACGGGCACGAACGACCCAACCAGTTCCTAGTCAGCCCAGGGGCCCTCGACATGTGCGGACTGGTCATTACACCCCGCCAGGAAGATTTCAAGAAACTGACCGTAGCCGATGCAGACCGCATTTTCGGCGATGTATCGCGCTATCCGGTACGCATGGATGAACCTACTTTTTCCCCAATGCCATGAAGAAACGTCACTACCTCCTGCTGCTCCTGTGGCTGTTTACCCTGACCGGTCTACAAGCCCAGTCCATCCTGCGCTTCTCGCTCCATACGCCGCAACTGCCCGACTCGACCGATCTGGCCTACTACAGCCACAACCATCCCGTACGGGCGGCGGCCACCATCATCGGACTGAACCTGGGGGTCTGGTCGTTCGACCGCTTTGTGCGCAAGGCCGACTTTGCCTACATCAACAGCCACACCATCCGCGAGAACCTGAAACATGGCTTCGTATGGGACAACGACGGCATGGGTACCAACATGTTCATGCACCCCTACCACGGCAACCTCTACTTCAATGCCGCCCGCAGCAACGGCTTCAACTTCTGGCAGTCGAGCCTGTTCGCTTTCGGCGGAAGTGCTATGTGGGAACTGTTTATGGAGAACGAGTTTCCTTCCACCAACGACATCCTGGCCACCCCCATCGGCGGTACCGCCCTGGGCGAAGTGTCCTACCGTATGTCCGACCTGATTCTCGATGATCGGCAGACCGGCAGCCGCCGTTTCGGACTGGAGGCCGCTGCCTTTCTGGTATCGCCCATGCGCGGCTTGACCCGACTGATTAGCGGGGATGCCCGCCGCAAGCGGCCCACGTCGGGCAAGCAGTTCGGCATTCCCGACATCAGCATGGAACTTTCGGTGGGGGTGCGTGCCCTCGAACTGAAGGACGAACTGCTGGACCGAGGGTTCGGCCTCGTCACTGAATTCAATATGGAATACGGTGACCGCTACGATGCCGACGGAACCCAGCCTTATGACTATTTCCACGTAAAGGGCAACCTGAACTTCCAAAAGGCACAGCCCATCCTGGGACAGGTCAACATCGTGGGCCGTCTGGCCGGAACCGAACTGGTGGACAACAAGCGCAACTACCTCAGCATGGGCCTATACCAGCATTTCGACTACTATGACTCCGACACCATCTCCGATGTGTCGGCCAAGATTCCCTACAAATTCTGTACACCTGCTTCGCTGGGAGTCGGCTTCTACTACAAACGAAAAAGTGCCGGCAAATGGTCTTTCAGCGGCTTCACCCACCTGAATGCCGTACTGCTGGGCGGTGCACTGAGCGACTACTATAAGGTGTCCGACCGCAACTACAACCTGGGCAGCGGATACAGCACCAAGAACGGGTTGTGCCTCCTCTACAAGAAGGATGTATTTGCCCTCTCCACCAGTTACGAAGCCTACCATTTCTTTACGTGGAAAGACTATCCCGACAACATCGACTGGGATACGGTAGACCCGCGTACCCTCAACGCACAAGGCGACAAGTCGAGTGCCATCCTCCATGCTGCCAGCCTCCGGCTGGACTTCAAGCTGCGGCAGGGGCTCTACCTCACGTCCTACTTCAAAACCTACACCCGACGGACCCATTACAAGCATTACGATGATGTCCATTCAACCACCGGCGAAGGACGACTCATGCTGACATGGGAATTATAAGAACACTTCATCAGGAACCAACAGTAAACCCATCATGAAACAACCCGAAATAAGCGTCGGCATTGTCAATGCCCAACAACTGCATTTCACCCTGAATTCCCCCTTCCTGGCCAAGGGGGAAACCGTCAGCGGCAACCAACAGGTCTGCTTCGAGGAAGGCGGCATCCAATGGAACGGCAACATCTATCACGAACTGACCTTCACGCCGCTCGAAGAAGGTGCCTTCTTCTCCATCGACGACGTGACCATCGGCCTCAATTTCCACTGGGAACGGCAGGAGACCCAGCATTTCCCCGGCACCCTGAAACTGCTGGTCGACGAGGGGAAGATTACCGCCATCAACCTGCTGCCGGTCGAGGAATACCTCACCAGCGTCATCTCATCGGAAATGAGCGCCTCGTCCTCCCTGGAATTCCTCAAGGCACACGCCGTCATCTCCCGCAGCTGGCTGCTGGCACAGATTGAGAAACGCCATGCGCTCTGCAAGAAGGACGGGGGCTTCTTTTCGTTCGTGAAGACCGACACGGAATACATCCGCTGGTACGACCGGGAAGACCATACCGTCTTCGATGTCTGTGCCGACGACCATTGCCAACGCTACCAAGGCATCACCAAGGCGTCAAATCCCAGCGTCAGCCAGGCAGTAACGGCCACCCGCGGACAGGTGCTGATGTTCGACAACCGCATCTGCGACGCCCGCTTCTCGAAATGTTGTGGCGGTGCGACCGAAGATTTCAGCTACTGCTGGGAAGACAAGTCCTTCCCCTACCTCTCGGCAGTGCGCGACGGAGAAGATACCGATATGCCCGACCTGACCCAGGAAGAAGCGGCCAGCCGCTGGATACGCACCTCGCCCAAAGCCTGGTGCAACACCCGCGACGCACACATCTTGCGGCAGATTCTGAACAACTACGACCAGGAAACGCACGATTTCTACCGCTGGAAGGTCCATTACACCCAGGAAGAACTGGCAGAACTCATCCGCACGAAAACCAAATGCGACTACGGTGACATTCTCGACCTCCAGCCCGTGGAACGCGGCAAGTCGGGCCGTCTGAGCCGCCTGAAGATTGTGGGTACACTCAAGACCCTGATCATCGGCAAGGAACTGGAAATCCGCCGCACGCTTTCCGACAGCCATCTGCTCAGTTCCGCCTTCGTGGTGGACAAGGGTCCTCTCTCCGAATCGGGTGTGCCCGAATGGTTCGAACTGGTCGGTGCAGGCTGGGGACACGGAGTCGGGCTTTGCCAGATTGGAGCAGCCGTAATGGGCGAACAGGGATGCAACTACAACGAAATTCTCCTGCATTATTATAAGGGAGCGGACATTCGGAAACTGTATTAATATGAAGCCTTCCTCTCCTTGGAAATGGGTACCGACGTTGTATTTTGCCGAAGGTATTCCTTACGTAGTGGTCATGACCCTGTCACTGGTCATGTATAAACGTATGGGCATCTCGAACACCGACATTGCCCTCTATACCAGCTGGCTGAACCTGCCGTGGGTCATCAAGCCGCTGTGGAGCCCCTTCATCGACCTGCTGAAGACCAAACGCTGGTGGATCGTGTGGATGCAGCTGCTGCTCGGTGCCGGACTGGCGGGCATTGCCTTTACGCTGCCTGCCTCCCACTTCTTCCGCCTCTCGCTGGCCATCTTCTGGCTTCTGGCCTTTAGTTCGGCCACCCATGATATCGCTGCCGACGGTTTCTACATGCTGGGACTGACCGAACACCAGCAGGCCCTGTTCGTCGGCATTCGCAGCACGTTCTACCGTATCGCCACCATTGCCGGCCAAGGGCTACTCATCATGCTGGCCGGAGCGTTGGAAACCTCTACCGGGCGTATTCCGCTGGCCTGGAGCCTAACCTTTCTGGTGGCAGCCGGCCTGATGCTCGGCTGCTGGCTCTACCACAGCCTGGCACTGCCCCGTCCCGACCAGGACCATCCGGCCACAACCGGTATCCAGGGCCACATCGTGAAAGATTTCCTGCATACGTTCCGCACCTTCTTCCAAAAAGAGAAGGCCGGAGTGGCCCTGCTGTTCATGCTGCTCTATCGCCTGCCCGAAGCACAGTTGGCCAAGATGAGCATTCCCTTTCTGATTGACCCGCTGGAAGCTGGTGGCTTGGGGATGACCACCCAACAGGTCGGTTTCGCCCAGGGAACCATAGGCATCATCGGACTGACCTTGGGAGGCATTATTGGAGGAATGGCGGTGGCCCGCTACGGTCTCCGCCGCTGCCTGTGGCCCATGGTATGGGCTATCTCCCTGCCCGATGCCGTTTACGTGTTGCTCAGTTTCACGCAGACCACCCTTCTTCCCCTCATCAATCTCTGTCTGTTTGTGGAGCAGTTCGGTTACGGGTTCGGCTTCACGGCCTATATGCTCTACCTGATCTATTACGCACAGGGGCCTCACCAGACCGCCCACTATGCCATCTGTACGGCCTTCATGGCCATTGGCATGATGCTACCGGGCATGATAGCCGGGTGGATGCAGGAAACGCTGGGATATCCCTTGTTTTTCATCTGGATCATGGTCTGCACCCTGGCCACCTTCGGTGTGGCCGCTCTCTTGCACATCGACGAGCAGTTCGGCAAAAAAACCGCCAAGGAGAGACAGAAGTCGGCCTAAAGAAATGATAACGTGGGTCCGATGAATTCCGTATAAGGCAAGACTTGTCTGGGAAAAGCATCCTGATTGGCTACATTGCCAAAGCCAGCTACCTTCATGGGCGATAAGGTTATTAATCTTGCCGGAAATAGAATGGTATGGATGCTTATCCTTCAGTCAGTTTCCATTCATCGAGTTCATGTCAATGATAGGAGTTTGCGTCATTGGGAGCATAGCGAAGCATCAACTAACCCTTCACAGACCCTTCGCTACGCTACCAATGACAAATCGATGGTGCAAGGAATTTCACACATCCTCCATTTTCGAGGAGGCTACTTCAACGGTCTTCATCGGCACCACCGCCCAATGCCTGGTACAGACCGATAAGGCCCTGTATCTCGATGCAACGGTTGGCCACCTGCCCAAGCTGGGCATTCAGCAACGACTGTTGCGCCGTCAGTACTTCCAGGTAAGTAGTAGTGCCATGCTCCATCAGCAAGCGCGTGCTGGTTAACGCTTTGTCCAAGGAAGCCACCTGACGCTCATAATACGCTGACTTCTTGCGGGCCGTCTGACACTGCTCCAGAGCCTCGTTCACTTCAGCTCCCGCATTCAGCAAGGTCTGCTGGAAGGCAAGCCGGGCCTCTTCCTGCTGTGCCTTGGCAATTTTTAAGCGAGCCAGGTTCGTCCCTTTATTGAAGAGTGGTTGCATCAGCGAGCCCACTGCCGTAGCCACGAACTTGGCCGGGTTGACAATCATGCCCCCTGCAGAGTTGGTCCATCCGGCCGTACCGGACAGCACCACGGACGGATAGAACGAAGATCGGGATTGGTTGGCCACGTAAAAGGCTGCCTCCAGCCCCCGTTCGGCACTGCGTACATCCGGACGTTTCGAGAGGATTTCCAGTGGCACTCCCACCAGTAGACCTTCTGGGAAGTGCTGCCCGTCCAGGCGTCCGCGTCCGATGGCGTGTATGGGCTCTGCCAACAACAGGGACAGGCTGTTCTCTACCGTATTAATCTGTTCCCTAAGGTCCAAAACAGCATTGCTGACTGAACAACTGGCCGCTTCCATTTGGGAGACGGCTGCCTCATTGGCCATGCCGGCCTCCATCAGCGCACGGATGGACTCGACCGTTTCTTGCCAAGATCGTTCGGTCTGCTGCGAGATATCCAGTTGGGCATCCAGCATCAGCAACGTATAATACGCATTGGCAATACCAGCCACCAGACCGGTCTGTACGGCCTGACGATAATCTCGGCTCTGTTCGAGCAGGGCCTTCGCCTGCCGCTTGGCATTCCGCAGCCGACCGAAGAAATCCAGTTCCCAACTGGCCGTTACAGGTAACGTATAGGTCTGCACCGCTTTCGCTCCGTCGAAGCTGCTCACCGTGCCCTGGGGAGCCAGTGCAAAGGAAGGCAGATAGGCTAACTTGGCCGACAGCAGTGTCGCCTCAGCCTCTGTCACCCGTAACCGGGCCGCCTGCAGATCGGTATTGTTCTGCAATCCCAATTCAATCAGTGCACATAGCTGAGGGTCCTGGAAGAAGTCCCGCCACCCCTTGTCGGCCAAAGAGGCCGTCGTATCGGCATGTGCTGCCTCCTCGCCATAGAGTCCCTCGGGAACTTCGGTGGCGGGATGATACGATGAATAGATGCCGCAACCGCTCAATGTACAAGCGGCAGTGGCCAGTATCAGTAAGTTAGTTTTCATAAGTAGTGTCTCCTTTATGTGTTTCATCGATATGATGTTGACGTTCGATAGCCGCTTTGGCGCATTCTTCTTGGATTTGCCAGTCTTCCGTGTGCTCGAACTGCTGGGGATGCAGCTTTTCCTGCAGATACTGGAAGACGATGAACAGCGTAGGCACGAGGAACAGCAGAGCCAGTGTACCGATGACCATACCGCCTACGACACCCGTTCCCAACGAGCGGTTACCGTTGGCTCCTACGCCGGTGGCAGCCATCAGGGGGAACAGACCGATGACGAGTGTGGCCACGGTCATCAGGATAGGACGCAGACGGACTTCTGCGGCAGTCAGAGCAGCCGATGTCAGGCTCATACCACTCTTGCGACGCTCGGCGGCATATTCGGTCAACAGAATGGCAGTCTTGGCCAGCAAGCCAATCAGCATGATCAGACCGGTCTGCAGGTAGATGTTGTTCTCCAGTCCCACGAACTTGGCAAAGAGGAAGGAGCCCATCAGTCCGGCAGGTACTGCCAGAATAACCGCAAACGGAATGAGAAAGCTCTCGTACAAGGCACAGAGAATGAGGTAAATCATCAGCACGCAGATACCGAAAATAACGGCAGTGGTTCCGTCTTGCTGGCTTTCCTCACGGGTGATACCGCCAAAGTCGAATCCGTAGCCTTTGGGAAGCGTGGTCGATGCCACCTCGCGTACGGCGCGGATAGCATCGCCGGTACTGTAGCCGTCGGCCGGCATCACACTCACGGCGATGGAGTTATACATATTGAAGCGGCTCAGTGTTTCGGCTCCATAAACACGCTTCAGCGAAATGAACTGGCTCAGAGGTGCCATGCTGCCCGTCGCCGTACGGACGAAGGCATTGTTGAGCGAAGTCTCATCCAGGCGGTAGGCCGGATCGGCCTGAATCATCACCTTATAGACTTTCGAGAAACGGTTGAAATCAGATACATACTGTCCGCCATAATAGCCCGACAGACAAGCCAGTACCGCATTCGGGGTCAGACCGGCCCGCTTGCATTTGGCGGCATCTACACTTACCTGCCACTGCGGATAGTTGACAGCAAAGGTAGAATAGGCCCGCGACACTTCCGGCCGCTGGTTCAGCACACCGATATACTCCTGCGTATGGGCATAGAACTCGTTCAGGTCGCCGCCCATCTTGTCTTGCATATTTACGTCGAGCGAGTTACCCATACCATAGCCCGGAATCATACCGGGCGACATGGCGAAGACGGAAGCGTCCTTGATATCGGCCGTCAAGGCATACACCTGACCGATGACAGCCTGCACCTGCTCGCTGCGTTTCGTCCGGTCTTTCCAGTCTTCGAGACGGACAATGAACATACCGCCCGAATTGCCCTGGCCGCCAATCAGGCTATAGCCGGAGGTACGCATCAGGTTCTTCAGCTTGGGAATCTGCTTCAGCCGCTGCTCGATGCGCTGCATCACCTTGTCGGTCGTGGCCAATGACGAACCGGACGGTGTCGTAACGTTCACCAATACGACTCCCTGGTCCTCGTCGGGCACCAGACCGGTCTTGGTGGAGTTCATCAGCACCACCAGCAGCACCATGGAGCAGACAACGAGCGTACCCACCAGCCAGCGGCGTTTGATGAAGAACAAGACCCCCACCTTGTACTTAGCAACCATCGTCACAAATGCCGCATTGAAGGCTTTGGCGAAGCGCTGAGCAAAGGTGAGCCGCTCACCTTCTCCGATTTCGCGAACAGGGCGCAACAGCAAGGCACAGAGCGCCGGACTGAGGGTCAGGGCGTTAATGGCCGAAATGCCGACGGCCACGGCCATGGTCAGTCCGAACTGGGTATAGAAAGTGCCCGAAGTTCCGCTCATGAACGACACGGGGATGAACACGGCCATGAATACCAACGAGGATGTAATGACCGCATTCGAAATGCCCTTCATGGCATCGATGCTGGCCATATAAGAAGACTGGTAACCCACATCGAAGCGGGCTTGAACCGCCTCGACCACCACAATGGAGTCGTCGACCACCGTACCGATGACCAGCACCAGTGCAAACAGGGTAATCAGGTTGATACTGAATCCGGCTACCGACATAAAGGCAAAAGTACCTACCAGCGACACCAAGATACCAACCAGCGGAATCAGGGTGGCCCGCAGGTTCTGTAGGAAGACCAGCACCACCAATACGACAAGGATAACAGCCTCAATCAGGGTCTTCACCACCTCATGGATAGAAGCAAACAGGAAGTCGTTCGTACTCATCATCTGCGTCAGTTCCACCCCCTTGGGAAGATCCTTCCGGGCCTCCTCCAGCATGGCGTCAATCTGCCGGTTCACTTCCGTCGAGTTCGAACCCGCCGTCTGGAACACCAGACACGACACACCCGGATGGCTGTTCAGCGTACCGACATACGAATAGTTTTCACGCCCCAGTTCAATGGTGGCAATGTCTTTCAGCTTCAGCACCTCGCCATTGTCGGTCGAGCGGATGACAATGTTTCCGAACTCTTCGGGCTGCAGCAAACGGCCCGTGTATTTCATCGTATATTGATAGGTTTCGGGAGAATTCTCCCCGAACGAACCGGTAGCCGCTTCGATGTTCTGCTCGGCCAGAACTGCCGTCACATCCGAGGGAACCAGTCCGTACTGGGCCATCACATCCGGCTTCATCCAGACACGCATGGAGTAGTCTGCTCCCAGAATCACCATTTCGCCGACTCCCTGCAGACGCAGGATTTCGGGTTTCAGGTTGATGCTGATATAGTTGGCCAGGAAACCCTCGTCATAGCTGTCGTCGGGGCTGCTCAAAGTAAACACCTGCAGCATACTGGTCTGGCGTTTCAGGGTAGTCACTCCCACCTGGGTCACCTCAATCGGGAGCTGTCCGGTAGCTTTCGACACACGGTTCTGCACGTTCACCGCCGCCATGTCCGGGTCGGTTCCCTGCTTGAAGTAGACAAAAATCATCACCGTACCCGAGTTGCTGGCGGTAGAGGTCATATAAGTCATGTTTTCCACACCGTTGATGGATTCCTCCAATGGTGCAATGACACTCTTCTGCAACGTTTCAGCACTGGCGCCATAATAGTTAGTTGACACCATAACGGTCGGAGGGGCAATGTCCGGATACTGCTCAACCGGCAGCGTAAACAGGCCAATCAGTCCCAGGATGACAATTACCAGGGAGATAACAGCCGAAAAGACCGGACGTTCGATAAATGTTCGTAGATTCATTTTTCTTCCAATTTATGAGCTTAGTTTTGAAATCCCGAAAGATTATTGGTGATTCTTCGCGATGATTTCTGTTCCTTCGCGCAACAGGCCCACACCTTCGGCCACGATCACCTCACCGGCCTGAAGTCCATCTTCCACTATGTATTCCTGACCGCCGTTCAAACGGGTCACGGCAACGGGCGATGCACTGGCCTTTCCGTCCACAATCTTGTAGACATACGAGCGGTCCTGTACTTCGAACGCCGCCGTTTGCGGAATACAGAGACAGTTCTTGCGTTCGGTAGACAGGAGGATGTTGCCAGAAGTACCGCTGTAAAGCCATCCTTCGGGATTCGGGAAGACCGCACGCAGCGATACAGTACCCGTCGAACGGTCCACGACGCCACTGATACTTTCAATCCGGCCTTTTCGGTTATACAGGCTCTTGTCGTTCAGTTGCAGTTCTACCTCGGGCAATTGCTCCAGGATCCCTTGTTTCGACCCGTACTGGCGTACCAGCGAGAGCAACTGGTTCTCGGTGAGCGAGAAGTAGACATACATGTTCGAGTTATCCGACACCGTTGTCAGTGGCTGTGGCATTCCCTGAGGAGCCACCAAGGCCCCCACCCGGTAGGGCAAGGTACCGACCACCCCGTTGGCCGGACTCTTCACTTCGGTGTACGACAGATTGTTTTGGGCAATCACCTCCTGGGCACGCGCCTGTGCCAGTCCTGCCTTGGCAGAGAGCCAGGCATTTTCTGCCGTCTGCAGGTCGAAACTCGACACCACCTTTTTGGCAAACAGTTCCTTCTTGCTCTCGAAGGTTAGTTTTGCCGTGGCCAACGCCGCCGTAGCTGCTTCCACGTTGGCTGTTGCCGTCTGCAAGGCCGCCCGATAAGGTACTTGGTCAATCACGAACAACACTTGTCCTGCCCGTACCTCTTGTCCCTCGGTGACACACAGACGGGTCAGTGTTCCGCTCACTTGCGGATAAATCTCGATGTCCTGCCGGCCTCGGATAGTGGCAGAATACGATGCAGTCAGCACCTTGTCGGTCGGCGTGACCGCCATGGTCGCATATTCGGCGACCGGTTGTCCACCTGAAGATTCTTTACAGCTGCTGGAAAGCAGCAGCATACAGCCCAGCGCTGTCATAAACCAGCACGGCTGTCCCTGAAACAGGGGTCTTTTCATTTGTCTTTTTTTACTCATCTTTTTGTTCCTATATTGAAAACGATGACAAAGTTAAAGACATAAATTCGCCAGTGCGAGTTCTATATTTAGCTATATGCATGAAAAATAAGAACTTTCCATTGTCGGATTAGACGAAAAAACTATATTTGTAAACTAAACAAGAAATACACAATCGCTACTCAAAACAACAAAAAACAATGGGATATGAATCATTGGAATCTATCGGATGAACGTCCTCTCATGGTGAGTACAGAAACCCTTGCTGTACCCGAGGATTTTTATTTTAAGGCAACTGGACTATATGTACTTTTCTGCTTACAGGGAGAAGCAGAAATCGAAATCAATCTCCGGAAATATACCATCTGCCCCAACACGCAGTTGGTACTCCTCCCGGGGTTTATCGTGCAGGTGAATCACGTAACCGACCAATTCGGACTGGTGTGCATGGGCTTCTGCCAGTCAATTTTCACCGAAGTAAGCAACTGCCTGGAACCTGCATTTTTCCATTTCATCAAAGAACGGCCCATGGTGGTCTTGCCCGACGATGAAGCCGCCCTGTTGCGCCACACCATCTCGCTGGTCAGCACTATCAGCCAAGACACCGGCAATCGCTATCGCCGGCAGATGGCCGGCAACTACTGCCAGAACCTGCTGTTCCATTTCTACAGCCGCACCCAGCAGCATTTCCAGCAAAACGGTATCAAATGGGTGAGCCGCAAGGAAGAACTGTTCAAGAATTTTCTCCAGCTGGTCCACCAGAACTGTGCCGTGCACCGCGAAGTGAACTTTTATGCCCGCAAGCTCAGCATCACTCCCCGCTATCTGTCGAATATCGTGCAGGAAATGAGCCACGAAACAACCAAGGAAATCATCGACCGACATGCCATCATGGAAATCAAGGTGATGCTGAAAAACAGCCATCTGAACATCCAGGAGATTTCCAACCGCATGAAGTTCACCGACCAGTCGTTCTTCGGCCGCTACTTCAAGAAGCATACGGGCATGTCGCCCCTCCAATACCGCAACTATGAATAACAAACCACCGGTTGTCCGAATGGAAGTCCGGCCTTTCCTCACGGAGAAACCGGACTATCAAACAACCAATAAGAAATAAAATTAGAGGTAATGATTTGCCTGTGAGGGTTGCTGAAACAGTACAATGTTTTGTTCCAGACAACCCTTCACACAAAACCTTATCTAATGAAAAGCAGCTCACGATATTTGGGAAGCGTCCACATCTGGTCGTCTACAATCAGCTCCAGCTTGTCAATGTGGTAGCGGATTTCCTCCAGCATGGGTGCAATGTTGTCGTGGTAGGCAATGGCTTTTTCCCGTTCGTCGGTAAGCTTGTTGGCTACCTTACGGGCATTGACCATAGCATCGACATGCTCCTTGATGTAAGCGGTATGCTCTGAAATCTTGCGAATCAGGGCCAGGTTTTCGCCCGAGAGTTTCTCCAATTCTTCGGCCGGGAAGAGCCCCTTTAACTTATAGACATTATCAATAAGCTTGCTCTGGTACTCGATGGCGATAGGCACGATATGGTTCATCACCAGGTCACCCAGCACGCGGGCCTCAATCTGAATCTTCTTGGTATAGGTTTCCCACTTCACCTCATTGCGGGCTTCCAGCTCCTTCTGCGTCATGACTCCAGCAGCCTCGAACATGGCAATGCTCTCAGGAGTCAGGTAACGGTCGAAGATGAGCGGACAGCTGGTCTCGCAATCCAGGCCACGGCGGGCAGCCTCTTCTTTCCATTCCTCGCTGTAGCCGTTGCCGTCGAAGCGGATAGGCTTGCATGTCTTGATGTATTCGCGTACCACCTGGATGATGGCCGAAATCTTGGGCTCACCCTTCTCGATAAGTGCGTCAACGGCAGCCTTGAACTCAATAAGCTGTTCGGCCACGGCTGTATTCAGAGCAATCATGGCACTCGCACAGTTGGCTTCCGAACCTACGGCACGGAACTCAAAACGGTTGCCGGTGAAAGCAAAGGGCGAGGTGCGGTTACGGTCAGTATTGTCGATGAGCAGTTCCGGAATCTGAGGAATATCCAGCTTCATGCCGTGCTTGCCGCCCAAGGTGATGAGTTCGTCGGCCTCACTTTCCTCCATGTGGTCGAGCACACGGCTCAACTGGCTGCCTAGGAACGAAGAGATGATGGCGGGAGGTGCCTCGTTCGCACCCAGACGATGGGCGTTGGTGGCACTCATGATGGATGCCTTCAGCAGTCCGTTGTGACGGTAAACGGCCATCAGTGTGTTCACGATAAAGGTAATGAAGCGCAGGTTCTCTTCAGAAGTCTTGCCCGGAGCCATCAGCAGCACACCGGTATCGGTACCCAACGACCAGTTGTTGTGCTTGCCCGAACCGTTGACACCCTTGAAGGGCTTCTCATGCAGCAGCACCCGGAAACCATGGTTGCGGGCCACCTTGCGCATCAGCGACATGATGAGCATGTTATGATCGACGGCCAGATTACATTCCTCGAAGATGGGCGCCAGCTCGAACTGGTTGGGAGCCACCTCATTATGACGGGTCTTTACAGGAATGCCCAGTTCCAAAGCCTGGATTTCAAGATCCTTCATGAAAGCAGCCACACGAGTCGGAATGGCACCGAAATAGTGGTCTTCCAACTGCTGATTCTTCGAAGCCTCATGGCCCATCAGCGTACGTCCCGTCAGCAGCAGGTCAGGACGGGCTGCATACAACCCTTCGTCCACCAGAAAATATTCCTGCTCCCAGCCCAGATAAGCCATCACCTTCTTTACGTTCGGATCGAAGTAGTGGCAGACATCCACGGCAGCCTTGTTCACAGCCCGCAGCGCCTTCAGCAGCGGTGCCTTATAGTCGAGCGATTCACCGGTATAGGCGATGAACACGGTCGGAATGCAGAGGGTATCATCCACTACGAAGACGGGAGATGAGGGGTCCCAGGCACTGTAGCCGCGTGCTTCAAACGTATTGCGTATACCGCCGTTGGGGAAGGAGGAGGCATCTGGCTCCTGCTGTACGAGGAGCTTGCCAGAAAATTCTTCCATCATGCCGCCCTTGCCGTCGTGTTCCACGAACGCATCGTGCTTTTCAGCCGTGCCTTCCGTCAGGGGCTGGAACCAGTGGGTATAGTGTGTCACCCCCAGTTCGGTTGCCCAGCGCTTCATGCCCTCAGCCACTTGGTCGGCCACTTCACGTTCCAGTGCGGCACCATTATCCATGGCATCCACCAATTTGGTATATACACTGCTGGGCAGGTACTTGAACATTTTCTCGCGGTTGAAAACGTACTTGCCGAAATATTCACTCGGACGTTCCGCGGGAACTCTTACCTCTAGAGGTTTGGCTTGGAAAGCCTTCTCTACTACTCTAAATCTTAATGTTGACATAATGTTGTTGTTTGTATTAATGTATACGTAATTTCTTGTTTCACAGAATCAATGATTATAAGCAGACTCTCCGTGTTCGTAGATGTCGAGTCCTTCTTCTTCAATGCGCGACGGAACACGCAGACCATGCAGCTTGTCAAGGCACTTGAAGATGATGAATCCCATCACAGCTGCCCAGAAGGCTACTACCACAGCAGCAAAGATCTGAGCACCCAGGAAACCGAAACCGCCTCCATAGAAGGTGCCGCCGTCTACGGCAAAGAGACCGACCAGTATCGTACCCAGCGTACCGCAGACTCCGTGTACCGAAGAGGCACCTACCGGATCGTCAATCTTCAGCTTGTGTTCGATGAATTCCACCGAGTAAATCATCACGATACCACAAACGGCACCGATGATGGCAGATCCCAAGGGAGAAACAACGTCACAACCGGCAGTGATACCGACCAGACCAGCCAAAATACCATTGAGGGTCAGCGAAAGGGAAGGTTTTCCGAACTTCAGCCAGCTGACAACCAAGGCCAGCACACCGCCGGCACAAGCAGCCAGGTTGGTGGTCAGGAATACATGAGAGATTGCCGTCTGATCGTCAGCAGAAGCGGCAGCCAACTGCGAACCGGGGTTGAAGCCGAACCAGCCGAACCACAGGATGAAGACACCCAAGGCAGCGATGGTCAGGTTATGACCCGGAATGGCACGCGCCTTGCCATCCTTGCCGAACTTTCCCATACGCGGGCCCAGGATGGCCGCACCGACCAAGGCAATCCATCCGCCTACTGAGTGTACCACCATCGACCCGGCAAAGTCGTGCGAAGCATAGCCGAAGAGACGCATCATGAACGAATCTTCACTGCCGTCCATCAGCCAGCCGCCGCCCCATGTCCAATGGCCCGAAATCGGATAGATCAGCACACTGATGAACACTGTATATACCAAGTACATGGAAAATTTGGTACGTTCGGCCATCGCTCCCGACACGATAGTGGCAGAGGTTGCGCAGAAGACCGTCTGGAAAATCAGGAATCCTTCGATAGGAAGACCGTTGTCGATGACCTTTGCCATGGCATCCAGGTCAATAAAGTGAGGGGCTCCCACAAATCCGCCCACTCCGAACATCAGTCCGAAACCGATGACCCAGAAGAGCAACGAACCAAACATGAAGTCCACGAGGTTCTTCATCAGGATGTTCGCAGTATTTTTCGAGCGGGTAAATCCTGCTTCCACCAGGGCAAAGCCAGGTTGCATGAAGAAGACAAGCATGGCTGCCAGCAACATCCAGACCGTGTTGACACCCGTGGCAAGTTCTGCCAATGAATCGGCCACAGGGTCAGTAGCAGGTACGACCTCCTCGGCCAATGCCGTTGCCGGCATAAGGAACATAGCGCAAGCCAGTCCGACGAGGGACCGCAACTTGCTGGTTGTATCAGATTTCATACTTTTTTCTTGTTGAGTTGTAGTTGTATTTTGCCAATAAATCGTTGTTGTAGTTCTTGCGCTTGAAGGATTACTTCTCCTGCTCAGCATTGTAAAGGGCAATGTCGCCCCGTTCACCGGTCCGGATACGCACGGCATCATCAATGGGGATGATAAAAATACGTCCGTCTCCGATTTCACCGGTCTGAGCAGCCTTCATAATAGCCTGCACCGTTTTCTCCACGTTTTTCTCGCGCACCACGACAGAGAGCAGGATTCGTTCAATGGAACTGGTGTCATAGACCACGCCGCGGTAAATGCGGCCTTCACGGGTTTTTCCGATTCCTCTTACCTCATAATAGGAGAACCATTCGATGTCGGCTTCGAGCAGGGCATCGCGCACGTCCTCGAATTTGGTCCGTCGGATAATTGCTTCAATCTTTTTCATAATCAGTTGTATTTATATCTTGTATGTAGCTTTTGTATCAATCGTATCTTCTTCTCGTCAGAAGGTCATTCCTACTGCAAAGTAGGCTCCTTCTGTAGCCGGGTTCCACGTGGCCTTAGCAAAGACCGGCAGCGAGAAACTATCGGAAATCTTCACTTCTTTCGTGACTCCCAGGCTGATATCGCACACTTCAAAGCCGTTGGTACCGTCATTGTAGAAAGTAGTGGCCCAAGGGGTGGCCCCCACTTCGGCCGTCCAGTCCAGTCCACCCAAACGGAACGGAGCCGCAACCGACACATACGAAGAATACGCCCGGTCGCCGTCTTTGTTCACACCGTCGTCACCGGCAAAATTGGTAAACCAGTTCACAGCCAACGGACCAAAGTCGTACCCCACCTGAGCTTCAAACACATGCGCCGTGTTATGTGCCCCATAGTGGAAATAACCGGCACCGCCGTTAAACCAATAGTCTGTGACCGAAATACTGAACCCTCCGGTAGCATACCCCAGTGTGAGGTCGAATTCCTTGGTGTCTTCCTTATCGAAACCTACCGATCCCCATCCCGACAGGGTAAATCCTTTGTAGCCGACTGCCGCCGAAGGCTGAATACTGACATTGCCCAAATCCTGGCCACGCCAAAGATATCCACTGACAAGATCCACACCCACAGAGGCTTCCGGCTTGTCCTGCGCTACCGAAACGGCCGGGAGCGCCATCACTGCTACCAAAGGTAACCATCCTTTTTGAAACATTCTTTTCATTGCTTTACTGTTTTTAATTAATACCTATCTGCTTTCTCTCTCTTATCTTATACGCTACTCAATTATATCTTTTTGAAATCACTTTCAGTATTTACATATCTTTTTGTTTTATTTCTGCCACAAAATTACTACTTTATGCTTTACCGGAAACAAAATCATCGTTCTTTCTTCTACTTTTTTATCAGCAATTTCAAATCGTAAGGAAATTAAGTGTAAAGATTACAATTCAAAAGCAAACTGGCAGTTCGTGAATAGTATTGTTAGAAATCATTTTGCCGCTTTCCTCCAGATACACCTGGCCGAATTGTCGTCCCTGTCCGGGCTCTCTTATCGCTTGTGCCAGAAACTCGGCACAAACATCAGCAGAATGCCAAAAATCTCCAGACGGCCGATGAGCATAAGAAACGAACTCAGCCATTTTCCGGCCATCGGCAATGCATTCCAGGAATAGGCAGGTCCAAATTGTCCGAAAGCAGGGCCGGTATTGCCCAGGCTCGACACGGCCACCCCGAAGGACTCCACGAAGCCTACCCCCATGACCATCAATGCCAGCCATCCCAGAAATAGACAGCCCACATAGCATAGAATAAACGTGGAAACGGTAGAAATGGTAGCGGTCGGCACCGCCTGGTGGTTCACCTTCACCGGCAATACGGCACGGGGATGAATCAGGCGGCTGAATTCATTGCGCATGTTCTTGAGAATAATAAGTACGCGCATACTTTTGATACCTCCACAGGTAGAGCCGGTGCAACCGCCCGCCAGCATCAGATAGACCAGCAGCAGCCAGGTGAACGGGGCCCACTGGACATAGTCATCGGTAGCATATCCGCACGAGCTAAAGATGGAGGCCACCTGGAAGAACGCCTTGCGAAACGCTTCCTCTGCCCCATAGTGATTGAACAGATACAATGACAAGGTGCAGGCAAGTGTGATTCCCACCACCGTGCCAAGGTAGAACTTCACCTCATCATTCTGCAGCAGGTGCGAGAACTGGCCTTTCAAGCATTTAAAATACAAGGTAAAATTCACCCCTGCCAATACCATGAAGATAGCTATCACATATTCTATGAAGGGCGAGTTCCAATAAGCGATGCTGTCCTGCTTAGTCGAGTACCCCCCGGTCGCCGCCGTGGTGAAGGCATGGCACACCGCATCGAACGGCTCCATCCCTCCTGCCATCAGCAACAGGCCGCACGATGCCGTCAGCAACAGGTAAAGTGTCCAGAGCCATTTGGCCATCACACTGATCTTGGGGTGGATCTTGTCGTGGTTCACCCCCGTCGCCTCTGCCGAAAACAACACCTGGTTTCCCAGTCCGAAGATGGGCAGGAAGGCTACCGTGAAGAAAACAATCCCCAGGCCACCAATCCATTGAGTGAAACAACGCCAGAACAGCATGCCGTGGGAAAGCGACTCGATGTCATCCAGAATCGTAGCCCCCGTAGTGGTAAAGCCCGACATCGTCTCGAAAAAGGCATCTGTCACCGCAGGAATCTCACCGCTCAGCAGCATGGGCAACATCCCGAACACCGTAAACAGCATCCACGAGAAGGCCACGATGCAATACCCGTCGCGTCGGGAAATACTGTTGTCGCCGCCTTTCCCCAAAAACTGGAACAGAAAAGCGACCGCCATCGTCGTCAAGGCCGAATAGCCGAAACTCTGGTAAGCCGCTTCCCCGTAAGCCAACGACACACCCATGCATACCAGAAGCATCACCCCTTCCAGGTGAAGCAGGATGCCTAGAATCCGCAATATCATTTTCCGGTTGATCAAGCTGTTACTCCGGTTGTTCTTGACCACCACACTGTTTGCCAATAATTCTTCCATGTAGGTTCAGACTGTTTTTTAGCAGGGGCAATCTCTCAATCCCCTTCCCGACTTCCTCTTCACCGGTCCGTGGTCATTGCCTCCTATCCCGACAAATATACGCCATCTCCGCAATACAGCCAAACGTTTGCCGGAATTTCGATCGTTTTTGCTGGTTTACTGACAGCTTTCAGCAAAAAAGGTCAGGCTTCACCCGCAGCCGATGCTCCTCAGATTTCATTCATTGATTTTTTTGAACGCCGAGGAAGTACTAACGTGAGCGGAACGCCTTTCGTTATATCGCGCAACACAGAAACAGAAAGGACACCTACCCTTCCACTTCGCTCAATTCCAACCAGCGCATGGATTTCTCATCCAGTTCGTCGTCCAGCAGAGGCAGCCGCTTGGATTTCTCTGTCAGCTCGTCTACACTGAGCGTGCCGCTGCACAGGGCATCCTCTATCTGTTTCTTTTCGGCTTCCAGTGCGGCAATGTCCTGTTCCAGCTGCTCCATCTCGCGCCGCTCCTTAAACGTGAGACGGCGACGGTCGTTGGTACGCACGCGGACTGCCGGTTTCTTCTCCTCGCGTACTTTCACCTCCTGACGGTCGTGTTCCTCCTTTACCTGCTTCCAGTCGCGGTAGTCGGAATAGTTGCCTGGAAAGTCTCGGATGTCACCCTGTCCACGGAACACCAGCAGATGGTCAACCACCTTGTCCATGAAATAGCGGTCGTGGCTGACCACGATGACACATCCCTTGAACGCCTGCAAGTATTCCTCCAGCACCTGCAGGGTGACAATGTCGAGGTCGTTGGTAGGCTCGTCCAACACGAGGAAGTTAGGGTTGCGCATCAGCACGGTACAGAGATACAGGCGGCGGCGTTCTCCCCCACTGAGCTTGTAGACATAGCTGTGCTGCGTTTCCGGCGAGAACAGGAAATGCTGCAGGAACTGGCTGGCCGTGAGGCGGCGGCCGTCTCCCAACTCAATGACTTCAGCAATGTCGGCCACCACATCAATGACCTTCATCTGTTCGTCGAATTGCAGTCCTTCCTGCGAGTAATAGCCGAAACGGACTGTTTCGCCGATGTCGAGCTTACCGCTGTCGGGGTGCTCCAACCCCAGCAGCAGCTTCAGGAAGGTGGACTTGCCGGTACCATTGTCTCCCACAATGCCCATCTTCTCGTAGCGAGAGAAGACATAGGAAAAGTTGTCGAGAATGGTCAGGTCGCCAAACCGTTTGCACAGGTGGTCGGCCTCGAAAATCTTCGAGCCAATGTACGCCGCCTTCACATCGAGCTTCACGCTGTTGTCATACAGCCGCTGCTTGGCCACCTTCTCCAGTTCGTAGAAGGCCTCCTCGCGGTAGCGGGCCTTGTGGCCGCGAGCCTGGGGCATCCGGCGCATCCATTCCAGTTCAGTACGGTACAGGTTGTTGGCACGAGCTATCTCGGCATTCGTAGCCTCAATGCGCTCCTGCCGTTTCTGTAGGTAATAGGCATAGTTTCCTTTATAGGCATACACCCCCTGACGGTCCAGTTCCAGGATTTCCGAACACACTCGGTCGAGGAAATAACGGTCGTGGGTCACCATGAGCAGGCTCAGGTTTCCCTGCCCCAGATAACCTTCCAGCCATTCGGTCATGTCGAGGTCGAGGTGGTTGGTCGGCTCGTCCAAAATGAGCAGGTCCGGTTCGGTGATGAGCACGTTGGCCAATGCCACCCGTTTCAGCTGGCCGCCGGAGAGTTGCCCTACCGGCTGGTCGAAATCGCGGACCTTCAGCTGGGAAAGAATCTGTTTGGCCCGCCGCTCATAATCCCATGCCTTGGCATGTTCCATCCGCTCCAGCAAGTCCTGCAGTCCCGGGTTGCCCTCGGTCTCCATGCACTGCTCGTACTCACGAATCAGGTCCACGACCGAATTGCCGTGGTAGAAACAGGCCTCCAGCACGGTCAGATGTTCCGGATAGCGGGGCGACTGCTCCAGATACCCTACGCGCAAGTCACGTCGGTACGTGATGCGCCCCGCATCGTATCCCTCCCGTCCGGCCAGAATATTCAGCAGAGTGGTCTTGCCCGTCCCATTCTTGGCGATGAGCCCGACCCGCTGCCCTTGTGCAATCCCGAAAGAAATCCTGTCGAACAGCACCAAATCACCGAACGACTTGGTGAGTTCTTCCACTTGTAAATAAGCTACCATGACTGCAACGGCATTAGAGGGCAGCCTCCACTTCCTGGCGGATGCGTTCGTACTCAGCCCTCAGGCTGCACGACTTACCTTTCCCCACCTTGTCCCATATCAATGCAGCCGGGCTGATCACCACCGGAGTTTCCGCAAAACGGAGGGCCGGATACTCATGGTCGCCATCCACCACGGTTACCCACTCCATGCCATCCATCTCGTTGACCAGAATAGCTCCAAAAGCGATGCCGAAACTCTCCCAAGCACTGCGTTGAGAGGTGGGGAATTTGCCGCTGTCCATAACACGCTGGATGTTGTCTATATCAGCCTCTACCGACGTAAAGTCTTTCGCAAGCTGCTTCTTGACGGCAGACACCGCCCAATCAAACGCCTCGTTGATAGCATTGATTTCAAGCACACGAACGGGGATGATTTCCTTGGGCCACCGTTCTTCGTCGGAACGGACATGCAGGGTACGCACGATGTCCTCACCCGGACGCGGACTTTCGCCCTTCATCGTCGTAAACGAACATTCCACGGAAACGGCTCCCAGGCCGGTAATCCAGAAGTGGGACGTATACCACACATTGTTTTCCTGGAAATTCTCCTTCGAGTAGGCACAGTCGTATCTGCCCACCTTTATCCGTCGGGCACCGGGGGTCGTCATCAGTTCTCCTTCGAGGCAGCGATGGGCATAATCCTCCATTTTCCCCTGATACGCCGAAATGCGAAAATTCCCCGTCCACTTGTCGGGGTTATAAAAGAGGAAACAATCTTCCGTATCTTCGAATTCACGCCAGTTATCCGGGTACTCCAGCGAGAACCAAGAGCCCGGAGAAATATATTTCATCATAAGCTATGCATTAGGTTACTTACTTGACGGGGAGGATTTCAATCCAATAATCGTCGGGATCATTGATAAAATACAATCCCATCTGTTCGTTTTCGAAGCAGACACACCCCATTTCCTTATGAAAACGGCGGGCCTCGTCGTAATCGCCCTCCACCCGCAGGCACAGGTGGCTCTCGTTCTCGCCCAACTCATACGGCTGGGGATGATCGCGCAGCCACGTCAGTTCCATGCGGAAACCGGTGGTATTGTCTCCCAGATACACCAGAATGAAAGAACCATCGGCCGCTTCTTTGCGGCCCACTTCCCGCAAGCCCAGCGCCTTTTCGTAAAAGCGAAGGCTACGGTCGAGATGGGTCACGTTAATGTTGAAATGGTCAAATCTTCCTTTTATTTCCATATGCTTCGCTCCCCTTTATCGAACAGCCACACATTCAATCTCCACCAATGCACCTTTCGGCAATGCCTTGACCGCCACAGCCGAACGGGCCGGAAAATCCCCCTTAAAATACTGGGCATAAACACCGTTCATTTCAGCGAAAAGCGACATGTCGGCCAGAAACACCGTGGTCTTGACAACATGGTCCATAGTCAGTCCAGCTTCAGCCAGGACATTGCTGATATTTTCGAACACACGTGCCGTCTGCTCTGCAATACCCCCTTCCACAAACTCGCCGGTAGCGGGATTCACCGGAATCTGACCGGACAAGAACACCATACCGTTCACTTCAATGGCCTGACTGTAAGGGCCGATGGCTGCAGGAGCCTTCTCTGTAAAAATCACTTTTTTCATGTCTTTGTCGAATTAATTAAGATGGTTTTGTGGGGCAAAAATAGAAAAAATATTCCAAAGAATAGGATATTTCGAGAAAAGTTTCTATCTTTGCATTGCACTTGGGAAACAGAGATAAGATGTAGCATCTTTCTTACCCTTACATACTTTATATTATTATAGAGAAAGAAATAAAATAAAACTATCATTTTATAACAGCAATCAAGGAAACCACAACAAGCGGTGTCCGTCTTTATGTGTGGCATGACTTGCCTCCCACTCTTCTTTGGTTGCCCTAATTCAAATTACACCCTATACTATATGTATAACATTATTCAATTAAACGACAAGGATTTGCCTGAATTGCAGGAGATTGCCAAAGAGTTGGGTCTCAGCCAGACCAGCGAGCTGACCAAAGAGGCACTGGTTTACCGCATTCTGGACGAACAGGCTATTGCCGAAGCTGCAAAAAAATCGGCTTCGGGGAAACAGAATGACAACCCAGGTCGCAAACGTTCGCGTATCAGCGTAAAGAAAGAAGGCGACAAGGTGTACACGGCCACAAAGGACAAGGCACAGAAACTGGAAGCCAACCAGCAGCCGGCTCCGTCAGATGCACCCACCATGACAGAAGTCGACAAACCGGCAGAAGAAACCGCCCAGCCGGCCGCAGAAGCCGATGTGGCTGAAAAGCCGAAAGCCAAAAGGGGACGCAAGCCGGGTTCGAAGAACAAGACACGCCAGGAGAAAACATCCGTTCCACAAGAATCAGCAGAAGAGAAAGCTCTTGAAGCCCCCGTAGAAATGCCTGTTCAGCAAGCAGAACAAGAGCCCCTTCCTCCCCTGAATACGGGTGATGAATTCATCCCTATCGAAGACCTTCCCTCGGAAAAAATGGAAATTCCTTCTGAACTGTTGGGCAAATTTGAGGCAACAAAGGTGGAAGCGCCGGTACTGCAACAGCAACAGGCAGAAAACAACAAGGAAAATATCAAGGAAAACAACCGACAGCAGCGGTTCCAAAACAATCAGAACAACCGTCAACAGCGGTTCCAGAACAACCGCAACAACAAGCAGCAGACCAATTTCCCTCAGAAAGAGGTGGCCGTCGAGACGGCTGTAACAACTGAAAATTTGGAGCAGGAATCCAAACTACCGGCCGAAAAGCCCTACGAATTCGATGATATCCTGCAGGGTACAGGGGTACTGGAAATCATGCCTGATGGATACGGCTTCCTACGTTCGTCCGACTACAATTATCTTTCTTCTCCCGATGACATCTACGTATCGCAGACACAGGTCAAGCTGTTTGGCCTGAAGACCGGCGATGTAGTAGAGGGCACCATCCGCCCGCCGAAGGAAGGCGAAAAATATTTCCCGCTGGTAAAAGTATCGAAAATCAACGGACTGGATCCCGCTCTGGTGAGAGACCGCGTTCCATTCGACCATCTGACTCCTCTCTTCCCCGACGAGAAATTCCGCCTGTGCAAAGGATACGATGACAACCTGTCTGCCCGGGTAGTCGACCTGTTCGCCCCCATCGGCAAGGGCCAGCGTGCCCTGATTGTGGCACAGCCTAAGACAGGTAAGACCATCCTGATGAAGGATATCGCCAATGCCATTGCGGCCAACCATCCCGAGGTCTACATGATTATGCTGCTCATCGATGAACGTCCGGAAGAAGTGACCGACATGGCCCGCAGCGTTAAGGCTGAAGTCATTGCCTCGACCTTCGACGAACCGGCAGACCGCCACGTGAAGATTGCCGGCATTGTCCTAGAAAAAGCCAAGCGCATGGTGGAATGCGGACACGATGTGGTTATCTTCCTCGACTCGATTACGCGTCTGGCCCGCGCCTACAACACAGTATCGCCTGCCTCCGGCAAGGTGCTTTCGGGAGGTGTGGATGCCAATGCCCTGCACAAGCCCAAACGGTTCTTCGGAGCAGCCCGCAACATTGAGGGCGGAGGCTCACTGACCATTATCGCTACTGCCCTGATTGATACCGGTTCGAAGATGGACGAAGTAATCTTCGAGGAATTCAAGGGAACCGGCAACATGGAGCTGCAGCTGGACCGCAACCTGAGCAACAAGCGCATCTTCCCGGCCGTGAACATCACCGCTTCGAGCACGCGCCGCGACGACCTGTTGCTGGACAGAATGACGCTCGACCGTATGTGGATTCTGCGCAAATACCTGAGCGACATGAATCCCATCGAAGCCATGGACTTTACGAAAGATCGGTTGGAAAAGTGCAAGGACAACGAAGAGTTCCTGATGAGCATGAACTCATAACCGTTAAGGGGGCCTGCTTGAGAACCCTCCTGCCGGTCGTCGTTTAATCGTGTTGTTCTTAAACAACAGGACAATGCGATAAGTATTCAAAAAACAGACGGAGGAAAGTGTGTATGAACCATACTTACACACTTTTCTCCGTCTGTTTTCCTATGCTTGCCAGCCAGAATCAGAACGGCAGGTCGTCTGCGCTGTTACCGCCACCGAAATCTGCCGGCTGCTGGGGAGCCGCATTCATGGGCGGGAACCCAGGCTGAGGAACCGGCTGGGCAGCCGGCTGCATACCCGGAGCCGCCACCCGCTCCACCTTCCAGGCACGGATGGAATTGAACCAACGGCCTTGCCATTCACGGGCGTCAATGTCGAACGAAACGTTCAGTTCTTCTCCTATCTGGATATTGAACTGCTGGATCTTGTCAGCGCCGAATACGTCGAAACACATCTTGCGCGGATACTGGTCGTGGGTCTCGATTACGTATTCCTGCACCTTCCACTCATTCCCATTTCTCGAAATACCGCCTCTAGGTTCGAGCACGGCTATCACTTTACCTTGTAATTCCATATCAGTTATTTTTAATTCGGTTACGAAATTACGTTTTTCTTGAGAATCCGACTAATTTTTTGCCTGCTTTTTTATGGGCCATCCGCAATCTTTTCGTAACTTTGGCAAATAATTCAAGTTTCCACCGTGAGAAATTTGACCCAATAAGGCGATTCAAATTAATACACTACATAAATAAAGATAGAACCATGAAATTTACCGTTTCAAGCTCGGCCCTGTTTAGCCGCCTGCAGGCGATTAGCCGTGTTATCAACTCAAAAAATTCCTTACCTATTCTTGATTGTTTTCTGATGGAACTGTGCGACGGCACCCTGTTCATGACAGCTTCCGACAACGAAACCACTCTCTCCACTTCTGTCGAGGTGAACGAATCGGTAGAGGACGGACGCTTTGCCGTCAACTCGAAGACACTGCTGGAGGCTCTGAAGGAAATCTCCGAACAGCCGCTGAGCTTTGCCATCAATCCGAGTAATCTGGAAATTACCGTACAATATATGAACGGCAAGTACAGCCTGATGGGACAGAACGCCGACGAATATCCCGTCGCCCAAAGCCTGGGCAGCAATGCCGTGGAGATGAGCATCGACACGGCCATCCTACTGAATGGCATCAACCGTAGCCTCTTTGCCACTGCCGACGATGAACTGCATCCGGTGATGAACGGCATCTATTTCGACATCACGTCCGAAGACCTCACCTTCGTGGCCTCCGACGGACACAAACTGGTACGCTGCAAGAACTTCAGTGCTCACGGGGAAGGACGCTCTGCCTTCATCCTGCCAAAGAAACCGGCCAATATGCTGAAAAACCTGCTGCCCAAAGAAGAAGGGGAGGTGCGCATCGGATTCGATGACCGCAACGCGAGTTTCACGACCGGCAACTACCACATGGTGTGCCGACTGATTGAAGGACGCTTTCCCAACTACAACTCGGTCATCCCGCAGAACAACCCACACCGCGCCACCATCGACCGTGCCGGCTTCATCAGTGCGCTGCGCCGTGTGTCGGTATTCTCCTCGCAGGCCAGCAGCCTCATCAAGCTCAGCCTCAGCCAGAACCTGATGACCATTTCTGCACAGGACATCGACTTCTCAACCTCGGCCGAGGAAAAAATCATCTGCCAGTACGACGGTAACCCGATGAGCATCGGGTTCAACTCGAACTTCCTGATCGACATCCTGAACAATATCGTGGCCACAAACATCATCATCGAACTGGCCGACCCGTCGCGGGCCGGTGTCATCGTGCCCGAAGAACAGACAGAGAACGAAGACCAGCTGATGCTGCTGATGCCCATGATGCTCAATGACTAACCCCAAACACTGAAAACAGACATGAAACTGAATTTGAGAAACCCGCTGGTCTTCTTCGATCTGGAAACGACCGGCACCAACATCAGCTCGGACCGCATTGTCGAAATCTGCTACCTGAAAGTATATCCGAACGGCAACGAAGAGGCCAAGACACTACGTATCAATCCGGGCATGCACATTCCCGAAGCTTCCACCGCCATCCATGGCATCCACGACGAAGATGTGGCCGACTGCCCCACTTTCAAGGAGGTGGCCAAAGACATTGCCAAGGACCTGGAAGGTGCCGACATCGCCGGCTTCAACTCCAACCGTTTCGACGTACCGGTGCTCGTAGAGGAATTCCTCCGGGCCGGCATCGACATCGACCTGACCCGCCGCAAGTTCATCGATGTACAGGTCATCTTTCACAAGATGGAACAGCGTACCCTATCGGCGGCCTACAAGTTCTACTGCGGCAAGAACCTGGAAGATGCACACACCGCCGAAGCGGATACCCGTGCCACTTACGAGGTGCTGAAAGCCCAGCTGGACAGATACCCCGATGTGCTGACCAACGATGTCGGCTTCCTCTCAGAGTATTCGAGCTTCAGCCGGAACGTGGACTTCGCCGGACGCATCGTCTATGACGAGCAGAACGTGGAAGTGTTTAACTTCGGCAAGTACAAGGGGCAGCCGGTGGCTGAAATCCTGCGACGCGATCCCGGCTATTACGGCTGGATGCTGAACGGCGACTTTACCCTGAACACCAAGAACGTATTGACAAAGATCCGTCTGCGTGGCAGCACGCTGATGAAATGACCGCCATGATGGAAGGAAAGAAAATCGTACTCGGCATTACGGGGAGCATCGCCGCCTACAAGGCAGCGGTGCTGGCTCGCGGACTGGTGAAGAAAGGAGCAGAAGTACAGATTGTCATCACCCCGTCCGGCAAGGAGTTCATCACGCCGGTCACCTTGTCGGCCCTGACCGGCAAACCGGTCATCAGCGAATTCTTCGCCCAACGCGACGGCAGTTGGCACAGCCACGTAGACCTGGGCCTGTGGGCCGATGCCATGGTCATTGCTCCTGCCACCGCCTCCACCATCGGCAAGATGGCCAACGGGATAGCCGACAATATGCTCATCACGACCTACCTGTCGATGAAGGCTCCCGTGTTCGTGGCTCCGGCCATGGACCTCGACATGTTTGCCCACCCCTCTACACGGCGCAACCTGGACCTGCTTCGTTCGTATGGCAACCACATCATTGAACCGGCGGAAGGCGAACTGGCCAGCCACCTGGTCGGGAAGGGACGCATGGAAGAGCCGGAACAGATCATCGAGGTGCTGGAACATTTCTTTCACCGGCAGCAGGACCTGGCCGGACGGCACATCGTGATTACTGCTGGTCCTACGTATGAGAAAATCGACCCCGTCCGCTTCATCGGCAACTACTCTTCGGGCAAGATGGGATATGCACTGGCAGAAACGTGCGCCCGACGGGGAGCGGAGGTGACACTGGTCAGCGGTCCGGTGACTTTGAAGACAGTGCATCCGCGCATCCATCGCATCGATGTGGAAAGCGCCGAACAGATGTATCAGGCGGCAAAAGCTGCGTTCGAGCAGGCCGATGCCGGCATTCTTTGTGCCGCCGTGGCCGACTTCACCCCTTCTACCGTGGCCGATCAGAAAATCAAGCGGGAGAAAGATGACCTCGTCCTCCATCTGCAGCCAACGCACGACATTGCTGCTGCCCTGGGCCATCTGAAACAGCCTCGCCAACGGCTGGTTGGCTTCGCCTTGGAAACAAACGACGAAGTACTTCATGCACAGGACAAACTGCAACGGAAAAACTTCGACTTCATCGTCCTGAATTCCTTGAACGATCCGGGGGCCGGCTTCCGCTGCGACACCAACAAGATTACCCTCATCGACCGCCAGCAGGCGATGTCCTACCCCTTGAAACCGAAGGCCCAGGTGGCAGAAGACATCGTAGACAAGCTGGCAGCCATCCTTGAATAAACCTATTTTTATGTTACAGTCGCTTTTCATACAGAATTACGCCCTCATCGACCGGCTGGACATCCAATTCACGTCCGGCTTCTCGGTCATTACCGGCGAGACGGGTGCCGGAAAGTCCATCATTCTCGGTGCCATCGGTCTGCTGCTCGGGCAGCGGGCCGATATAAAGGCCATCCGGAAAGGAGCCAGCAAGTGCATTGTCGAGGCACGTTTCCACATCGCCAACTACCACATGCAAGAGTTCTTCGAGGAGAACGACATCGAATTCGACCCTGAAGAATGCCTGCTGCGCCGCGAAGTGTCGGCCAACGGCAAGAGCCGCGCCTTTATCAATGACACTCCTGCCCCGCTGAGCCAGATGAAGCTGCTGGGCGAAAAGCTGATTGACGTGCATAGCCAGCACCAGAACCTGTTGCTGAACAAAGAAGGGTTCCAGCTCAACATACTCGACATTCTGGCACAAGACGATCGGCAACTGGCCGACTATCAGCATGCCTATCGGGACTACCGGAAGGTGAGCCGCGAACTGGCCGACTTCATCGCCCAGGCCGAAAAGAACCGGCAGGACGAAGACTACCTGCGCTTCCAACTGGAACAACTGGACGAGGCACAGCTGGCCGAAGGGGAACAGGCTGCACTGGAACAGGAAGCGGATACGTTGAGCCATGCCGAGGATATCAAGGCCAGCCTGTATAAGGCCGAACAGATTATCTACAACGACGAAGGAGGTACGCTGGCCCAAAGCAAGGAGTGCCTGCAGACCCTCCAGACCATCGCAACGGTCTTCGCCCCGGCGCAGGACTGGATGGAACGGCTCAACAGCTGCTACATCGAACTAAAGGACATTGCCCACGACATAGCCAATGCCCAAGAAGCCATCGAGTTCAACCCGGCCCGGCTGGACTTCGTAAACGAACGGCTGAACCTGATCTACAATCTCCAGCAGAAGCACCGCGTACAGACCGTCGAGGAGCTGCTGGACTTGGCCGATGACTACCGCCGCCAGCTGGATGCCATCACTTCATCCGACGAGCATATCTCCCAGCTCGAACAACAGAAGGAAGTCCTGCTGCAGGAGGTTCTCCGGCAAGCAGCGGGTCTGACACAGACCCGTAACCGATCTGCTCGCCACATCGAGGAGCAGATGAAAACCTTGCTCGTGCCGCTGGGAATGCCCAACGTACGGTTTGCCGTCGAACTGACCCCCCGCAAGGAACCCGATGCCAACGGCATGGACAGCGTGAATTTCCTGTTCTCGGCCAACAAGAACGGTACGTTGCAGAACGTGGCTTCCATTGCATCGGGAGGTGAGATTGCCCGTGTCATGCTGTCCCTGAAAGCCATGATTGCCGGAGCCGTGAAACTGCCGACCATCATCTTCGATGAAATAGATACCGGCGTATCCGGATCGATTGCCGAAAAGATGGCGCTCATTATGCAAGACATGGGACAACACAACCGCCAGGTCATCAGCATCACCCACCTGCCGCAGATTGCTGCCAAGGGAACTACCCACTACAAAGTGTACAAGGAAGACACCGAAACGGGGACCGACAGCCATATCCGGCGGCTGACGGCCGACGAGCGGGTGGAGGAAATCGCCCACATGCTGAGCGGTGCCACCCTGACTGAAGCGGCCATGGACAATGCACGCGCCTTACTGGGCACAAACCACTAACCAAAAACATCAAGAATCAAGAACGATATGACAGAAAAGAACGAAATGATTTTCGGCGTGAGAGCCGTTATCGAAGCCATCCAGGCCGGAAAGGAAATCGACAAGGTACTGGTAAAGAAGGACATCCAGAGCGATCTCTCGAAAGAACTGTTCGCCGTCCTGAAAGATACCTTCATCTCCGTGCAGCGTGTCCCGGTGGAACGCATCAACCGAATCACCAAAAAGAACCATCAGGGAGTCGTTGCCTTCATCTCACCCATCGCCTATCAGCGTACGGAAGATATCGTCCCCTTCCTGTTCGAAGCAGGGAAGCACCCCCTGCTGGTCCTGCTGGACGGACTGACCGATGTGCGCAACTTCGGGGCCATTGCCCGTACCTGCGAATGCGCAGGCGTGGATGCCATCATCATCCCCTCGAAGAACAGTGTGAGCGTGAATGCCGATGCCATCAAGACCTCCGCCGGTGCCCTCCACAAGATTCCCGTCTGCCGCGAAGCCAATATCAAAAAGACCATCCAGTTCCTGAAGGACAGCGGATTCAAGATAGTAGCAGCCACCGAAGACGGCGACTACGACTACACTCGTGGCACCTACACCGACCCTACCTGTATCATCATGGGAGCTGAAGACACGGGGGTGCCCTACGAGCACCTGGCCCTTTGCGACGAATGGATTAAGATTCCCATGAAGGGAACCATCGAATCGCTGAATGTCTCGGTAGCAGCCGGTATCCTGATTTACGAAGCGATGCGCCAGCGCGGCTTCGACCAATAATTATCCTTTCAACAGCAGCTTTATGAAAAAAATAGTTCTCTTATTGACCTGCGCCCTCTGCAGCGGACATGCCCTGCTGGCGCAAGTTCTCCCTAAATGGACCGAGAAAGCCCGGAAAGCCGTCTTCTCGGTCGTCACCTACAACAAGGACAACCAGATATTGAACACCGGCAACGGGTTCTATATAGACAACAACGGAACAGCCGTTTCAGACTACACTCTCTTTCGGGGAGCGGAACGGGCAGTGATTGTCACCGCCGACGGCAAAGAACTGCCGGTAGACTGCATTCTGGGAGCCAACGACATGTTCGATGTCGTAAAGTTCCGGACAGCCGTAGACAAAAAGACGGTTGCCAGCCTGCAGCCGGTCGGCCAGTCAGCAGGAACCGACGAGACGGTCTACCTGCTCCCCTATTCCACCCAAAAGGCCACGACAGTGCAAAGCGGCAGCATCGTCCGCTGCGACACCATTGCCAACGGTTCGTTCTACTACACCGTGAATCTGCAAACCGCCGACAAGAACGTCAGCTGTCCCGTCATGAACGCCACCGGCCAGGTCATCGGCCTTGTGCAGAAAAGTGCCGATCCGGAGAGCAAGGAAAGCTATGTCATCGGCATTGAGTTCGCGGCCTCCCTCACCATCAACGCCCTTTCGGGCAACGATATGGCCTTGCAAAGCATCGGCATCCGCAAAGGATTGCCCGATGACGAAGCTCAAGCATTGGTGTATGTATATATGCAGTCTGCCACGATGGACAACAACAGCTATCTGAACTTGCTCAATGACTTCCTGGAACAGTTTCCCAACAGTCCGGAAGGCTATCAGCGACGCGCCAGCTGCTACATGGCATTCGGCGACGACGCACACAATCGTCTGGCCGACAACGACCTGAAAAAATCGTTCGAAGTGACAAACAAGAAAGATGAAGCCCATTATAGCCTGGCCAAACTGTTCTATTCGTACAACCTGAATCGGGGCGAGACACCGGCCTACACCGGCTGGGGATGGGAACGCGCAGCAGACGAAATCAGTCAGGCCATAACCCAGAACGACCAGCCGCTCTACCGGCAGACTGCTGGCGACATCTATTTTGCCATGCAAAAATATCCCGAAGCCTACGAAGCCTACGAGGCAGTCAACCGTTCGGAACTGGCCACTGCCGCCAGCTTCTATGCAGCGGCCAAAGCGAAGGAACTGACGGAAGGCAGCCAGCTGGAAGAAGTAGTGGCCCTGATGGACAGTGCCGTGGCCCGATATGCCAAGCCTTACGGCAAGGAGGCTGCACCTTATTTATATGAACGCGCACGCGTGAAGACAGAAATGAAGAAATTCCGTGAGGCCGTCATCGACTACAATGATTTCTACGACGCCATGCTGGGGCAGGTTACGGCCGACTTTTTCGTCACCCGCGAGCAGGCTGAAGTGCAGTGCCGTATGTACCAGCAAGCCATCAACGATGTCAACCGGGCCACGGAACTGGAGCCTAAAAATGCAGAGATGTGGATGGAGAAAGGCAGTGTCCACCTGCGTGTCAACCAACTGGACGAAGCGATTCAGGCCCTCCAGCACTCCCTTTCATTGGATGCACAGAATGCGGTAGCCTATCGGATGCTGGGTTATTGCCAGGTGCAGCAGGGCAATAAAAAAGAAGGGCTGGCCCACCTGCAGAAAGCCCTGGAAATGGGCGATACAGTTGCCAAAGGACTGATAGAGAAGTACAAATAAATAGAGCGAGAGGAGACTCTTTTATTGTCATGGAAACCCGACCATGAAGTCCCCTTCTTTAGGGTCACACAGTATATTTTATTGGTCATGCTGAACGCAGTGAAGCATCTGAATACATCCACTAAATGTTTACAGATTCCTCACTGCGTTCGGAATGACATTGAAATAATAAGGAAAGGACGAATAACCACCGATTATTCTACAACGATTTCATCCACGAAATGTACGCCCCCGTACTTTTCTTCGGGGAAACTCTGGTAGTGGATGTAACGGGCCTTTGCCTCGCCTGTCCAACCGAAATTCTTGAAGGAAACAACATCGTCCTTCACTACCTCATGGTCGATTTCAGCCAGCTGGGTGTAGTTTTCACCATCGGTAGACACCGAAATGATGACCTTCTTCGGAAAGAACACGCCCGGACCGCAAATCTGCATGAAGTCCGCGCCAATGGAATGCACCGCCGTTTCCTCTTCCAGATCCACGATGGCATCCACCCGCTTGTCGGTAATAAACGCCATCCAACGGCCGTCACTGTAATTCCATCCGCCACGTAGTCCGTCAGTCAGCGTTTCCTCTCCGTTGGCCGGATAGTTTTTCCAGTTAGGTGCCAGAAACTTCACCTTCTTTCCGACCGCCAGATGTTCAATCGGCTGCTGAGCTTCAGGACGGTTGCCGATTTCCTGGCTGTAGTCAAACGGATGGTAGCCCTTGGCCTGCATCTGCGGCAACACTTGAGTCAGCACGCGCTGGCGGAAAGAAGGCCAGGATTTGTTTTCCGGCTGTGTCCATCCCACTTCGGCCACCGCAATGGCACGGGGATAAAGCATATACTCGGCATGCTCGGCAGTAGGAATATATTCGGTCCACAGATTGGCCTGTACGCCCAGCAGGAGTCGGGCCTCCTCCACAGTCATCGAGTCGGGAACCGGCTCATAACTGTACACTCTTTCCAACGGCAGATAACCACCGATTGCCTCTGGCTGCGAGAAAGGCGCATCCTGATAGCTATCCAAATAACAGTATCCGCCCGGACTCATAATCGCATGATGGCCGCTGCGGATGGCTTTCAATCCGCCTTCCACACCGCGCCACGACATCACGGTCGCATTGGGAGCCAGTCCTCCTTCCAGGATTTCGTCCCATCCCAGCAAGTCGCGCCCATTGGCATTCAAGAACTTCTCGATACGGCGAATCAGGTAGCTCTGCAGCTCGTCCACATCCTTCAGTCCCTCCTTCTTCATGCGCTGAAGGCAGAGCGGACACGTTTTCCACGAAGCCTTTCCTGCTTCATCCCCTCCGATGTGTATGTACTTGGAAGGGAATAGTTCCATCACTTCCGTCAGCACATTCTCCAGAAACTCGAACGTCTTTTCATTGCCTACACAGAAATCAGACTGCTTGTAAGGCTCGTGCGTACACGACAACTCGGGGTACGCCGTCAGCACCTCTTCAGAGTGGGACGGCATTTCGATTTCGGGGATAATGGTGATACAGCGGCGACGGGCGTATTCCAGCATTTCCCGCACATCCTCCTTGGTGTAGAACCCTCCGGACGCTTCGGGGGACTCTTGCTCACAGTATTGGCGGCCATTCTTTTCCCACCAGTCCTTCCAGGTTTCCTGCGGACGCCAGGCTGCCAACTGTGTCAAACGGGGGTAGCGGTCAATCTGCAGCCGCCAGCCGGCAGCATCCGTCAGGTGCAGGTGCAGACGGTTCATCTTATAGGCCGCCATCAGGTCCATCTGCTTCATCACAAAATCCTTCGAACGGAAATGCCGGGATACATCCAGCATGATGCCGCGGTAAGCAAAACGCGGCGCATCCGTCACGACAGCCGCCTGAACCTTGCCATTTTCCATATCCGCCAGTTGGGCCAGTGTCTGGATGGCATAAAAGAATCCGGCATCCGTACAGGCCTGCACTGTCACTCCGCTGGAAGTGACTTCCAGCCGGTAGGCTTCTTCGGTAGCAGCCACTCCGGGCAGTTCCCGGACTCGTTCCAGACGGACACCCTTCTTGCCGCCGGCTGCTTTCCCTTCCAACTGCACGGGCAATCCGGCTGTTTCAAATGCCGTCTGAATGATGTCGGCATCCATGCCCTCGTCTGTCAACGACACAGTCGTAGGAGTATTCCATTCATAAAAACCTCTCCCCTGTTCGTACGACAACGGAGCCGGAGTAATCGCTACGGGACGGGAGGCTTCTGTACAAGCCGTCAGCACACATCCCAGCATCACAATCATCATCAATAGTGTCTTTTTCATATTACATGGGTTTAAAAATCAGCAAAAGCATTTTTCGCAAATATATAAATAAAGTCGGAACTTAGTTCTAAAATTCCGACTTTATTTACTCAAATTTGACAGGTGAACTATCAGCAGCTACATCAAAACTCACTCGTGAAGTGGAACTTGATGTGTTTGAAGTCGTTCTGCGCCATCTGCAGCACGTAGCCGCTGTCGGCCAGGAACACGTCGCGCCCTTCGCGATCCTTCGCCATAAACTGGTACTTGCGCTTCTTGAATGCCTCCAGTTCGGCCTCGTCGTCGCTCTCTATCCAGCACGCTTTGTACAGGCTGACCGGCTCCCAACGACACTTGGCATTGTATTCGTTCTCCAAGCGGTACTGGATGACCTCAAACTGCAGCTGTCCTACCGTACCGATAATCTTACGGCCGTTGAACTGATTGACAAACAACTGAGCTACCCCCTCGTCCATCAACTGGTCGATTCCCTTGTTCAGCTGCTTGGTCTTCATGGGATCGGCATTCTCGATGTACTTGAACATTTCGGGCGAGAAGCTGGGCAAGCCTTTGAAATGAAGCAACTCTCCTTCGGTCAGCGTATCACCTATCTTAAACGTGCCGTTATCGGGCAAGCCGATGATATCGCCTGCCCACGCCTCATCGACCGTCGTCTTGCGCTGTGCCATGAACTGCGTGGGCGACGAGAAACGCATCGTCTTGTTATGCCGCACATGCAGATAAGGCGTATTGCGGGTAAACTTGCCCGAACAAACCTTGCAGAAGGCCACGCACGAACGGTGGTTGGGGTCGATGTTGGCCGTAATCTTGAACACAAAACCGCTGAATTTGGGCTCGTCCGGCTCCACGATGCGTTCCAGTGCCGTCACAGGCCGCGGACTGGGAGCAATCTCCACGAAGCAGTCCAGCAGTTCCTGCACACCGAAATTATTCAGTGCCGAACCGAAGAAGACAGGAGCCGTCTCCCCCTTCAAGTAATCGTTCACATCGAATTCCGGATAGACCCCTTCTATCAGCTCCAGCTCGCTGCGCAGCTTGTCCGCCAGCTGCGTACCGATATGGCTGTCCAGTTCCTCCGTGTGGATATCCACTTCCACCTTCTCGGTCACCACCTGCTTGGAAGGCTGGAACAAGTTCAGCTTGTTTTCATAAATGTTATAAACCCCCTTGAAGCGGGGACCACTCTCAATGGGCCATGTCAGCGGACGCACATTGATGACCAGTTCCTCCTCCAGCTCATCGAGCAGGTCAAACGGGTCCTTGGCTTCCCGGTCCATCTTGTTCACGAAGATGATGACCGGCGTGTTGCGCATTCGGCAGACTTCCATCAGCTTGCGTGTCTGGGTTTCCACACCCTTCGCGCCGTCCACCACGATGATGACACTGTCCACTGCCGTCAGCGTACGGTACGTGTCTTCTGCAAAGTCCTGGTGTCCCGGCGTATCAAGGATATTCACCTTATAGTCGTGGTAGTCGAACTCCATGACAGAGGTCGTCACCGAAATGCCACGCTGCTTTTCGATGTCCATCCAGTCAGAGGTAGCCGTCTTCTTGATCTTGTTCGATTTCACTGCTCCGGCCACCTGTATCTGTCCGCCGAACAGCAACAGCTTTTCAGTCAACGAGGTCTTACCGGCATCCGGATGGGCGATAATGGCAAAAGTACGTCTTCTAGCTATTTCCTGATTCATGATTCTGTCTGATTAGCGTTCAATAATAATTCCATACATTCCTGCAGACTGTCCATCCAGTAAGGGATGTCCACGCCATAAGTCTGTTTTATCTTCGTCTTGTCCAGCACCGAATAGTGCGGACGGGCAGCAGGAGTAGGATACTCAGCCGTGTGCAGCGGACGAACCCTGCACGAAGTGATGTTCGCCAGGCGGTGAATGGCCTTCGTGAAGTCATACCAGGAGCAGACACCTTCGTTGCTGAAATGGTAGACTCCGGGGATAATCCCCTGCTCGATGGCAGTAAAGATGACCGCTGCCAGATCGCGGGCATACGTAGGTGTGCCCACCTGGTCGAAGATGACCCCCAGCGCTTCCTTCTCGCGTCCTAAGCGCAACATGGTCTTGACGAAATTGTTGCCGTAAGGCGAATACAGCCAGGCCGTACGGATAATCAGAGTACGCGGACAATACCGCTGCGCCTCCTGTTCGCCGGCCAGTTTGGTACGACCATAGACCGAGTTGGGACAGGTAGGCTGATCTTCCCGGTAAGGGATATGGGCCGTACCGTCGAACACATAGTCGGTAGAAATCTGCACCAGCTCGCCTCCCCTGGCACCGACCGCCTTGGCCAGATACCCCGGAGCCAGCCGGTTCAGCCGGTCGCAGAGTTCCTCATTCCCTTCCGCCTTGTCCACTGCCGTATACGCGGCACAATTCACAATCACGTCAATCTCATGTTCGTCTACATAGCGTTTCACCGCCGCTTCATCGCAGATATCCAGCTCGGCCACGTCAGTAAAACGATAGTCGAAACCCGGATGTTCGCAGGCCAGTGCCTGCATTTCATGGCCCAACTGTCCGTTGGCCCCTGTTATAAGAATTCTTTTCATGCCTCTTCCAAATCTAGTTCGCCTTTTTTATCTTTTTGGTAATATTCAGACAGAATGGCCAGAAAATCACTGATCACCTTAATGGCCTTCTGCGTATCTTCACTAATCTCCTTTTTTTGGAGTTTCAGCAGCAACACCCCGTAGAGGGCATCGAAACACGTTTCCAGTTCGGGAGCCTCCTTATCCGCCCCCTTGGCCCTCAGTTCCACGATAAAGGGCAGTGCCTTGTAATAGGCCGCACTGTAATACGGAAACTTGGGCGAGCGCAACAGACGTAAGTGCAGGTCGGTGAGCCACACGATGACGTTACGGTTCAGTTGGATGTGTCCCTTCTCAGTCACTCCCTCCCTCCGCATCATCTCCATCAGGTCGTCGTACCACTGCATCAGTTCCTTCCGCTGTTCGTCAGTCAGCGACGAATACGGCTCGACGAAGTGCTTGCGCATGCGCTCCCGGTCGAAGCCGTTGGCGCGAATCAGGTCTTCCACCTGCCACATGTACAACAAATATTCAGCAATGTTCTGCTGTTTCAGCTGTCGAGAAATATACATATTTACTTATTACGAGAATGAGTTACCAGTAATGATGAGCACCAGTCCCACTACAGCCGCCACCATAACCACCACTCCGATAATCCGGTTAAGGACCCATATTCCTCTCACATTGAAGTGGGTTCGCACCTTGTTGACAAAAAAGGTCAGACAGAACCACCAGACCAACGCACCGATGATGATGGCCAGATAGCCCACCAGCTGGAAGCCGATGGCACTGCCCGGCATCACGAACGAGAACCGGGCAAACAGACCGATGAAAAGAAAGATGATAAGCGGATTGGAGAAAGTGACGAGGAAAGCGGTAAAGAAATTGTGGTAGTAGGTTCCCCGGTTGGTGGAAGTGGGCCGCAAGGATTTCACCGAGTTGCTCCGATAGGTATACAGGCCGAAAGCCATCAGCATGACACTGCCCACTACCTGCAGGAACACCTGGTGCTTCAGGATAATTTCATCCATGAAGCTCATGCCATAGCCGGTGAGCAGGGCATAACAGATATCACTCAGGGCTGCGCCCACCCCTGTAACAAAACCATACCACCGCCCTTTGTTCAGTGTACGCTGAATACAAAGCACGCCGACAGGGCCTAAAGGCGCGGAAACCACCACCCCAACTACAATGCCCTTGACCAACAAATCCAGTATGGTTACTTGTTCTATCCAATTCATAGTGCAAAGATGGTACTTTTTTGCGAAAGTACCTATATTTCGTTCCTTTTTTCTTTCGTACAAACCGCCTTTTGTTTACCTTTGCGCTGTTGTTTCAACGAAGAAAACAAATTATACAAAAAATAACAAAGTGCTATGATTCTATTTTTCAGAACACCCACTCACAGTGTCATCGCCACGGAATGCAGCAAGCAACTGAGTCCGGATGACCTTCAGAAATTGTGTTGGCTCTACGGCGACGCTACCGTAGAGGACGAAAGCAGCCTGAGCGGCTGGTTCATCGGTCCCCGGCGGGAAATGATTACCCCGTGGAGCACCAATGCCGTGGAAATCACCCAGAACATGGGGCTCTGCGGCATCCACCGCATCGAAGAGTACTTCCCCGTAAAGGACGAATCGGCCGAACACGACCCGATGTTACAGCGCATGTACCACGGACTGAACCAGAACATTTTCCACATCGACATCCAGCCGCAACCCATTGTGTACATCGAAAATCTGGAAGAGTATAATGAAAAGGAAGGGCTCGCCCTCTCCCGCGAGGAAATGGACTACCTGCTGAAAGTGGAAAAAGACCTGGGCCGCAAGCTCACCGACTCCGAAGTGTTCGGATTTGCCCAGATCAACTCCGAGCACTGCCGCCACAAGATTTTCGGCGGTACCTTCATCATCGACGGGCAAGAAATGGAATCGTCCCTGTTCCAGATGATCAAGAAAACCACCCAGGAGAATCCCAACAAGATCATCTCTGCCTACAAGGACAATGTGGCCTTTGCCGAAGGCCCCGTCGTGGAACAGTTTGCCCCGCAGGACCATACCACTTCCGACTATTTCATCATCAAGAACATCAAGACGGTCATCTCGCTGAAAGCCGAAACCCACAACTTCCCCACCACCGTGGAACCCTTCAACGGTGCCTCTACGGGTACAGGCGGTGAAATCCGCGACCGTATGGGCGGCGGCAAGGGGTCGTGGCCGATTGCAGGAACAGCTGTCTATATGACCTCTTACCCCCGCACAGAGGAAGGACGCGAATGGGAGAACATCCTGCCCGTGCGCAAATGGCTCTACCAGACACCTGAACAGATTCTGATCAAAGCCTCCAACGGTGCTTCCGACTTCGGCAACAAGTTCGGCCAGCCGCTCATCTGCGGTTCGGTACTGACCTTCGAGCATCAGGAGAACAACGAGAAATATGCCTACGACAAGGTTATCATGCTGGCGGGCGGTGTCGGCTACGGCACCCAGCGCGACTGCCTGAAGGGTACCCCCGAGGCCGGCGACGAAATAGTGGTACTGGGCGGTGACAACTACCGCATCGGACTGGGCGGCGGTTCCGTATCTTCAGTCGAGACGGGACGCTACTCGTCGGGTATCGAACTGAATGCCGTGCAGCGTGCCAATGCCGAAATGCAGAAACGTGCCTACAACGTGGTACGCGCCCTCTGCGAGGAAGACAGCAACCCCATCGTCTCCATCCACGACCACGGCTCGGCCGGTCACGTGAACTGTCTTTCCGAACTGGTGGAAGACTGTGGCGGACTGATCCACATGGACCAGCTCCCCATCGGCGACGAGACACTCTCGGCCAAGGAAATCATCGCCAACGAATCGCAGGAACGCATGGGTCTGCTCATCGATGACGAAGCACTGGAACACGTGAAGAAGATTGCCGAACGCGAACGCGCTCCGATGTACGTGGTCGGCGAAACCACCGGCGACCATCGCTTTGCTTTCGAGCAGGCCGACGGCGTGCGCCCGTTCGATTTGGCCGTCGACCAGATGTTCGGTTCTTCCCCGAAGACCTATATGGTGGACAAGACGGTGGAACGCCGCTACGATGTGGCCACCTACGAACTCTCCAAACTGGATGAATACGTGGAACGGGTATTGCAGCTGGAAGCCGTTGCCTGCAAGGACTGGCTGACCAACAAGGTAGACCGTTGCGTCACCGGTCGTGTTGCCCGTCAGCAGTGTCAGGGCGAACTGCAGCTGCCATTGAGCGACTGCGGTGCCGTCACCCTCGACTACCGTGGCGAGAAAGGGATTGCCACCGCCATCGGCCATGCCCCCCAGGCTGCACTGGCCGACCCCGGAAAGGGTTCCGTGCTGTCTGTCAGCGAGGCCCTGACCAACCTGGTATGGGCTCCCCTGGCCGAAGGACTGGACAGCGTGTCCCTCTCGGCCAACTGGATGTGGCCCTGCCGCTCGCAGGAAGGCGAAGACGCCCGTCTCTACACCGCCGTGAAAGCCCTCTCCGATTTCTGCTGCGAATTGCAAATCAACGTACCCACCGGCAAGGACTCCTTGTCCATGACCCAGAAATACCCCAGCGGCGAGAAAATCATCAGCCCGGGGACCGTCATCGTATCCGCCGGCGGCGAAGTGTCCGACATCAAGAAGATTGTGTCGCCCGTCATGCAGAACAACCCGAAGAGCCGCTTCTACCACATCGACTTCTCGTTCGACACCCTGAAACTGGGCGGTTCGGCCTTCGCACAGTCCTTAAATAAGGTAGGCAGCGACGTACCTACCGTCCAGAATCCGGAATATTTCCGCGATGCGTTCCTCGCTGTTCAGGAACTGGTCCATAAGGGTCTCCTCCTGGCCGGTCACGACATTTCGGCCGGTGGCCTCATCACGACCCTGCTCGAAATGTGCTTTGCCAACACGGAAGGCGGTATGGAGATCAATCTCGACAAGTTGCAGGAACACGACATCGTGAAGACCCTCTTCGCCGAAAATCCGGGTGTCATCATCCAGGTATCCGACAAGAACGCTCCGGAAGTGAAGAAAATCCTCGAAGATGCCGGTGTCGGCTATGTCAAGCTGGGTGTCCCCAGCGAAGAACGCCACATCCTGATCAGCAAGGACGGTGCCACCTATCAGTTCGGCATCGACTACCTGCGCGACGTATGGTATTCTTCTTCCTACCTGCTCGACCGCAAGCAGAGCTTCAACGGCTGTGCCCGCAAGCGTTTCGAGAACTACAAGCAACAACCGCTGGAACTGGCCTTCAGACCGGAATTCACCGGCAAGTTGTCGCAGTACGGCCTCAATCCCGACCGTCGCGAAGCCAGCGGACTGCGTGCCGCCGTCATCCGTGAGAAGGGAACCAACTCCGAACGCGAAATGGCCTATGCCTTCTGGCTGGCCGGCTTCGATGTGAAAGATGTCACGATGACCGACCTTATCAGTGGTCGTGAGACTCTGGAGGATGTCAATGTCATTGCCTTCTGCGGCGGTTTCTCCAACTCCGACGTACTGGGTTCCGCCAAGGGGTGGGCCGGCGCCTTCCTGTTCAATCCCAAGGCCAAGGCGGCCCTCGACAACTTCTATGCCCGCGAAGATACCCTCTCGCTCGGTGTCTGCAACGGCTGCCAGCTGATGATTGAACTGGGACTGATCAACCCCGAACATCCGGCCGACAAGAAAGCCCGTATGGAGCACAACGACTCGCACAAGTTCGAGAGCAGCTTCGTGTCGCTGACTATCCCCACCAACCGCAGTGTGATGTTCGGTTCGTTGAGCGGATTCAAGATTGGTACGTGGGTGGCCCACGGGGAAGGCAAGTTCCACCTGCCGCTGCCCGAAGACGAATACAACGTAGTCGCCAAGTTCTCGTACGACGAGTACCCCGGCAACCCGAACGGTTCGTCATACAGCGTGGCAGCCATAGCCAGCAAGGACGGCCGCCATCTGGCCATCATGCCACATCCCGAACGCACCATCTTCCCGTGGCAGTGTGGCTACTACCCCACTGACCGTCGCGCCAGTGACCAGATCACTCCGTGGATGGAAGCCTTCGTGAATGCCCGCAAGTGGGTGGAGGCACATAAGAAATAAGTTCTCCCTGTCATAGGGTACCTCAAAAAAATATCCCCGAAAGAGGATGCGGCCTGCTGTTATCCGCGCCTCCTTCGGGGATATTGTTATTTTTATACGTCTTATAGGAACTCGGGGCTACCCACGTTCGGCTTTGCCGCTAGGATTGTCCAAGAACTTTGGGACTGAGTTTCCGAATTTGTTTCCGAACTTTTTGCGGTTGTTACCGTGCCTTTCTCCGAACCAAAACTTTTTTCTCCGAAGCTTTCATTGTATCCATTGATTAAAAACGCATGATTATTGCCATTTAAATATCAAAAGATTGATATTTCCCTCAAATTTTTGCTTGATTGGACGCTATTGTTGCAGATTGCTGCATCAACAACGATTATTTTTAGTAACTTTGCTGTCAAACAACAGAAATCTATCATGGCAACGTTAAATCGTATAAGAGTTGTTCTCGCGGAACGCGATCTGAACAATAAGTGGTTGGCTGATAAACTCGGTAAATTTCATAACAGTGACCTCAGGAGTCACTTCTTTGAAAGAAAATGGCAACATTTAGGTCGATAAAAGAACTGACACGCGCACTTCAGCAGGGCTCAAAACTGCTGAGCAATATGTTCTTGCAGCGCAAGACGATTGCCGTGAAGTATGATGATGCGCTTGATACCCTGGATGGAGACGAGAATAAGCTGAAACATCTTGTCGCCTTTGGTGTAATCGTGCAGACGGGCGACTCTCTGGAACTGGACGATGCTTACCTGCGATTCTTCGAAGAGGTGTTGGCGGTGAACGAGGATATCAACATCTCATCGGTCAAGATGTACATCGACAAACTGAATCTTGGTATCAGTTCATATCTTGCTGCAGAGAACAACGCTCGCCGCGATAGTTTCCTAAGAGAAATCCGCCATACATTCAAGAGCATCGACAATGCCACCCGACGAAATGTGATTGACCTGAAACGCAACGTGGATGACACCTACAAGCAGGAGCCGAACTTTAAGATAAAGGAGTTGCGTCTGAAGGATTTTGACGAGAAGGCCCGATTGATTGGTGAACTGATACACCAGACAGAGCGAGTGATGGATGAAGAGACCATTTTCTTTTCGAGTGTATCAGACTACGGGCTGAAGCAGACGGTCAGCGAAGTTCGTGACGGTTTGCGAGAATCGGCACACGGACTGATTGCCGTAATGGCGCAGATAATTGAATATCTGAACCGAATAGAATACCAGAGTCGTCTGGTCAAGCGTGTGCGACAGTTGAAATACCTGCGCGACCAGTTTATGATTGAGCAAGCCACCAACGTGAAGGAGCTGATGGCGCAGACCAATGCCGTATGGATGGAAAGCAAGCCCAAATACGTGACCAGAGTGTCGCTGGATTTCCTTCGCAATGAGGATGTTGCGCTCGAAATATTGGACAACATCCGAAAACGCCTTTCCAAGAAAACAACTATCAAGTCAAGGCTTGCGGAGAAGATCGACAGACGTTTTCTTGAAGAGCAGACTGAAACGACAAGGGCTTTTAACCATCAGGAACTGCTGAATGGCTTTATGGCTCAAAGCAGCGACTTGTTCTATTATATCTGGAACTACTCGTTCACCGAGGCGCTTGACCGGGAGTTACGTCTGGTGCTGTTTCTGCAGATGGCCTCACAGTACCCGGAGCAGATGCGTTATACCGCAGAGACAAAGACAATTGACAATATAGAATACCCCGTAATATATCCGCGATGAAATATACAAGTGAAGTTTTCCAACGCCTCAGCCGAGGGCAGTTCATATCGAGCAACAGCATTGACGCTGAGACTCGTGCTATCTACAGCGACATAGAAGAGAATCAGCAGGAGTATGAAGACTATTTCAGCAAGATAGACTTTCTGCTGAGCAGCGGTGACGGTTTCTATTATTTCAGCCGCAAGGAGGCAAAGGTCATCACCGAGAATAAGCTACAGTCGCTGTTCTCCTGGATAGACTATCTGGACTTCCTGAAGACCTACGACACAACCTTTGATGCCGGGACCCAATTCAGCCTGGTACAGATGGAGGTGAAACTCTCCACGATACCCGGACTGAAGGAGAAGCTTGCGCAGATGTTCCCGGACAAGTCAACGAACCGTCAGAAACTGGAGGCACTGGCGGGAGCGATGGATAGTCTGGGCCTTGCCGAATTGGTGAACGAAGCCGATGGCACCTATCAGGTGACCAATGCCTTCCATTATATCGAGCAGATAATTCTTTGTATTAACATAGACGAAGACGTGAAAGATGAGATACCTCAATAAAATCATATTCATCAATAGTGCCCACGTGCCCTACGCAGAGATAAAGCTCGATGGCAACGTGCATTTCATCGGTACCCAGGGCGTTGGAAAATCTACGCTGCTCCGTGCCATCTTGTTCTTCTACAATGTAGATAAAAGCAAGCTAGGCATCAAGACACAGGCAGGACAGAAAGGCTACGACGAGTTCTACCTGCCTCACCAGAATTCGTATATCATCTACGAAGTTTGCCGAGAAACAGGAACGTTCTTTGTCATGACGTTTCTTTCGCATGGTCGAACAGCGTTCCGCATAGTGGACTGTGCGTACGACAAGCGATTCTTCATCGAAGAAGACGGAAGCGCCCGTTATGAGTGGGGGCGCATCAGCGAACAGCTTGGCACAAGGGTGTATAAGAGCAACATCATTCGCGGTTATGAGGAGTTTCGCGACATTATCTATGGCAACAGCCAGAAGGTGGCAAAAGAACATCGCAGGTTCTCGCTGATGGAAAGCACGAAATACCGTCAGGTGCCGTTGACCATACAGAATATTTTCCTTAACCAGAGCCTGGAATCGCGTGTCATCAAGGATACCATCATCGATTCGATGGACTTTGCAAGCGACGACATTGACCTGAACCGCTATCGCGAAGAGGTGAAAAATTTCCGCCAACAATATGAGGATATCTGGAAGTGGTATAAGGTTGAGAAGAACGGCAAGGTAAAGGTGAAGACGGAAGCCGATGCGGTTGTGGAGAGATACACCCATTACGAGTATGTGCGCAAACTTATCTCAGAGCTTTGCGGCCAATTGAACTACGCCGTAATCCGTGATACCCATAGATTACCTGTTCTGGCCGAACAAGAGTCTGTCCGCAGCACGGAACTGTCACGGCAACGGAGGTTGTTGGGTGAAGAGGAGACAAAGTATAAAGCAGAGGAGGCCAGACTCAACCAGGAAGAAGGGGCAATAGAGTTCTTTTTGGGACAGGTAAAGTCAAAGCGGCAGCACTATACGGAAATCGGCATTGAGAAAATTGCAGAGCGCATCAGTAAGGAGGGTGAGCTGAAGATTCAACAGCGCAGTCTCACCCATCAGGAAGAGACTCTGACAAGCAAGAACCAGAGTGTCAAGTCGAAATATGACGCGCTTACTCAAGAGGTCGATAACCACCTGAGTGCGTTTGGCTTGCAATGCCAGAAACAGCTCAATGAATTGGATCGTCAGAGAATAGAAGCGGAAGGCCGTTTGCAGGCAGAATGGAATGAAAAGGCAGAGACTATCCGAAATCAGTATGAGCAGAAACTAAAAGGGAATCAGAACTCGTTGGACGAAGCACGTCAAACCCAAAATGAACTGAAACTCCAGGAACAGCGTATAAAACAGGCCAATCCCTACAAAGAAGAGATGGACGAGCAGGAACGAAATATCAAAGATTTGCACGAGAAGCGTTTGGCTTTGTTCAAGGATTCTACCGGAAAGCAAAAGGAAATCGACCGCATCATCAATGATGTGGCCATGCAGCGCAAAGAATTGGAGACGACATGTGAGAGGGAGGTTTCTGCCATCGAGAATGACATCAAACAAATCTCTGCCGACATCGCAACACTCGACGATATGCTGAGCCGTCAGAAGGGCTCTTTGATAGAGTGGCTCACCATTAACAAGCC
>JALEPZ010000048.1 GCA_022767125.1 Phocaeicola plebeius
GTTATAATTGAGGATGGAGATGATGCACATTATCTTCTTAATAGAGAAAGTCTGAAGGAACGTATAGTAAATGTAGAAAAGAATGACAAACTTAAAATACGTATGGCTGAAGGTGGAGGAACTTGTATTGTTATAAATAAATACTAATTTTGATCTAGTCTATATATTAATTTAGAATAATGGATGAATTGTTTGTGATAATATTTACATTTGGAGTTCTACTAACAAAGTATATTAATGAAAACGTATTTTATTTTGCTCTTAATGTTTCTTAATGCAGCAGGATATTCTCAGAAAAATATTTCTCGCGAAAATATTGAGTGGGCTAATTGGGGATGGAAAATGTAAACAATACAGATTTACCCCATATATTATTTATTGGTAATTCTATTACTCAACGTTATTCTCCTTTGGTTGCTGATGCATTGAAAGGTAAAGCTTATTGTTCTAGATTGACAGCATCAAAGTTTTTAGGAGATCCTGCATATCTTATTGAAGTAGAGCTTGCACTTTCTCATAATGAATATAAAAAAACATTTTAATAATGGATTACATGGTCATGATTATACAGAGGAGATATTTATGAAAGATTTTCCTAAACTATATAAATTGATTTGTAAGTATGCTCCAAATGCTAAATAGATTTGGACTACAAAATCACCAGTTAGTGGACACTATTGAATAAAGAACTAAATTTGTTAAGTAACAAGAGTAATTTAAGTTATATGAAAAATCTATTGATTTCAATTATGTTGTTGGGGACATCTGTTGTATGTGCCCAGAAAACCGTTCATTTGGCTCCGGAAGGTCATGACAGTTGGAGCGGCAGTAAGAACAGACCTTTCAAAACTTTGGAACGGGCTTTCGCTGAATCCGTGAATACGTCAGGTGATACATTATATATTCAGGTTGCTTCAGGTGAATATAGATTGGATAAGACCATAAAGTTGTCTGACTGTGTAAAGTCACCCGTAGTGGTGTGTGGTGATGAGAAGAACAAACCGCGTTTCATGGGAGGAATCCGGATAAAGGGTTGGGAAAAATATAAAGGGAATGTATATAGGGCATACATCCCAGAAGTGAAACTGTATGACTTCAGTTTTGAGCAGTTCTATGTGAACGGGAAACGGGCCATATGGGCAAGAACTCCCAACAAGGACTGGTATTTCGTGAAAGGTCACAAGGAGTATGCTTATGTTTCAGGGATACGTTCTGCTAATTATGCCACCCAGCGGCTGGAACTTGAACAGAGGGATATGGAATCATTAAAAGGGTTGTCATCTGAGGAACTGTCGGACGTACGGTTCCGCTTCTATCATAAATGGGACATTACCCAGAAGCCGCTATCCTATGCCTGCCCGGATTCAGGATATATCTATATACAAGGTGGGGGAATGAAACCGTGGAATCCCATAACCAAAGGTTCCCGATATATAATGTATGGATATAAATCAGCATTGGATATGGCCGGAGAATGGTATCTTGACAAATCCGAAGGTTATGTTTACTATATTCCACGGGAAGGTGAAGACATGAATACCGCCGAATGCATTGTCCCGACACTGCATCAATGGATGGTAGTGGAAGGAGCTAAGGACAATCCGGTGCGGAATATTAAATTTGAGAACATTTCATTCCAATATTCCGCTTTCCGTATGCCTAAGAATGGCAGTGAGCCTATGCAGGCTGCGGCTACTGTTGAAGCGGCCATGGAGCTGTCGCATGTGGAGAATATCGATTTCATCAACTGCGAGATGCAGCATACCGGGGGCTATGCAGTATGGTTTAGAGAGGCCTGTATGAACAACAGGGTGGAACACTGTTATATGGCAGACCTTGGAGCAGGAGGAGTGAAAATCGGTGAACCTGTTTATACAGAGGATTCCACTTTAGTGAGCCGTCATAATAGAGTCAACAATTCTATCATTACTCATGCGGGAAGTGAATTGCCTTGTGGTGTTGGCGTGGCAATCTTCCATGCGTCCGATAATGAGGTGACTCATAATGAAATAGCAGATTTGCGCTACTCCGGAGTGTCTGTAGGCTGGGTATGGGGGTATAATAATTCCAAATGTCTTTGGACCAATGTACTGATGGAAGACGGTACTGTAGATTTTATACAGACTGAACTTGTCAGTCCCGCAGTGAGAAATCTGGTGGCTTACAATCATATCCATCATATAGGTTGGGGAGAACTGTCGGATATGGGGGCTGTCTATACATTGGGGGAATCGCACGGTACACGTATTGTCAACAATATCATCCATGATGTCCTGTCGTACGATTATGGAGGATGGGGATTGTATACAGACGAAGGGTCAACCGGTGTGGAAATGAGTTCGAACCTTGTATATCGTTGCAAGAGTGGAGGCTTCCACCAGCATTACGGTAAGGAAAACAGGATAGAGAATAACATATTTGCTTTCGGGCATTATTATCAGGTTCAGTACACTAGACCAGAGGAACATCTGTCTTTCCATTTCCGTCACAACATCATTCTTCAGGAGAAAGGTGAGACGCTCGCCGGAGCCTGGGAAAAGGGTAAGGTGGATATGGATTACAATTTGTATTGGCATCTTAATGGAACTCCAGAGTTTGGGAAACGTTCCTTCAAGGAATGGAAGCAATTCAAAGGAGAGAAACATTCCGTCATTGCAGATCCTTTGTTTACAGATGCTGTGAATGATGATTATCGTTTCAGTTCCCTAAAGAATCTACGTAAAATACGTTTCAAGAAGTGGGATTATTCGAAAGTAGGTGTGTATGGTTCTGAAGAATGGAAGAACAAAGCAAAAATGTCCGACGACTTACTGAAAGAATTTAAAGAGATTTCAAGTGTAAGACTGAAAAAATAATAGTTTCTATGGAGGATGTCCTAAAGCAGTTCGTACTGAACAAACTGGACCGGAAGAATATGGGGGAGCCTGCCCGAAAACCTTGGGCCACCTATACGACTGTCATGCTGAACGGAGTGAAGCATCTGAATACATCCACTTTTCGCTAACAGATTTCTCACTTCGTTCGAAATGACTGGAAAAAAGGAAAGCGGGAAACAATTCCCGGACAGTCTGGGGTGAAGTATAATATATGGAAGAATGAAATGAATAAATAAAAATGTAAAATGATTAGTATGTATCTATACCAAAATTCTATATGGGGAAACGAAAGGATTATGGGATGGCTTTCGGATTCGGATATACCTGTAAAATCCGTTCTTTACAACCACTGGCGTACTGCAGAGAACAGGACGTCAGCACGTTTCGCGGCTGAATCTACCATTGATATGAACTTATCTTCTTCCGCATTCTATACTAATTATGCCGGACGTCTTTCGTTGCCGGACAGGACGAAATATACAGAGGCCATGGAACTGGTAAACCAGGCTGATACGTTTTCTACCAGAAAGTTGGGTAACATTGGTTTCTGCTGGATGGGTGCTTGGCGTAACGGTGGTTCATATAAATTGAATTGATAGTAACGTATCAGTTCTCAAATAATAGGAAGTAGACCAATTTACAGAAGGTCCTTTTTAGTTATAGCCAAGACTGCACAAAGGCTTACGCAGTGCTGAAACATCAAAAGTTCCAATTTGCTGTGCAATGATGTGCGCTCACCTTGGCAGTCTTGGCATGGCAGACTAAATTATGAGCTATTATAATTTGTCAGCCCAGGATTCTGAACTCTTATTACCTTAAAATGATTTCATGTGAATGAAACGCTTATGGCAACTAT
>JALEPZ010000049.1 GCA_022767125.1 Phocaeicola plebeius
CGTGTCTTGTCGACATAGTAACAGTTGTCCTCGCGGATGGCCACGAAGTTCATCATCCCGTAGGGGATGCGCTTGGGCTTGGGTCTTGCTGCTCTTTCTTCCATAACTGTGCTGCTCTTGAAATCTGTCGGTAAAGGTACTTGTTTTCTTCCATATCTCCAAGCAGGGAAGTTCTTTTTATGAGGGTGTGTCATTTTGACACACCCTCACTGAATCATAAGCTGTGAGGCGATTATTTCAGCCGTGCCAGCGTTTCCTTGATGCGGCGCATGGCTTCCACGATGTTTTCATCGGAAGTGGCATAGCTCATGCGGATGCATTCGGGAGCACCGAAGGAAGTACCGCCTACGCAGGCCACGTGGCCCACTTCCAGCAAGTACATGGCCAGTTCATCGGCATTGTTGATGACGCGGTCGCCGTCCTTTTTGCCGTAGAAGGAGTCGCATTTGGGGAAGAGGTAGAACGCCCCCTGCGGACAGTTCACTTCGAAACCCGGAATTTCCTTCGCCAGACGGACAATCAGGTCGCGGCGGCGTTCGAAAGCCTGGCGCATTTCTTCCACGGGAGCCTGTGTGCCGGTATAGGCTGCTTCGGCGGCCTTCTGCGATACGGAGCAGGGACCGGACGTGTACTGGCCCTGCAGCTTGTTCACTCCTTTCACAATCCATTCCGGGCCGGCGATGAAACCGATGCGCCAGCCGGTCATGGCATAGGCCTTCGACACTCCGTTGACGATGACCACCCGGTCCTTGATGTCGGCAAACTGGGCGATGCTCTGGTGACGGCCGATGTAGTTGATGTGTTCGTAGATTTCGTCTGCCACCACAATCACCCGTTCATGACGGGCAATGACGGCAGCCAGTCCGGCCAGTTCTTCCTGTGTATAGACAGAACCGGTAGGGTTCGACGGCGAGCAGAGAATCAGCACACGGGTTTTCGGGGTGATGGCTGCCTCCAGCTGTTCGGGAGTCATCTTGAAGTCCTGCTCGATGCCGGCACGCACGATGACCGGAGTGCCCTCGGCCAGTTTGACCATTTCGGGATAGCTCACCCAGTAAGGAGCCGGTACGATCACTTCATCACCCTTGTTCACCAGGGCCAGGATGGTGTTGCAGACCGACTGCTTGGCACCGTTGGCGCAGCTGATCTGTGCGGCGGTGTAGTCCAGTCCATTCTCGTTTTTCAGCTTGGCCACGATGGCATTGCGCAAGGCCGGATAACCGGCCACGGGAGAATAGCGCGAGAAGTTGTCGTCGATGGCTTTCTTGGCAGCTTCCTTGATGTGGTCGGGCGTATTGAAGTCGGGTTCGCCGACACTCAGGTTGATGACATCGACCCCCTGTGCCTTCAATTCACTACTTTTTTGTGACATAGCCAGCGTAGCAGAAGTCGCCAGGCTATTCAAACGGTCTGAAAGTTGGTTCATAATAGTTGTAATTGGTTTTATAATGAAGTTGTACTTATTTGCGGTCGCCCAGCAGGCGGAGCAGGTAGATGAACAGGTTGATGAAGTCCAGGTAGAGTGTCATGGCTCCCAGCAGGGCAATCTTCTGGGTCGTCTCATTCACTTCCATTCCCTCCGTCATGAGGAGTCGCTTGATTTTCTGGGCATCGTAGGCGGTGAGACCGACGAAGATCAGCACGCCGGCACACGAGATGACCAGGTCCATCATGGAGTTGTGCAGGAAGAGGTTCACTACCGAGGCGATGATCAGTCCGATAACTCCCATGATGCACAGGGAACCGATGCGGCTCAGGTCGCGGCGGGTGACATAGCCGACCAGTGCCATGGCTCCGAACGTCCCGGCTGTGACGAAGAAGGTGGTGGCGATGGAACTGAGGGTATAGACCAGGAACAGGACGGAGAGGGTGACCCCGTTCAGCAGCGAGTAGAGGATGAAAAGGACGGTGGCCGTGCTGAAGGCCATGCGGTGGATGCGGGCGGTCAGGTAGACCACTACGCCCACTTCGGCCAGAAGCAGTCCCCAGAAGAACAGGGAGTTTTCCATCATCAGCTGGATGAGGGTCATGGACTTGGCCACGTACATGGCCGTCAGACCCGTAATGACCAGTGCCAGGGTCATCCACACGTAGACACTGCGCATCAGGCTGGATTGTGCCGCCCGGCTGGCTGTAGTGCCGGTCAAGGTATGCGTATTGAAATAGTTGTTCATTGCTGTTGTCTTTTAAGCGTTTATAAAATGGTTTCTGTCATTAAAGATGTAAGGTATGTCCCATGCGCGTCTGCTTGGTCCTCAGGTAACGTTCGTTGTAGGGGTTGGGAGTTACCTCGATGGGCACGTTGTCCACAATTTCGATGCCGTATGCCTCTAGTCCCACGCGCTTGACGGGGTTGTTGGTGATGATGCGCATCTTCTTGATGCCGATGGCCCGCAGGATCTGCGCTCCTACCCCATAGTCGCGTTCGTCCGCCTGGTGGCCCAGACAGAGGTTGGCATCCACGGTGTCCATTCCTTCTTCCTGCAACTTGTAGGCTTTCATCTTTTCCATCAGACCGATGCCGCGTCCCTCCTGGTTCAGGTAGATTACCGCTCCGCGTCCTTCCTTCTCAATCATTTGCAGGGACTTGTGGAGCTGCTCGCCGCAGTCACACCGCATGGAACCGAAGATGTCGCCCGTGGCGCACGAAGAATGTACCCGCACCAATACCGGTTCGTCGGTGTCGAGGTCACCTTTGATGAGGGCCACATGCTCCAGTCCGTTGCTTTTCTGGCGGAACGGGATGAGGCGGAAATGTCCGTACTCTGTCGGCATGTCCACTTCCACTCCTTGTTCCACCAGTGATTCCTTGCGCAGGCGGTAGGCAATCAAGTCGGCGATGGAAATCAGCTTCAGTCCGTAGTGGTCGGCCATCTGGCGCAGCTCCGGCAGACGGGCCATGGTACCGTCGTCGCTCATCACTTCCATCAGGGCGGCCGCCGGATACAGGCCGGAGAGTTTGGCCAGGTCGACGGCTGCTTCCGTATGTCCGGCCCGGCGCAGTACTCCCTTGTCCTGGGCATACAGTGGGTTGATGTGTCCCGGACGGCCGAACGTTTCGGGGGTGGAAGCCGGGTCGGCCAGTGCACGGATGGTCGCGGCACGGTCGGTGGCCGAGACGCCGGTGGTGCATCCCTCCAGCTTGTCCACGGTGACGGTGAAGGGGGTACCCAGCATGGACGTATTGTTGACAACCTGATGAGGCAGGTCGAGCTCTTGACAGCGGGACAGGGTAATGGGCGCACAGAGCACTCCGCGGGCATGCTTCAGCATGAAGTTTACCTTTTCGGGAGTAATCAGTTCAGCGGCTATAATCAGGTCGCCTTCGTTCTCACGGTCTTCATCATCTACTACGATCACGAATTCTCCGCGGCGGAAATCTTCGAGAGCGGCTTCGATGGTGTCTAATTTGATCTTGTCCATAGTGCTACTATTCTCTAATTGTTATGATTGTTGTTGATTGATTCGTTCGATGATTTTCTCGCTGCATTCCGCAATGGTTTCCAGGTCCCTGTCCAGCCGCAGGCGGTAGCGCCAGATGTGGAGGTAGGCAGCCATCCCCACTGGAAACGCCAGACCGGCCAGCAGGTTGACCCAGCGGTGGTCGGACAGGCTCTTGTGGGCATGGATATAGAGAACGGGAAGCTGGTTCAGGTAGCCCAGCAGGATGCCGTCTTTGGTGTTCGACAAGTCTTCGATGGTCTGTTCCATCTGTTCGCTCAGGCGGGCAATCACCTCGTCGTGGCGGTTGTTGGTGAAGAGGGTCACGTAGTTGGGAAGATGTCTCAGCCGCTGCGTTCGCCGGTAGTCGGTGCCTGCCTGGCGGATGGCCTGCAAGGCGGCAATATCGGCCGGCCAGTCGGGCGTGTCGAGGATCACTTCCTTGGGATAGAGATGGCGGGCCTGCCGGATGCCGAAAATCTTACGGAAGAAGTTCGCATAGACATCGATGTTGAACACCACCGAGTCCTTGTTCGACTTGTAGGTAAGGAAGGTACCCAGCGGTGCCAGTACAAGCGTACTCATCCACGTACCCAGCACGATGTCCATTTCGTTGCTCTTGGCTACGCGCGTCGCTCCCGAGTCGATAATATAATAAAGGATAAAGATGATGACCGACAATACCACCGGCATGCCCAGTCCTCCCTTGCGGATGATGGCCCCCAGCGGGGCACCGATGAAGAAGAAGATGACACAGGCCAGGGAAAGGGTGATTTTCTTGTGCCAGTCCGAACGGTGGGAACGGATGTCGCGGTCGGTATCTTTCGTGATGAAGCTCTTCATGTTCCAGTCCGAGGCGAGCGACGATAGCCGGTTGCGGGTCGAGGAGAGGGTCTTCAGCTTCTCAGCCGAAGCCAGGGTCTGGAAGATGCTGTCCGTGCTGAGCACCCCCGCCGGCGTTTCGGCCAGCTTCACCGAATCGGCTTGGGTCAGTCTGGGGGCCGGGTAGGTGCGGGTCATCAGTTCCTGGTACATCGATCGGCCCGTACTGTCGGCATAGGTCCGGAGCGAGTCGATGGCCACCGAGATTTCGTGCATGTTCTTGATGTCCGAACGGCGGTCAAGGAAGCTGCCGTCCACCATGTTGAAGTTCGTGTTGAACTCGATGAGCACGTGCTTTTCCTTGAAGGTCTCGCGCCGGTAGGGGATGTTCTTCGTCAGTGAGGACGACTGTTGCGACTTCAGGTTCTCGAACTGCTCCCCGTTGTACAGGTGCAGGAAGAGGTGCTGCTTGTCGGCCGTGAGGTCCAGCTTGCCTTCCTCGCCCCAGATGATATGGGCGTTCTCGAATCCGTCCGAGAGGTTGTAGATGAGCACATCCTTCAGCATTCCCGTTTCGCGGTCCTTGTGCTTCACGTAGATGTTGTAGCCGTCGATGTCGCTGTAGAACACCCCTTCGGGGATATCCACTTCGGGCGATTTCTGCTTCATGGACACGAGCAGCGTCCACAGCTGCTTCTGTGCCTGGGGGCCGATGACATTTTGGAAGAAGAAAGACATGGCCCCGAGACAGAGGCAGCAGACCACCACGGGACGAATGATGCGCAGCAGCGGAATGCCTGCCGCCTTCATGGAGAGCAGTTCGTAGCGTTCGCCGAAGTTGCCGAACGTCATCAGTGCGGCCAGCAGGATGGCCAGCGGCAGCGACAGCGGGATAAGGGTCAGGCCTGAGTAGAAGAAGAACTGGGCAAGGACCTTCATTTCCAGTCCTTTTCCCACCAGTTCATCGACGTATCTCCACAAAAACTGCATCATGAAGATGAACAGGCAGATGAAAAACGTTCCCGCAAACAGCAGCAAGAAGCTCTTCAAGACGAATATATCCAGTTTTTTTATGCGTAGCATTCTTTTCATTTATCAATTCCAAGTTGCAAAAGTAGCATAAAAAAAGAGTATATACGAAATGTTTAGCATATTTTATTTGTACTTACACCCCGCAGATGCGCCTTAAGGCATCGATTTGCGAATGCCAGAGGTTACGCACATCGTCTTCCTCGCCCGGTTCGGCGAAGTCGGTCACTTCCAGCAGATGGTCGTTGGTCAGTTCGTTGTAATAGATTTTCAGTTCGAAGTACGAGCGGTCGTCTTCGTCTGTCCAGTGGAAGCGGACAAAAGAATCGTTGCGTATGTTGGTCAGTTCGGCATCTCTGGTCTCCGTTTTTCCCCAGCGGAACCGGAACACTTTCCCCGAACGTTCCACATGGTCTGCAAACCACCGTTGAAGGCCGGATGGCGTACTGATGGCTCCCCAAAGAATGGTCCCGGAGGCCGGATTGAGCGGGTATTCTATCTGAATTTTCTTTTTCATAGGCATTCGTCTTGTTAAAGTCGTTAAGATTACGCGCCCAAAGTAAGTGCTTTTTTCCATAGGATGCAATAAAACGGCCATTATTTTTCTATGAATTTGTCCGTATGGTGTACCATGTGGTCCTGTCGGTATCGTTCTCACACCAAGAAAGGAAGAGACGAGAAGCAGTGAATAGTCAATTTCTGCCGGAATAAAAAAAGAATTTTGTCGGAAAGCTTGCACAGTTCAAAAACTCTTCTTACCTTTGCACCCGCAATCGAAAAGATGGCGGGATAGCTCAGCTGGTTAGAGCGCATGATTCATAATCATGAGGTCCCCGGTTCAATCCCGGGTCCCGCTACTTTCAAATAGCCGTTGGGTGGCTTCCACGCCTGGCGGTTTATTTATGATGGCGGGATAGCTCAGCTGGTTAGAGCGCATGATTCATAATCATGAGGTCCCCGGTTCAATCCCGGGTCCCGCTACCGAAGATGTCAGGTTCCAATGCCCTACGGCCGAGGAGCCTTTTTTTGTTTTCCTACTTGTTCTTACCTACTTGTTCTTACGTATTCCCTCTCACGACCGTCACAACCGCGTTCGTGACGGTACGCCAATGCCTGTTGTTAGGGTACAAGGATGCCTGTTTTTGTTCCCTCACGACAGGCATTCTTGTACCCTGACGATGCCTGTTGTCAGGGTGTCTGCATGCCTGTTCTTTGTTGGTATATAGTTAGTAGAATTAGGGGCAGAAGGGCGAAAGAGGTGACAGTAAACCCGCTAAACATACACTATTTCACGCCCCATTTTTGCAAGTGTAACTAATCGCATACGGCGACTTTCTCCAGCCTACGACATGACCGATATATTCAATACAGGAGGTTGTCTTCCTGAGAGGATGCTGTTCAGGAACGGTGGATGGCAAAGAATGCAAGTTGACATGAGCATTGTTTAACAACCTGATTGTGGCAGTAAAAGTCCTTATTTGACGGATTTAGACAAACTAAGAGGTATTTTAGACGTATTCAGATGCATAATACGTAGGACTTTTTTACATTTGCGGCAGCAACAGTTCTTAATATTAACTTAAAACCGTATTATGGAAAAAAGAGAATCATTGAAGGGCCTTTTCGTATGGCTCGTGGCTGTTCTTTTGTCAACGATGACAATGACAGCGCAATCGCTCTCCATCACCGGTGTGGTGACTGATGGCAATCAGGATCCGGTGATTGGTGCAAGCGTATTGGTACAAGGTACCACCAACGGAACGATTACCGACGTGGACGGTAATTTCCAGCTTTCCAACGTCCCGGCCAAGGGAACACTGCTTATCTCTTATATAGGGTATAAGACACAAGCCTTGCCGGTTAATGGGAAAACGCACTTCTCGGTCGTTTTGGTGGAAGACACGGAAACGTTGGATGAAGTGGTCGTTGTGGGTTACGGCGTACAGAAGAAAGTGAACCTGACTGGTTCGGTATCTTCCGTGAAAGGGGATGCCTTGGAACGTCGTCCGGTGGTGGATGCCACGCAGAGCCTGCAAGGAATGGTACCGGGCTTGCTGGTCAACAACTCTAGTGCGGGCCGTCCCGGTGCTTCCGGTACCCTGACCTTGCGCGGACAGGGTAACCTGGCCAACACCGCCAATCCCTACGTATTGGTGGACGGTGTGGAAATGAGCCTCTCGGATGTCAATCCGAATGATATCGAGAATATCTCCGTACTGAAAGATGCTGCAGCCTGCGCCATCTATGGTGCTCGTGCGGCCTATGGTGTCATTTTGGTGACCACCAAGAAAGGTGCGGAAGGCAAGATGCGGGTGAACTATCAGGGAACGGTGGGATGGAGCACCCCGACCGTGCTGCCCGACATGGTGGACTCTTACCAGTTCGCCAAATACTGGAACGACGGTGTGAGCAACGCCGGTTCGCCGCGTCTGTACAGCCAGGAGAAGCTGGACCTGCTGCAGAAGTTTGTCAACGACCCGTCGAGCGTGGATCCGTGGTTCGAGCTGCCGGCCAACGCCAGCATGAACCCGGCCTTCGAGAACTCTGAGTCGGGTGTGGGCAACACGAACTACTTTGACCTGCACTACAAGGATTGGGCGTTCAAGCAGAACCACAACCTCAGCCTGAGCGGTGGCGGCAAGAAGGCACAGTACTACATCTCGGGCGGTTACTACAATGAGGACGGTATCCTGCGCTATGCCGACATCGGCTATTCGCGCTACAACTTCACGGCCAACATCACTTCACAGATGACGAAGTGGCTGAAGCTGAAGGTGAACACCAAGTTCATGCACTCCGACTCGAAGACGCCGTTCGGTGACGGTGGCTTGAGCGAAGGCTTCTACCACTCGCTTGCCCGTTTCCGCCCGACCGTGCATTCGGTGGACCCCAACGGCCACTTTACCGAACTGACGATGATTCCTTACCTGCAGAGCGGTACCTATACCGACACGCAGCGCGACCGCATGAACATCACTGCCGGCGTGGAGATCCAGCCGCTGAAGAACTGGTTCATCTTTGCGGACTATACGCACAAGCTGATGAACGTGGAATACGAGGCACTGAACGTGGCACCGTTGATTTATGCGGCCGATGGCGTGACGACCTCGAAAGGGGTGCGCAGCGAGCTGGGCGTTTCGCCCGACGGCAAGTTCACCCGCAGCTACGGCAAGACCCGCTACCAATCTATTAATCTCTATACCAACTACCTTTTTACTCTGGCCGAAAAGCATAACTTTACGGTGATGGCCGGTTATCAGGAAGAGGACAACAGCTACAGTTACATGAAGAACTCCATCACGGGACTGTATTCGACTTCGAACCCTAATGTGGGTATGGGTACAGGAGACAAGGTGGTGGTAGATACCCGCAACGGTTGGGCTACCCGTGGTTTCTTCGGACGTATCAACTACGATTTCGACGGACGTTATCTGCTGGAGCTGAACGGCCGTTACGACGGTTCTTCCCGTTTTGCCAGCGACCATCGTTGGGGCTTTTTCCCCTCCGTATCGGTGGGCTGGAACATCCATCGTGAAAAATTCATGGCATCTGCCAGCAGCTGGCTGTCGAACCTGAAGTTGCGTGGCTCGTATGGTCTGCTGGGTAACCAGGCAGGTGCGGCCCTCTATACGTTTGCGTCTACCATGTCGCTCAACGGCGGTCTGGGCAACTACATCTTCAGCGACGGCCGTCACATCTATACCAAGGCACCGGGTGTCATCGATCCTGCCACGACATGGGAAAAGGTGGAAAGCAAGAACATCGGTCTTGACTTCGGTTTCTTCGACAATGCGCTGACGGGTACGTTTGATGTCTTCCAGCGTGATACGAAGGACATGCTGGGTCCGGGTCTGGACTTCCCCGATTTCTTCGGTGCAACGGCTCCGCAGACCAACAACGCACGGATGCGCAACCGGGGCTGGGAACTGGCCTTGAACTACCGGGGCAGCATCGGCAAGGACATCCAGTACAATATCGGCGGCTCGCTCTCGGATGCCACTTCCGAAGTGACGGACTATGCTAACCCCACCGGTACCAATCCTGCCGGCAACTGGTATACCGGCAAGAAGGTGGGTGAAATCTGGGGCTACCTCACCGACGGACTCATCCAGACAGAGGCAGAAGCCGAAGAATACAACAAGCTGGACCTCTCGTACCTGAGCGGAAAACCCTGGACACCGGGCGACGTGAAGTACCGCGACCTGAACGGTGACAGCAAGGTGAACAGAGGAAACAACAACCTGTCTGATATGGGCGATATGACCATCATCGGTAACACCACTCCCCGCTATCAGTACACTGTCAATGGCTCAATCAGCTGGAAGGGCTTGAGCCTGAGCATGATGTTCCAGGGTGTTGCCAAGCGCGACTGGGCACCGAACGGTGTGTATTTCTGGGGCTGCGGACCGTATGCACAGGTGACCGTGTTCAAGGAACACCTGGACTACTGGACGCCGGAGAACCCGAACGCCTACTATCCGAAACCCTATATCCACTCGGCAGGTGGCGTAGGACCCTTCCGCAACAAGACTTCGCAGACCTGCGACCGCTATCTGCAGAGTGCGGCCTACTGCCGTCTGAAGAACCTCACCCTGAGCTACGACATCCCTTCGGTATGGAGCCAGAAGGTGGGTCTGCAGAAAGTACAGGTGTTCTTCTCCGGCGAGAATCTGCTGACCTTTACGAACCTGAAGGGGATGTTCGACCCCGAAGCCATCTTCACGTCTTCCGACTATTCGGGTGAAGGCGGCAAGAACTACCCGATGAACAAGGTCGTTTCCTTTGGTTTGATTGTTAACCTCTAAAAAATGCAGAAGAATATGAAGAAAAGAAATATTGTTGCAGGACTGGTTCTGGCATTCGGCCTGACTGCCTGCTTTGACTTGGACAAGATGCCCGAAGGCGTGCTTTCTACAACGAACGCATTTGCCAGTGTGGGCGAAATGAGAAACTATCTCGACCAGTTCTACCAGGACGGCCTGCGGGCACAGGGATTCGATGCGGGCGGCGGTCAGTATATCGCCGGAGCAGATACGCATAGCGACAACATGTCGTCCAGCGCCGTCAGCACGCGTCTGGCAGGCGAAACGGCGCTGAGCAGTGCCGCCTCGCTGAGCGCCTACACCAACATCCGCAACGTGAACTTTCTGATTGACAATCTCGACAACTGTCAGGAGAAGGGTACGGCCGAATACAACCAGTATGTGGGAGAAGCTTATTATTTTCGGGCATGGTACTACTACCAGTTGTTCATCAGTTACGGACCATTGACTTGGGTGGAAGCACCGCTCGACCCCAATATCGAAGAGATGAAGCTGCCGCGCGACAGCCGTACGGTAGTGGCCGACCATATCCTGGCCGATCTGGACAAGGCGATTGAGTACCTGAACGAGAAGAACAACAGTGCTTCGATGCGTGTGCACCGCGACGTGGCTCGTGCGTTGAAGAGCGAAGTGGCATTGTTCGAAGCCACTTGGGAAAAATACCACAAGGCAGAGAACGATGAGTTCTATGACAAGACGGTGACCGACCAGAAGATTCGCGACTATTTCTCCCAGGCTGCGGCTGCTGCCAAGCAGGTGATGGACCGCAACGTATGGCGTATCTATTCGACCGGCAACACGAACGATGACTACCGCCGGATGTTCCAAACCACCGACCTGTCATCCAACTCCGAAGTGCTGTGGTTCAAAATGTATGACGGCGACCAGATCGGTAACAACGTGAACCGTTACCTGAATCAGGGAGGCGGTAGCGTGGGTGTCACCGCTTCGTTGGTGGACGATTACCTGACGATTGACGGCCGTCCGTTCGTCGGTGCCGAGAAGGTAGCGGCCAAGAAGGTGTTCGGCAACGAGCTGTTGCCGACCGTCCGCGACCCGCGTCTGGCACAGACCGTCTGCACTCCCGGTCAGATGCTTCGTCCCGACATGGGGGGCTATGTGGTACCCCCGTTGATCGGTTCGTCGGCCTATAACCAGAACGTGACGGGCTACTCGCTGCTGAAGCACGTACAGATTGACTATACCGGAAGTCTGGACGCTGAATTCAAGGGAGCTACTCCTGCCATCCAGTTCCGTTATGCGGACATTCTGCTGAACTATGCCGAGGCCTTGGCCGAGATGGACGGAGCTGCCAATGCAGCCGCCATCATCAACGCCCTGCAGCCCCTGCGCGACCGTGTGGGAATGCCTGCCGTGGACTTCGACCGTGAATACAACCAGGAAGCTGATTATCCGTTCCGCGGACTGGACAAGTACATCCAGGCGGTACGCCGCGAACGTCGAGTGGAAACGGCCTGTGAGGGCCGTCGTCTGACGGACATCCTCCGCTGGTCGGCTGCCGACGAGCTGATTGTCGGCCATTGGGCACAGGGTGCCTTGTATGTAGGAAGTAATCTGGAAAACCACGAACAGTATGGCGGCAAGCTGGTCTATGACCAGGCATCCGGCAACAACCTGTTCCTGACCGGCAAGCCGGGGGATGCCTTGCGCTACATCTATCCCTCGAACCCGTCGGGCTATGCCAACGGCTGGCAGTTCAATGTCCATCGCGACTATCTGCTGCCCATCCAGCCGCGTATGATTGACCTGACCGATGGCCAGTGGGAACAGAACCCCGGTTGGTAAGATCATTGTCCGGATGATGGAAACACCCTGAACGGATGATGGAAACACAAAGAAAGGAAGTGAGGAAGGAAATTGTTTTCTTTGTCCCTTCTTTTCTTTGTGTTGTTAAATAATTCGTTATATTTGCACGAAAACCCAATAATTTACATATCATGAAACATACTTTTTCTTCTACCGTTTTGTGCGCATTGACTGGAGCGGCTGCCATAGGTTCGCTTTCCTCGTGCAAGGCGCAGAAAGAACCGGCTCCCAAGAAGCCGATGAACATCGTCTACATCATGTGTGACGACCACTCGTACCAGACCATCAGTGCCTATGACCAGCGGTATATGCAGACCCCGAACATCGACCGCATTGCCAACGAAGGCGCACGGTTTACCAACAGCTTCGTGGCCAACTCGCTGAGCGGACCCAGCCGGGCCTGTATGCTGACCGGCAAGCACAGCCATGCCAATGGCTTTACCGACAATACCACTACCTTCGACGGCTCGCAGCAGACTTTCCCGAAAATCCTGCGTGAACACGGATATCAGACGGCCATGATCGGCAAGTGGCACCTGGTGTCGGAACCCACGGGATTCGACTACTGGGACATCCTTATCGGACAGGGCTATTACTACAATCCCGAGTTTATCAAGAACGGGGAACGGGTGCAGCGTGAGGGCTATGCCACGAACATCGTGACCGACCTGGCCATCAACTGGATGGACAGCATCCGCGACAAGGAGCGTCCGTTCTGCCTGTTCATCCATCATAAGGCTCCTCACCGTACCTGGATGCCTGACTTGTGTGACCTCGACCTGTATGAGGATGTGACCTATCCGATGCCGGATAATTTCTACGACAAGTATGAAGGTCGCATCCCGGCCTCGAAACAGGAGATGAGCATCATCAAGGACATGGACTTGGTGTATGACCTGAAGCTGGCGGACAAGGAAAACGAAATCCACACGACAACGGGACTGGAGGCCGCTGGTCGCGAGATGTACAACCGACTGAATCCGGAACAGAAGGCCGCATGGGACAAGCACTACGATCCCATCATTGCCAAGTTCAAGAAGGACAAGCTCTCGGGCAAGGCCTTGGCGGAATGGAAGTACCAGCAGTATATGCACGACTATATGCGGGTTATCCACTCGGTGGACCGAAACGTGGGACGGGTACTGAAATATCTGGAAGACAACAACCTGCTGGAGAATACGATGATTGTCTATACCTCCGACCAGGGCTTCTACATGGGCGAACATGGCTGGTTCGACAAGCGCTTCATGTATGAGGAATCGTTCCGCACTCCGTTGCTGGTGCGCCTGCCGGGCGGCAAGACGGGAGACATTGACGAGATGGTGCAGAACATTGACTATGGGCCGACCATTTTGGACCTTGCGGGCATTGAGACTCCGTCGGACATGCACGGGGTATCCTTCCTGCCGTTGCTCCGTGGCGAGAAAGTGCCCGACTGGCGTCGGTCGCTCTACTACCATTTCTACGAGTATCCTGCCGAGCATGCCGTGCGCCGTCATTATGGTGTCCGTACCGACCGCTACAAGCTGATTCATTTCTACAATGATATCGATTGCTGGGAACTGTACGACCTGCAGGAAGACCCGTCGGAAATGCATAACCTCTACGGACAGCCAGGCACAGAGACTGTTACGGAGGATCTGAAGAAAGAATTGTTACGGCTGCAGGAGCAGTACGACGACCCTATTCGCAGTCTGAACAACTGATCCGCGCGCCGCTGGCGCCCGGGTCTTGAGCACAGGGACACGTTGACACAGCGTCCGTCTGAAAGGAGGGACAGGAGTTGTTTCAACGTGTCTCTGTGTTTTTGCTTTGTTTCCGGTAGTCGCTGGGACTGTATCCGTGGGCCGCCTTGAAAAGCGTACTGAAGTTGCGCGGGTGCTTGAATCCTGCTTTCTCGGCCACTGCCGTTATGGGCAGGTCGGTTTCCTCCAGCAGTCTGCGGGCATAGTCCATCCGGCATTTCAGAATATACTCTCCGATTCCTCCTTCCAGCATCCCCTTTACCTTATTATATAGAGAAGCGCGGCTCATACCGATGGCTTGCGCAATGAAGTTGACGTCCAGCTCCGTGTTGCCCAGGTTCTCTTGGACGATGCGTTGCAGCTGCAGCAGGAACTGCTCGTTCGGTGGGGTCATGTCCGCAGTGTGGCTGATGGGAGCATTCAGCGAGGAATAGCGTTTCTTCACCATGGAATGGTTGTGCAGGATGTTCTGGAGCTGCATGAGAAGCAAGTCCATGTCAAACGGTTTGGTGACATAAGCTTCGGCTCCCGTCTGATAGCCCTTTTCGATGTCGCTGTCGTCGGCCTCTGCGGTCAGCAGGATGACGGGCAGGTAGTTCAGCTCCGGCTTTTGCTTGATGTAGCTGCACAGTTCCAGTCCGTTCATGCGGGGGAGACGTACCTCCGCTATCACCAGCTGCGGCAAGTGGGTGGTGAGCAGGGGAATGGCCTCTTTTCCGTCTTTGGCCTCATACACGTGGTCGAACAAGGACTGCAGGTTGCTTACCAAATAGCTGCGCATGTCGGGGTCGGCATCCACCACCAGTACCGAGTGCTGGCGGACTGGCGGCATCCGTGTCTCAGGTTTCGACAGCACCAGGGGAGTGTCGAGCGTCTTGTTCAGATAAGGCTGCGGATCGGTCTGGATGCTGGCCGCCTGTTGCCGGTAAGGCAGGGTGAAGAAGAAGGTGGCACCCGGCCCGTCGGTATTGTTCTCAGCCCCGATGACACCGCCGTGCAGTTCCACCAGTTCCTTGGCATACGACAGTCCGATGCCGCTTCCCTTTTCGCCGTGGTTCCCTTGATGAAACCGGTGGAAGAGGTGCTCGAATTCGTCGGGACTAAGTCCGGTGCCCTGATCCTTCACTTCCACCCGGACATGGCGGCCGTGACGGTCCAACCGGGTACTGACGGTCACCAAGGTGTTCTTGGAACTGAACTGATAGGCATTGCTGAGCAGGTTGTTGAGGATGATTTCACACTGGTTGGCATCGAAGAACATCGTGCTGACGGCGGGGTCGGGAACAAAGGCCAGGGTGATGTCGCGCAGGGAGAATTCTCCCTGGAAATCATCCAGTATGCCTCGCATCCATTCGTTGAAGGGCAAGCACACCATGCGGAGCGGATTCGACTCCTTCTCCATCTTGCGGAGGGTCAGGGTCATGTCGATGAGGTTCTTCATCTGGCGGGTCTGCTTGAAGACCGACAGCAGGGTTCCCTTGTGTTCCAGCGGGAGGGTCCGGCTTCCGATGAGCTGTTTCAGCGGCGAATAGATGAGCGTGAGCGGGGTGCGCAGCTCATGGTTGATGTTGATGAGGACTTTCACCTTCTCTTCATAGATGCGCCGTTCCCTTTCGCTGTACGTTCGTTTCAGCCGCAGGTCGTAGCTGTGGGCCACTGCGACAGCCAGGGCGATGAGCAAGAGTCCCCATAACACGAGGAAAGGGGGTTGCCACCACCAAGGAGGCAAGACCTGGATGTGGAGCAAGGTATATTCCGGACTCCATTGGCCGTTCTGACGGGAGCACTGAATGCGCAACTGGTAGCTGCCGGAAGGCAGCGTGGGGACGGAGAGGGAGGGGCGCACCGTTTCGATGTATTCGTTGTTCAGCCCTTTCAGATGGAAGCGGTAAAGTCGTTTCCGCAGGTTGTCCTTTCCGGTGGGGACAGACTGTATCTGAAGGGAAGAGAAGTTGTGGGGGAGTTCCAGCCGTCCGTCTGTAGGCAGGGGTGTGTCTTTTCCGTCAGTCAGCAGTTTGCTCAGGCGGAAACCGATGTCGTCGGTCGAGGTGGCGGGGATGAGCGACTTGTCGATGCGCACCAGTCCTTCGGAGCCGCCGAGGTAAACATTGCCGTCGGCCGTGCAGCACACACATTTGGGCAGGAAGTCGTTCGGCAGTACGCCGTCCATCTCACTGTAGAGGGTAAACTGGCGCAGGGCAGGGTCGTAGGCATAGAGATAGCCGTTGCAGCCCATCCAGAGGATACCGTCGCGGTCGGCCACCAAGGAGGTGACGATAGGGTTGCCGTCCGGCAGTCCGATGTTCTCTTTCCGGCCCGTTGCCAGGTCTGTGCGTTCTATGCCGGTCAGGGTAGAGGTCCACAGGTGACCGTCGCGGTCCATGCTGGCGGCGGGCACCTGGCGGCGGTCGCCCGGAGTGAGGAGCCGGTATTGGTGTTCGTCTTCGTGGTAGATGAACACCTGCTGGCGGTCGTAGAATACGGGCGACGAACGATAGGTACCGATGTACACCCAAGCTTGCTGTATGAGTGGAAGGGAAGTACCCTTGTCTTCCCATTTGCCGGTAGCGGGATGATAATGATAGATGTGCTTGCCGTAAATCTCGATGCGTCCGTCTTTCCCTTGCCGCAGGTTGACCGGGTAGCCGGAATGGTTCAGCTCCTGCTCAATCGAGGGGGAGGGATAAGGGAGAGGGCGGAAAGTCCCCGACGTCTTGTTCAGGAGGAACAGGCCCTTGGAAAAGCAGGACACCAGCAGCTCGCGGTCGGAATAGGGACAGACCGACACTACTTTCTGGCGGGCCGTGAGAGGGAAATGATCGAACCGGTGGGTAGTCGGATGGAAGCGGTTCACGCCGCCGCCGTCGGTGCCGATCCAGAGGCTGCCGTCAGTATCTTCCCACAGGCAGAGCGGGCATTTGTCCGACAGTCCCGAGGAATGGCCGGGAGCCACCTTGGTGTAGGTATGGATGAATCCTTTCTCCACGCGGAACACGCCTTCGCGCACCAGGCCCATCCATAGATGTTCCTTGACGGGGAAGAGGCAGGTAACCGAATTGGAAGGAATCGCCTCGTTGTCGTTGCTGAGCATCTTCCGTTCCCCCGTGGAAGGGGAGAGGATGTTGACACCCCCTCCATCCGTGGCTATCCAGATGTAGTCTTGCCATTCGGCGATGTCCAGCACGATGTCGTTGCTGAGGTTCGAGAACCGGGTGGAGTAGGTGGCCATGGGGGTGCCGTCGGGGCGGAAACGCTGCACACCTTTTCCGTAGTAGGAAATCCAGAAGGTACCCTGCGAGTCACCATAGAGGTGGTGTACTCCCTCGGTGGGCCGGAAAGGGGGAGGAAGCAGTCGGCCGGTTTCCTTGTCGAGTAGATGAATCTGTTTCTGCCCGCTGCGCACCAGGTAATGGCGGGAGTCGTAGTCCGTGAGGTCGTAGAGAAACATGTGGCGGTTGCTGAAGACCAGCGTCCGCTTCAGCGTCAGATGGGCGTCGTAAACGAGCAGCGAATCTGCCGTGGCTATCCACAACTCCTCCTTTTCGGCCTTCAGGCCCGTGGCTTTCACGGGCTGTCCGTTCAGGGTCAGCATCCTGACCGTATCGTTTTCCTCGGTGCAATAGCCGATGCCATCGGTCACCAGTTCCCAGATTCTTCCTTGGTAGTCACCCACGATGTCGGTCACGTAGAGTGTGCTGCGTCGCTCGGGATGGGCATCCGGACATAGCCGGACAGCTACGCCGTTGAAGCGGTACAGGCCCAGGGCGGTGCCGATCCAGAGACTGCCGTTCCCGTTGTCGTAGAGTGCGGTGACCGAAGCCGGAAATCCTTGTTGGATAGACAGCTGCTTGTAGTTGTAGAAAGGATATCCTGCTCCGGCTGCCGTACCCGGCCACAGCAGCAGGAGCAGGATGATCAGAAGGGGGAGGTTCCGGACATTCATGACGGCAGGGGAATTATTCGTTCCGGATACCGAAGAACAGTGCGTACAGGATGGGGATAAAGACCAGCGTAATCAGTGTGCTGACTGTCAGTCCTCCCATGATGCTGGCTGCCAACGAACCGAACATGGCATCGGGCAGGAGCGGAATCATGCCCAGAATGGTGGTCAGGGCCGCCATGCTCACGGCCCGCAGACGGCTCTGGGCACTGTCGACCAAGGCGGTGATAGGAGGAATCCCCTGGCGCAGCTGGAGCGTGATTTCATCCATCAGCACAATGCCGTTTTTCAGCAGCATACCAATCAGGCCCAGGGTGCCTACGATGGCCACAAAGTTGAAGGTCTTGCCCGTGAGCAGCATGACGGCTACCACCCCGATGATGACGGTGGGAATGCAGCAGAAGATGATGGCCGGTTTCCGGTAGTCCTTGAACAGCAGAATCAGGATGGCAATCATCAGGATAATCGCCATGGGGAAATTCTTGAACAGGTATTTCATCGACTGGGTGCTGGCCTTGCGTTCGCCCTGCCACTGGAGGGTGTAGCCTTCCGGCAGCGGGATGTTTTCTATCTGCCGGACGATGGCCTGCCGGGCGGATTCTGTTTCCATGCCGGCGGCCGGCGTGCATTGTATCCGCTGGCTGCGCTGGCCGTTGTAGCGGGGCACCACCGGATCTTCCCAGCGCAGGTCGATGCGCTTGCAGATCTGTTTCAGGGGAATGCTGCCCATCAGCTGCTCAATCAGCTCCTCCTTGTTGAGTTTGCCTGTCCGCAGTTTTACGAAAGTTTCTTCGCTCAGCAGTCCGTTCAGCGTAGGCAGGGTCGAGAAGACTTGCGTGTTGCCCAGGTTTTCTATCGGTTGGCCGTTCTCGTCGAGGCACTTCACGTAGAGGGTATTGCGGTGGATGCCTTCGTAGAACGAGCCGATGGGAAGTCCGCCACAGGCCGTGAGCAGCGAGTAGCTCACATCCGTACGGCTCAGCCCCAGTGCGCGGGCGGCTGCCTGATCGTATTCGACGGTCAGTACCGGAATCTGCGGGTCCCAGTCGGTCGTGATGAGGCGAACGGCCTCCGATTGCTCCATGATGCTCCGGGCACTGTCGGCCAGCTGGTGCAATACGGCCGGGTCGGGACCGAGGAATTGCGCCTCGATGGGGTATTTCTTGAACATCAGGTTATACCGTTTCAGCTTGACATACGCATTCGGATAATGGTCGGAGAGGTAGGTCTGTATGTCCTCCATATTCTCTACCAGGGTCTCGGCTGACGTGAAGTCGATAATCAGTTCTCCGTAGGCCAACGAGGGATTGGCGACACTGCGCACCAGGTTATACCGCCCGGGCGTGCCGCCGATAGAGGCGGTGACATGGCTCACTTCCGGACGGCTTTTCAGGTAGGCCTCGATGTCCTGCAGGTCTTTTTCCACCTGGGTATAGTTGGTGCCTTCGGGCAACTTGTATTCCATGTAGAGCTGGTCGTACACCATGTCGGGGAAGAAGCCTTGCCGCATGAAGCGGAATCCGATGCCCGACAACACCAGCAGTCCCACCACGATGCCTACTGCCGTCCAGCGGTGGGCAAGTCCGAAATGGAGGACACGGCGCAGGGCGGCATACACCTTTCCGTTATAGGAGGGCTTTCCTCCTGCCTGCTGGGCAGCCACTGCCGGGTGCAGGTAGCGGTCGGCCATGATCGGTGCGTGCGTCAAAGCGAGAATCCAGCTCAGCAACAGCGACACGGCCAGTACGATGAAGAGGTCGCGGGTGTAGACACCGGCCGTATCGGGAGACATATAGATGGGCAGGAAAGCAATGATGGCAATCAGGGTAGCACCCAGCAGGGGCAGGGCAGTCTGGCGGCCGATGGCGGTCAGTGCTTCCATGCGGGGCTTGCCGGCTTTCAGGTCGACCAGGATGCCATCGACAATGACAATGGCGTTATCGACCAGCATCCCCATGGCCAGCACAAACGAGGCCAGCGACACCCGTTGCATCGTTCCTCCGGCCCCTTGCAGGAAGAGGAACGTGCCAAGCACGGTCACTACCAGACAGATGCCGATGATCATGCCACTCTTGAAGCCCATGGTAATCATCAGGATGACGACCACGATGATGACCGATTCAATCAGGTTGATGACGAAGGTGCCCAGGGATTCGCCTACGCGCTCGGGCTGGTAGAAAACCTTGTGGTAGTCTACACCGACGGGAAGGCGGGAGGCCTTCACTTCCGCAAAGGTCCGCTCCACGGCGGCCCCCACCTTCACGATGTCCGAAGAGGAGGAAGCGGCAATCAGCAGGCCGATGGCCTGTTCGCCGTCGTAGGTCATCTCGTTGCGTACCGGCTGTTCGTAGCCCTTCTCGATGCGGGCAATGTCTGCCATGCGCAGCTGGTCCTCGTCGTGTCCCTGGATAATCATCCGTCCGATGTCCTCTACGGTGCGGAAGCGGTCGCTGACCGTCACCCGGATGCGCTGGTCGCCATTGTCATAGTAGCCGCTGTAGGCAGTGGCGTTCTGCCCGTTCAGGGTGGCCAGCACTTCGGCAGGCTTTACGCCCAGATTGGCCATTCGGTCTTGGAGCAGGGAAATATTGATGCACTCCGGCCGTTTGCCGTACAGGTCCACCCGTTCCACCCCTTCCAGGTCGCTCACTTCCCGCTTCAGCAGTTCGGCATAATTGGCCAGTTCCCGGTCGGAAAGACCATCGCCGGTCAGGGCATAGAACATGCCGTACACATTGCCGAAGTCATCCTTCACCATCGGTCCCTGGATGCCTTGCGGCAGGGAGGCGCGGGCATCGTTCACCCGTCGGCGCAGCAGGTCCCAGCATTGCTCTACCTCGTCGTCCTGGGTCGTGGTGGTCAGCTCAACCTGAATCAGCGAAAGGTCGTTCATTGAATAGCTCTCGATGTTATCCACATGCCCCATGTTGCGGATGCTCTTTTCCAGCACGTCTGTCACCTCCAGTTCCACCTGGTGGGCCGATGCGCCGGGATAGGGCGTTACCACCATTGCCAGTTTCACCTTGATTTCGGGGTCTTCGAGCTTGCTCATCTCATAGCACGACAGGATGCCTCCTATCAGCAGCACCGCAATGAGAAACTGGACCAGGTTGCGGTTGCCGAATGCCCATTTGCTGATGTCGGTCATAACAATCCTCCTACGTTGGTTTCACGCACAGCAGCGAGTGGACGGACTTTCTGGCCGTCCTGGATGTGGTGGACCCCTATGGCCACTACCTCGTCGCCGGCTTTCAGTGTCGTGCCCTGTAGGATGGCCTTTCCGTCCGAGGTGAGGCGTATCACGGTCACTTCGCGGGCCCGTACCGTATGGTCGGTCGGTGAGAAGACGAAGACACACGTCTGCTGGTCCTTGTGGAGCAGGGCCTGGGAAGGTACAGACAGCAGTGTCTGTGTGGTGTCGGCCTTGCATCCGATGTTGACCATCGTGTTCAGTCCGGGAGAGGGCAAGGGCAGGCCGGTCACCCGTTGCAGTTGCAGCCGCATGGTGTACAGTTGGTTGGCATTGGCCTTGGGCGTGATGCTCAAGGCCTGCAGGGGATATACCTTACCCGGATATACGTCGAAGGTGCAGGTAAAGGTGCTGAACGTGGAGCGGCGGACATATTCGGCTGCAGGGAGGTTGATTTCCACTTCCGGGAGGCCCGAACCGACCATAGCCAGTACCGGCATGCCGGCTCCTACGGTCTCATGTTCTTCGTAGAGCCGTTTCTGGATGTATCCGTCGAAGGGGGCATACAGGCGGGTATAGTTCAGCTGGTCCTGATGATGCTTGTACTTGGCCGTTATCTGCTGGAGTCCATAGGTGGCCTTGTCGTTGGCACTGGCCGTCGTCACTTCCTCCTGGTAGAGCTTCATCACTCGTTCTGCGTCTGCCTTCACCTGCCGGTATTCCGCCTCTGTGGCATCCAGTTGTGCCTGGTAGTCGGCTGGGTCCAGATAGGCCAACAGCTGGCCGGCCCGTACCTGTTGTCCGTCGTTGACGAGGATTTTCTGGAGGGTGCCGCTGACCTTGAAGGACAAGCTGACATCCTGTGCAGCTTTCACCTTGCCGGGATATTCCAGTTGAATCAGGTGGTCGGCCGATTCCACTTTCTGGAGTTTGACGGCAGCGGGCTGTACTGATTTTTCTGTCGGCTGTGAGCAGCCGGCGAGCAGCAAGATGACTGCCGCTCCGCATGATAGCCAATGTTTCATATCGTTCTTTCCTTTCTGTTCGTGGTTCATGAATTTGTCACTAAATAAATAACAACAAAGGTAGGAAAAAGTTTGGAACGGACAAAAATTGTCGGATGACTTCTCGGTTCCTTTGCCGTTACATATCTGGGCTCATCGCTTCCTGACGGGCATAGTCGACTCCTCGGTTGATGAAGCGGTTGAAGGCCTGGGTGGTCCGGAAAAGGGCGGCTACCCGTTGCGCTAAGTGGGGAGCACAGACAAACGCATCGTCCACATAGGCACACAGACAATAGCTCTTCAGGCGCATCCAGTCGGCATAGGGGGCCGAGGCATCGTAGCCGCGCGGCACTTTCTTCAGGGCATCCTCCCAGTCGACCGAGAAGCAGGGATCGACGCTGCCCAGTACCGTGTGGCTGAACTCTTCCCACTGGTCACGGATATCCTCCCGCAGCAACTTGACCGCTTTCGGGTCGTAGCAGTAGTTGCCGGCGGCCAGCATGTGGGCATGCGGATAGATGTTTTCTCCGCCGGTACCCACGTGGAAATAGTAACCGGCGTGCATGGACTTTTTCCCTCCGGGAGCCAGGAATACGCCGAAATGTGTCTTATAGGGCGACTTGTCGTTGCTGAAACGGGTGTCCCGGTAAATGCGATAGGTACAGTCGCGCAGGGTGAGACCGGCAATGTCAGTATCGAACCGACCGATTTCGCCGATCAGTTCTTCGCAGAAAGCGTTCCATTTCTGCTGGTTTTCCAGATAGCGCGACTTGTTGTCGTTGAACCATTCACGGTGGTTGTGCTGCTGCAGGTCGCGCAGGAAATGTATCAGTTCTTTCATCGTTACATGATTTTTATGGGCCCAAATATACGCGAAATAATCCGAACGGAAAAACTGATTCGGTGATAAAGCCGGACGGATGTGTTAACAACCTTGCATCTGTTGGAGAAATCCCTTAAATCATGTTATAGAACATACGATTTTCCTTGGAAAACTTGCAGGAAATCCAGGAATACGTACCTTTGCATCGTGTTTTTCATAGTATTAGATTTAAGGTTAACAAAGGTTGGAGTACAGCGGTACTCCTTTTTTTATGTCCTGTCGTTTCCGGCTTCTTTTATTGCAGTGCCCGATAGACCTCACAGGCGGTGTCGATGGCATTGCCTTCGGCCTCGGCAGGGTAGGGGTTCTGTTGCAGGGTCCATGCTTCTTCGAGTGCATAGAAATCTATTTCTTTCGGAGCCTGCCCTGCCAGTCGGTGGGTCAGTTCGTCCAAATAGGTCTTCCAGCGCAGGTAGTAGAAGTCGCGCAACAGTCCGTTCCATTCCTTGTGTCCATAGTCATGCAGTCCGCCCCGGTCGGCTGCCAGCCGGTTGCCCCAGGTGGTGACCTGTACGCGGGCGTTCCATTCATATAGGTCTTTTTCTGCGGGGGTATTCCCCATCCGGCGGGCATCGTCAATCCATCGGCCTACCTTAAAGAGTGGTTGTGTGCCGAGCAGGCGGTCTTGCAGTTGGATGAGCTGCAGGAAGCGTTCGGAAGCTGCCTTGAAGAGCGGCAGGTCTGCTGCTTTGTATGATGATACGACGACCGGATAAATCAGGCGTCCCTTTTCGGCCACGGCCTGACGGACAATATCTACCAGATCGTATTCGAAGTTGGCATTGCCGCGGAAAGCGTCGGCGGCTTTCACGAACTGCCCGGCCGCACGGATAATGTCCATCGGTTCGTAGTAGTCTTCCATTTCCGACCATGTAGAGACCTGGTAGACTTCCAGGGAGGGACGGGCACAGAGCACTGATTCGTGGGTCCCCTGCTGGGTAGACAGATCGGGGCAGGCGTAGATGGTGTTGCTCAAGGTCAGCCAGCCCGCTTCTACATCGGGATTCGACTGGCCGTAGCGGGCTTTGATATAACCCTTCAGCCACTCGTCCTTGTCGAACGCCTGTTCTCGCCAGGGCAGTTCCGTCAGCAGTTCGTACATCACCGGATTGTTTTCCGTACCCTCCATGGTCATTCCCACTCCCTTCAGCGTGTGGCCGAATTCGCTTGCGCGGGCCTTGTAGAACTCTTCGATGACATGTTTCATTTTGCCGTGCAGTCCCACATTGCCCCCGAAGTTGAGCAGCATGCAGTAGAGCCAGTCGTGTTGGCGGAATCCTTGCTTGCGGGTCCACTTGTAGGCGGTGTCGCCCCACTGCGGACGGCTTTCCGAGAACAGGTCGAGCACCACGAGGTCACCTGCCGGCAGGTCTTTGATCATGGCATCGTAGGGACATGCTCCCCAGGCCTGTGCCACCCAGGCAGCGTTCGGGTTGGCAGCTTTCATGGCCTTCCAGATGGCTTTCCCTGCGGCACCCAGGTCTACGCCGCGGGCATTGCCGCCTTCATGGAAGGGGTCCATGCTGTAGTAGTTGGCCTTGCCGTACAGGCGGGTCAACTCCTTGTAGTAGAGTTGGGCGATGCGCTGGAAATTCTCGTCTTCCGGCTGCAGGAAGGCAGGACGGCGATAGCCGTTCCATCGTCCGGGGTCTGCCACGTTGAGGCCCAGCTTCTCCTTGGCATTCGAAGGAACCATGCCCGAGTAGCCGGGCAGCACCGGTTCGATACCGAATTCGCGCATCCGTTTCAGAATGTTCCGTTGCAGCTGTTCCTGCTGGTCGTACCAGGCGTCCGGATTCGGTCCTCCCCAACCTTCCAGGTTGTTCATCAGCCACCAGCTTTGGAAAGCCGGTCCGGCCACGAACTCGTTGAATTCCTCTTTCGAGTAGCCCAGTTGGGTCAGTACGGCCCGCCAGACACTGCCCGTTCCGGCAATGCAAAGCGGCAGGTTGATGCCGTGTAAGGCCATCCAGTCGATTTCCTGTTCCCAGCGCGGCCAGTCCCAGAAGGCCATGGTGTACGAGTGGGTGCAGTAGTTGAAGTCGTAGCGCAAAGACAGGTTCGTTTCGTGTCGTTCCTTGTGCGGTACGACGGGCATCTTATCGGGCAATTGGGCCTGCATCTGGTTCCAGCTCAGATGGATGCCGGCATAATATTTCAGGTACCAGTGGATGCCCGTGGCAATGCTGACCGGGTTGTTTCCTCTGACAACAGGCTTCCCGTTGCGATAATCCAGTTCGAAGAAATCCCTGTCACTACGGGTCTGTTCGATGATGAACTTGCGGGAGGCCCCTTTGTCGATACGTTCCAGTAATCCATGGACAGGTGAGGCGGCCTGGCAGAGGCCTACGATACTTAAAAGGTAGAAGAGGATAAATGTCTTTTTCATGCGTAGCTGATTCTTTTTAGGGTTAATACTACAAAGTAAGCCTTTTTTTGGTTACAATACAAGAGGTACCGCTGTTTTTTTATTGTCTGCCGGATAGGTTTCAACACTTCCCGCTACTTCAGCCATTGTTTCAAAGCACGTTTCGGAAGGATTCCTCATTATAACTTTTATTTCTTATCTTTGCATAGGATAATCGAAAAACTTGTATCTGATTGAGTATCAGATTAGAATGAAGGAGTTGCGGATTTATGGTAACGATTTAGCGAAAGTGCAAGTGCACTGATATTCTGTGATTTACTTCGCCTCACAACTCTGTATGCAAAGGTACACCTTTTATTCGGGTTCCCCAAGGAATTGCTCATTTTTCTGTGTTTTGAGCGTGATTTCTTGACCTGTTCGTTACTGTTCTTTCGTAAAAGTGAGTCTTTATGTAGGAAAGGCGTTGGCTGAAACGAGTTCAGACAACCTCTTTATTATTATGGCATATCCGAAAGGAATGTCCGCTTTTGAAGCCTAAACTCTCGTTTAGACGATTGGCAAGCGGACAACCTTTTCATGACTGTAAACATTGTCCTATTATATGATTAAAGTTCATAAATATCACTGACACTTTTGCTGTTTTATATTAAGCATACCATTGGCCATATAAAAGCCAGTCAAAATAGCATATAAGTTTACGGAAGAACGTAGAGCTTCTTTTATCTGAAATGTATTTTTCAAAATGGCCTCTGATAAATTCACGAAGTGCTCCATAGTCAGATTCTTCTATATGTAAATAGGGAATTAAAGCGAACGCTTTCCATACATCATCATTCTTATACCTTTCGATAACTTGATGTAGAGACAATTGTTTTTCTTCATTTGCGAATTTATATGACTGAAAATTTGTTTGTTTTTTTAATTCTCTGAAAATCTGTTCATCGAAATCCCTACATTGTTCTACTGAATTAATACCCAAAGAATTTAGATATTTATAATATGGTAAATAGTTCACATTTCCATTTCTTACAGAAGGGAAGGATTTCTTCAGGATACGATAGGCATCATAATTTTGCTCATCAATAATATCCCTGAAAATCATTTGTCTGTCAATGCTGCTATAACCAATCTCCTTATACTTTGATATTGCGCCAAAACCACAAACGAAATCTACACTATTATTGCCATCCACTTTTGATTCCGGTAAAACATATATCTGTTTTTCTGGTTGTTCATCGTATATTATATCGTAAAATTGCTCCTTATAGACTCTTAAAAGATGAGTCGGGATTCCTCTTTCGAAATAACTCATACATTCATAAATAGGCATAAAATCATGAGCAATAATTTTTATACATGGTAGCATTACGCCATTTCTCATCATTTTCGATAAACGTTCAATCCGAACATCTGCAATGTGTTCAGGCACCCATTCCACGAATATTAAATTATTCTGAAGTTTTGAAGAAAGAGACTCATTACCTTTGAAACAATCTACGATAGATTCCAATATCTCTTGAATATTGGGATCCTCCAAAGAATATCCAATAAAGAATATCGGATGTTCTAAAAATATCGTAATTAGTTTTGCAGCTAAATAAGCATTACGTTGCGTAAAGTTCTCATAATCTTCCTTTGTAAGCACCATTGTATTGGGTTG
>JALEPZ010000068.1 GCA_022767125.1 Phocaeicola plebeius
GTTTCATTAATAAATATCGTTCCTACTGCAATTATACTACAACTTTCTCAAATTTCCAACTTTTTATAAGAAAATAATGTAATAATAGTATAAATAAGAATAGAATTAGACTCAAAGAGTCACAGTTACACAGAGTGATTAAGGAAAGCGTTTTGACGGGAAAAGAGTCAGTGCTACACCATTAATGGAATTGTGGGAAATTGATGGTATGTATCAATTTATAGTGAGAAAAGGAAAGGAGAAAGATGTACTTGGTTACTAAGCCACATTACCTCACATCGCTTCGTTATTGAAGTACATTGTCATTGCGATGAAGGAGTCGAACCGAGAGAAATCAATATCCAAAACAATTCATATAAAAATCTTCGGGGTCTAAAAGTATATAATTGCCTTTTTTTTTCAATAATGGAGCAATTTGACTCCAATCTCTCATCTGTAATCGACTCAACCCCCGGTATGAGATGCAGGCTGTATGGTTATCAATACAGCGAAATCATCCGTTGGATTTTATCCGACCGTTTCTCGCCATGACAATGCCTGAGCAAGCTCATCATTGCTCATCTGGCTTAACGAAACCGTTCGCTTATGAGCGTTTATTTCTGTGGCGGCTCATGCATAGAAGATGTCACCACTCATCTGATGTACCACCTCTCGCTTCATCCGACACTTCGCACATGCAGTGCCGAAACGATTCTCAGGGCCATAAAGGAACTGACCCAGGATAACATTTGGCTGGAACAGGCTTCCAAAATCCTTCATGGGAGAAAACACGGTGTTTATTCTGCTTACGGCACTCATACGCAACTTCTATAAATTCATCATGGCGAGGCTTGACGTAAAGAGGTTCGGACTCAAAGCACAAGCCGCATCAAGGCGTTTGTCTTCAAGTTCATCTCTGCGCCAGCCAAATGGGTTAGGACATCAAGGCAGTATGTGTTGAATATCTATTCCTACAACAACGCTTATGCAAATGTGTTTCAGAATGACTTTGGATAACACGGACAACTTATGGTCGTGTTAAATGCGTATTGCCTCAAGTCGCATTGTGGGGTAAGGGGATATGCGTCTTTGTAGCGATTTTTGCTGCGTTGCACCCTCTTTTGCCACAGTGCCGCTACCTTTTGACCTCTGTGTCATCTTATGAAGGCGGTTGCGGATTTGAGGTCTATAAAAATAGAATTAATAGTCCCTGATTTTTTGCAATACTTTCACCTTATTTGTCACAAAACCATTACTCCCCTAGCTATTCTTGTACTAGGGGGTGGGCCTGCCCGAAAACCTTGGGTTTGGCACCAAGACTGACCTTCTTCAGTGCCATTGCATTCATCGGTTGCAAGGTTTCTACTCTCATCATTGAAAAGAAGAGGGAGCGTCAGAATCCAAGAATCAGTGCATCTGTCTGATGAACCTTCTTAATTTTGACACTCCCTCTTCTGGAATGGGCTGCACACAGAAATCCCCTGGGAAAACAGCCTCTTTGTGTTCAGCCGATCAATCCCAACCCGGATTCTGAGTCAGCACGCCCTGCGACAGGTCGATTTCGGTCAGCGGAATCGCCCACAGGTAGTCGCGGTTCGGGTCGAACTTACGGGTCTCGATCAGTATCTTCTCACCCTGCGGATTCACACCATAGACAGGCTTGGTGACGTCTTTCTCGGTGGTGCGGTAGCTGCGGGTGTCGAACAGGTGGATGCCTTCGAAGGCGAATTCCAGACGGCGCTCCAGACGGATGGCGTCGCGCATCTGGTCCTTCGTCAGACCATCGGGCAGTGGCGGCAGGTCGACGCTGGGACGCTGGCGCACCTGATTGACAGCGGCATATACCTCGCTGTCGGGAGCCGACAACAGCTCGTTGCGGGCTTCGGCATAGGTCAGCAGCACTTCGGCATAGCGGATGTAGATGAAGTTGGTCCAGTCCCAGTCCTTCAGGCCGGAGTTGTCCGGGTTGATGTACTTGCGCATGGTGTAGCCGGTACGGGTATGGCTGCCGTCGCCCATCTTGTCGATGGTATAGATGCGTCCGGCAAACTCCGAGCCGTTCCACATCACCGAGTAGGCCAGACGCGGGTCGCGGTTCTTGAACGGATTATTGGGGTCGTAGAGCGGCGACTGGCTGATAGGCAGGCCGTCGGTGCAGGGATAGGCATCAATCAGGTCCTGAGTGGGCGATACGGCCTCCCATCCGGAAGCCATCACCGGACCAAAGTACAGTCCGATCCAGCTGCACTGCCACCAGTACTGGGCATTGGGGACAGACTCGCGGTCGAAAATGATTTCATTGCACAGTTCGGCTACGGGCTGGAACAGGTCGTTGTAGTTGTTGTACAGTCCGAAGCATCCCATCTTCATCACCTTTTCTGCTGCTTCCTGCGCCACGTCGTACTTGTGGGCATAGAAGGCGGTGCGGGCCTTCAGCGCATAGCAGGCACCGGCACTGGGCTTGCCGTGGTCGGCATCCGTGCGGATGTTGGGCAGGTGGGGGGCTGCCTGGTCGAGCAGGCCGATGATGTAGTTATAGGTTTCTTCCTCCGTGCTGCGGGCAGGCAGCTGTTCGTTGAGCTGCAGCACGTGGTCAACGATGGGCACACCGCCCATGTATTTCAGCAGGTTCGAGTAGGCAAAGGCTTCGAGGAACTGCACCTCGCCTGTCAGCCGTGCCTTGACGGTTTCGTCCATCGGTACGGCATCGATCTGTTCGTAGAACTTCTGGCAGCGGCGGATGGTGGAGTAGGCATACTCCCACAGCTGCGAGAAGTGGGCGTTGCTGGAGGTGGCGGTACCGGCGGACAGCTGTCCCTGCTCGGCCGATACATGGACGGGAATGGCATTGTCCGTATAGCAGTCGGTCATGATGGTGTGGTTCTCCGCCTCTATTAAGTACAAATAGATACCTGTCACAAACTTTTCGGCATCGTCGGCATTCTGCCAATAGGATGCGTCCGACAAGGCATCGGTCGGATTGCGTTCGAGGAAACTGTCGTTGCACGAGGTCATGCTCAATGAGCAGGCCATTGCCAATCCTCCGATCAGGTTATATTTCAATTTCATAGTCATTGCGTTTTGAATTAGAATGTGAGATTAAGTCCGAAAGAATAACTCTTGGTCAGCGGATAGTAGGAGAAGCTGCCTGCTTCGGGATCTACCCCCTTGAATCCGGAGATGGTGAAGAGGTTGTCCATGCTGCAATAGGCTCTCAGACGGCTGACGCCGAACTTGGTGGTCCATGCGGTGGGCAGGGTGTAGCCTACCTGCAGGTTGCGCAGCTTGGCATACGAGGCGTCCTGCACCCAGAAGCTGGAGGTCACGCGGTTGCGCGAGTCGCTCATCGACAGGCGGGGATAGGTGGCGTTCGGGTTGTCGGGTGTCCAGCGGTCCAGCTGCAGCTCGTTCACCTTGCCGCCGTTGTAGAACGCGTAGCGGATTTCGGCCACCGGCATTCCCTTCACGTCGGCAGCTCCCTGCAGCAACGCGCTCAGGTCGATGCCCTTGTACTGTACGGAGAGGTTCAGGCCGAAGTTGATTTTCGGGAAATAGGAGCCCAGCACCTGACGGTCGTTGCTGTCGATGACGTTGTCACCGTTCAGGTCGCGGTACTTCAGGTCGCCCGGGACGGGGGTGCCTGTCATCTGCACGGGGTGGTTGTCAATCTCTTCCTGGGTCTGGAAAATGCCGTCGCACACGTACCCGTAGAATGTCCACAAGGGGTCACCGACGGACTGTCCCGGCGTGTCGCCACCCTTGAGGTCGGTAATCTTCGTGCTGACGTAGCTGAAATTGGCACCGATGGTGTAGCTCCAGTCGCCTATCTTATTGTTATGGCCCAGCTGGAGTTCGATGCCCGTGTTGCGCACCTTGCCGGCGTTCTGCATCGGGGCAGACACACCCAGCATGGAGGGTACGGGAAGCTGCAGCAGGATGTCGCGCGTCTCCTTGCGGAACCAGTCGAAGCCTACCGTCAGGCGGTTGCCCCAGAAGGCGGCATCAACGCCCACGTTCCACTGTCCGGTCTTTTCCCAGGTGATGTTCTCGTTCGCCATCACCGAACCGATGGAGACACCTGGACTGACGATGCCGCCGAAGGTGTTGTCGTAGCCGAACTCGTAGATGGTCTGGTAGGGGTAATAGGTGGTGTAGCCGCTGGTATCGACCGTTTCCTGGTTACCCAGCAGACCCCATGAGGCCCGCAGCTTCAGGTTGTCCACCCAGTCGGCCTTGAAGAAGTCTTCCTCGGAAATGCGCCATCCCACGGAGAAGGAGGGGAAGGCACCGAACCGCTTGTTCTTCGGGAAACGCGACGTACCGTCGTAGCGGAGGTTGGCTTCGAAGAGATAGCGGTCTTTGTACGCATAGTTGACACGGCCGAAGACCGAACGCAGGGCGTATTCCGTCTCGGTACCGGTGGTGTATTGTCCGGTGGTCTCGCCGGCGTTGATTTGGTGCAGGGTGTTGGATTCGGGCAGGTTCTTGCGGTAGCCCGACAGGTAGCGGTACTGGTTGTAAATCTGCGAATAGCCGAGCAAGGCGCCGATGGTGTGGCTGCCGAAGGTCTTGTTGTAGTCCAGGTAGGCCTGCAGGTTCAGCTCAATCTTTTTCGTGTCGTTTTCGGTCAGCGAGTTGGTCGTGGTCTTGACCGGTGTGTCCGAACCTGCCTCATAATAGTTGACGGTATAGGCGTGGGTCGGATTGTCCGACAGCGTGAAGGTGGTGGCGGCGATACCGCGCAGCTTCAGACCGTCCACGATGTCCAGCTCCATGCCCACATTTCCCTGGAAGTCGCTGGTGGTCACCTTGCTGTAGCCACCATCGAGTGATTCTGCCACGGAGTTATGTTCGTTCTTGAACAGGGTCCAGTTGCCGTTGGTCAGCTGGATGGGGGTCACCGGTGTCTCGCGGTAGGCATAATGGATGAGGTTGCTGGTTCCGGCAGCCGGTGACGTCTGGTTGCTGCGGAAGACCGCCATGTTGGAGGTCAGTTTCAGCCGCTTGTTGATCTTGGCTTCGAGGTTGACACGGGTCGTGAAGCGGTTGAAGTTCGTGTTGGGAATCAGGCCGTCCTTGTCGTGGTAGCCGAACGCTACCGAATAGGTCAAGCGGTCGGTGCCTCCCTTGACACTGAGGTGGTGGTTGTTGAAGACACCGCTCTCGCTCAGCAGCGCGCCCAGCCAGTCGGAATTGGGGTAGTTGTCGGGGTCCGAACCGTTTTGGAACTTCTGCAGGGCAGCCGCATCGTAGGGTGCCGACAGACCGTCGTTCTGGTAGGCCTCGTTCATCAGCAAGGCATAGTTGTAGGAGTCGAGGTACTTGGGCAGACGGGCAGCACTCTGCCAGCCTACATAGCCGTCGTATGAAACGATGGGACGACCCTTTGCTCCTTTCTTCGTGGTAATCAGGATGACACCGTTGGCGGCCCGCACACCGTAGATGGCGGAGGCGGCAGCATCCTTCAGGACCGAGATGTTCTCGATGTCGTTCGGATCGACACTGCTCATGCTCGATTCCACGCCGTCGACAATGACCATCGCACTGGCATCACCCATTGTGCCGATACCGCGCACGCGCAGCACGCCGGCATCCGAACCCGGTTGTCCGGAGGTCTGGACGATGGTGACACCCGGCATCTGGCCGGCCAGCATATTGGTGACGGTCGAGCTGGTGCGGTTCGACAGCTTTCCGGCATCAATGGTCGCCACCGAACCGGTCAGGTTCACCTTCTTCTGGGTGCCGTAGCCCACCACCACAATTTCGTCAAGGGCTTCCGTGTCTTCCTTGATGACAATCTGATAGTCGAAAGCAGCACCGACAGTCACCACCTGATTGCGGTAACCAATATAGGAGACGATGATTTTCGCTCCTGCGGGCACTTTCAATTCAAACTTACCGTTCACATCGGTAATCGTACCGTTGGTGGTTCCGGCCTGTAGCACATTGGCTCCGATGATGGGAGTTCCAGCCGCATCCATCACCGTACCAGTGATTTGCTTCGCATTCTGCTGGACTATTTCCGTAGCGCCAGCAGCATACGAAGGCATGGGGAATGCCATTCCGGCAAACATGGTAAGGCATGCACATAACGAGGCTTGTTTGAAAGCCGAAAGCTGTCTTACTTTCTTCTGTCTTTGAATGAATCTCATACGTATAACTATTTAAGTGATAACGATATTGCGTCCATACAGCATGCTGTATGTCCTGCATTGGTTTTTGTTTTGCAAATGTAGAGATAAGATTGACAGGTAAACTGCATCAAATGAGTACATTGTTGTTCAAGATGTATTATCTTTATGCCTTACATCCCTACCGTATTCCTTGGCGAAAAGATTATTGGCGAAGTATCCTCTGACCCCCGTTCATTATCCGCTTGTTTGCTCATCCGTATCACTCACATCGTAGGCTGAGCGATATTTCAGCCCATACAACAAGAAAGGATTACTGCTCGCGCGGTAATCCTTCTTGATCTTATTGAGTTAGTAATGTAATTTGAGAGAATTGAAACTTCACAGCCTCGTCTGTTTTCTAAAGCACTAACTATATTTATAAAAGCAAATGAAAATGTCTTATTTCAGCTTCTCGACCACCGACGGCGACGCGGTGGTGGCCGATGTGGTTTTCAAAGGTGCCTTGGCCGTATCTACCTCCGCCATTTGCGGATCGCGACAGGGGGTGCAGAACTGGTCGTACACGTAGACTACGCCCGCTTTGCTGTCGTCCATCGACTGCTGGATGACACCGCCCATCGTGAAGAGCAGGACCATGACGGCAGCCGCCTTGAACAAAGGCATGAAGCGTGAGCGCAGGCTCAGCCGGCGTGCCTTGACAATGGGGCGTTCAATCTGGGCCAGTACACGACGGTCGAACTCGTCGTCCAGTCCTACCGACGGTTGTGTCGCCTGATAGGCAAACAAAGACCGGTAACGCTGCAGATGGGCGGGTAGCTCCTTCTGACGGAAAAAAGCGCGTAGGATGACTTCTTCCTCCAAGGTGGATTCGCAGTTCCAATAGCGCTCCAGCAGTTGTTCGATGTACTTATAGTCCATAATTGTCTATTTCGTCATATTTCAGTTTGATGCGTTGTCTTGCCCGGTAGAGAGTCACTTTCACCTGTTCTTCCGGTACCTGCAAGATGGCAGCTATCTCTTTATAACTCTTTCCTTCCATGTCCCTCAACTGAAGGACGGTCCGTTGCTTTTCCGGCAGTTCGTCAATGAGTCGGCGAACAATCTCCAACTGCTCGTCCCGCTCCATCTGTGCGTCGGGCGTCGTCGTATCGGGTACCTCCTGTAGTTCGAAGGTCAGTCCGGCATTCTGGGCCTCCGCTTTCTGGCTGCGGTCGATAGCCAGGTTTCTGGCAACCGTCAGGCAGAAGGCTTCGATGGATTCGAACCGGGACCATTGTTCCCGAAGATTCCAGACCTTGATCATAGTGTCCTGCACGACATCCTCCGCCTCTGCCGTATCGAGCGTGATGCGAAGGGCCAGCCGATAGAGCTTGTCCTTCAGTGGCAATATATCGTGTCGAAAACTAATCTCTCGCATGGCTTTCTATTACAATGACGGGTGAGTGTGGAAAAAGTTACACTCACCCGACGTTTTTTTCTATATTATTTTTTGATGACGGTGCCCGACTGTCCGTCAATGGCGGTGGCCAGGGTGATGATGACCTGATGCACTCCGGCAGCTACGGCCGAGAAGGAGTTCTCCAGTTTGGGAATCATGCCGCCCTGGATGATGCCTTGCTCCACGTATTGGCGGAACAGTTCGGGAGTGATGACGGGAATGACGCTGTCGTCATCGTCCGCATCACGCAGGACGCCTTTTTTCTCGAAACAGTAGACCAGTGTCACCTCGAAGTGCCGGGCCAAGGCTTTGGCCGTTTCGCCGGCAATGGTGTCGGCGTTGGTGTTCAGCAGGTGTCCGGCACCATCGTGGGTCAGCGGTGCCATGACGGGGACTACACCCTGATGGATCAAGGAGACCAGCAGGTCGGTATTGACTTGTGTCACATCGCCTACAAAGCCGTAGTCGACTTCCTGGACAGGGCGTTTGACGGAGCGGATAACATCCATGTCGGCACCGGTCAGCCCGATGGCATTCACACCCTTGGCCTGCAGGCCGGCTACGATGTTCTTGTTGACCAGACCGCCGTAGACCATGGTCACTACTTTCAGGGTTTCTGCATCCGTAATGCGTCGTCCGTTCACCATATGGCTTTCGATGCCCAGCCGGGCAGCCAGTTGGGTGGCAGAACGCCCGCCACCGTGTACCAGTACCTTATAGCCTGGCAAAGCAGAGAAGTCGGACAGCAGCCGGTTCAGTGTTTCCGGTTCCTCTACAATCTTTCCTCCTACTTTTATTACTGTCAGTTTTTCCATGTCGCTTCTGAATTATTCTAAATAAGTATAGCCGTACAGGCCCGAACGGTAGTTGGACAGGAACTCTTTTCCCTCGTCGAGGGAGATTCTGCCTTCTTTGACCGACTTGGTGACCCAGGTTTCGAGGGTACGCACCAGTTTCTTCGAGTTGTACTGCACATAGTCGAGCACTTCAGCCACCGTCTCTCCGTCAATGACCTGGTCGATGGAGTAGCCCTTGTCGTTCACGCTGACATGGACGGCATTCGTATCTCCGAAGAGGTTGTGCATATCGCCCAGGATTTCCTGATAGGCTCCTACGAGGAAGACCCCGATGTAGTACGACTCTTTTCCTTTGATGGTATGTACCGGCAGGTCGTGGGTCACACTGCCGCCCGATACGAAGTTGGCAATCTTTCCGTCGGAGTCGCAGGTAATGTCCTGGAGAGTGGCCGTACGGTCGGGCCGTTCGTCGAGCCGCTGGATGGGCATGATGGGGAAGATCTGGTCGATGGCCCAGGAGTCCGGCAAGGACTGGAAGAGCGAGAAGTTGCAGAAGTATTTGTCGGCCAGTAGCTTATCGAGCTTCCGAAATTCATCGGGCACGTGCTTCATGCTGCCGATGATGCGGTTGATTTCGCGGCAGACCGACCAGAACAGCCGCTCTATCTGGGCGCGGGTCTTCAGGTCTACGATACCATGGCTGAAGAGATCGAGCGTCTCTTCACGAATCTGCTGGGCATCGTGCCAGGCCTCCAGCATCCGGGGAGGAGTCAGGGTGTCCCAGATTTGGTACAGCTCCTGCACCAGCTCGTGGTCGTTGTGGCTGACTTCGAACTCCTCGTCCATTTCGGGCAGGGAGGCCGTTTCGAGCACTTCGAAAATCAGTACAGAATGATGGGCCGTGAGCGAGCGTCCGCTCTCGTTGATGATGTTCGGATGGGGTATGCTGTTCTTGTTGCTGGCATCCACCATGATGGAGATGGAGTCGTTGACATATTCCTGGATGGAATAGTTCACGCTGCTCTCGCTGTTCGACGAGCGCGTGCCGTCGTAGTCGACACCCAGTCCGCCGCCGATGTCGACAAACTCGACGGGGAAGCCCAGCTGATGCAGCTGCACGTAGAACTGGGAAGCCTCGCGAAGAGCCGTCTTGATGCGACGGATTTTCGTCACCTGGCTGCCGATGTGGAAATGAATCAGCTTCAGACAATCCTTCAGCTCCTTCTTCTCGATGAAGTCGAGCGCTTCGAGCAGTTCGCTGGAAGTCAATCCGAATTTGCTGGCATCGCCGCCGCTTTCTTCCCACTTGCCGCTGCCCGATGAGGCCAGTTTGATGCGTATGCCGATATTGGGACGTACATTCAGTTGCTTGGCCATCTTGGCGATGAGGCGCAATTCGTTCAGTTTCTCCACCACGAGGAAGATGCGTTTGCCCATCTTCTGCGCCAGCAGTGCCAGCTCGATGTAGCTTTCGTCCTTGTAGCCGTTGCAGATAATCAGCGAGTCCGAATCGGTGTTGATGGCAATGACGGCATGAAGTTCAGGTTTGGAGCCGGCTTCCAGCCCAAGGTTGAATTTCTTGCCATGACTGATGATTTCTTCTACCACCGGTCGCATCTGGTTAACCTTGATGGGATAAATGCAGAAATTTTCTCCCTTGTAGCCATACTCCTTGGAGGCTATGTCAAAACAATTAGAAATCTTTTCAATACGATTGTCCAGAATGTCCGGGAAGCGTACCAGCATGGGGGCTGTCACATCCCTCAACTGTAGTTCATCGACCAGCTCCTTCAGGTCGACGGCCACACCGTCTTTACGCGGAGTTACCACTACATGACCCTTGTCATTGATACTAAAGTACGAAACACCCCACCCCGTGATGTTGTAGAGTTCTTCTGAATCTTCAATACGCCATTTTCTCATTTCACAACATAATGTCTTCGTTTATACTTATTTTAATTGATGATTTTCTTTCAGCAGTTCTTTCAGGCGTTCCACGGACGCTGCAATCTGTCCGCGGCTTTCCAGTTCCTCGGCATTGAAACGGTAGCGTGCCTGGGTGTAGAAAGGAAGCCGCCGTTCCAGTGCGTCAGTAATTGTCCCCATCAGTTCTTCGTCCGTCTTGTCGGCCAGCAGGGGGCGTTTGGCCTTTGCCACCCGCAGCCGGCGGAACAGCACATCGGTCTGTACATCGAGGAAGACGGTCTGTCCCACTTGGTTCATATAGGTGATATTGTCGAAAAAGCAGGGAGTACCTCCTCCCGCTGCAATGATGACATCCTCAAATTCACCGACCTCGCGCAGCAGGTTCCGCTCCACTTCGCGGAATCCGCTTTCCCCTTTTTCTGCAAAGATGGCCGAAACGGTCTTGTGGAACCGTGCTTCGATATAGCTGTCCAGGTCGATGAACTCCAGATGCATGGCCCGGGCAAACGCCTTTCCCAGCGTTGTCTTGCCCGAACCCATATAGCCAATCAGGAAGATGCGTGTCATTTGATTTTCTTCTCAGTGGCCGTCTTGGCCCGTTTCACCTTCTTTACTTCCGCCTTGGTCTTGGCCAGTTCCATAATCTTGTAGCAACCTTCCTTGTTCAAAGTAGAGGGATCGATTCCCGAAGGAATCTTATAGTTCTCCTTCTTGAAGCAGATGTAGGGACCGTACCGGCCGTTCAGTACCTGAAGGTCGGGTTCGTCGTCGAATGTCTTGATGATTTTCTTCTGCGATGCATTCAGCTTGTCCTCGATCATCTGGATGGCTTCTTCGAGGGTAATCTCCATTGGATCCTTGGTCTTGGGGACAGAGGTGAACACGTTGTTGTAGCGGATGTACGGTCCGAAACGTCCGGTTCCCACCGTCACGGTCTTGCCTTCCCATTCGCCCAAGGTGCGGGGCAGTTTGAACAGGTCGAGCGCCTCTTCGAGGGTGATGGTCTCGATGGAGTATTCTTTCTTCAGGGGAGCAAACTGCGGCTTTTCCTCGTCCTCAGTGGAACCGATCTGGACAATCGGTCCGAAGCGGCCTATCTTGACCGATACCGGTTTCCCCGTCTTGGGGTCAGTCCCCAGCTGGCGTTCGCCCACCTTGTGCTCCGTCTTGGAGGCCAAGGTTTTTTCGACCAGCGGATGGAAACCTTTGTAGAAGTGTTCCATCATGTCGGTCCAGTGTTCTTCCCCCTCTGCGACTTCGTCGAACTCCTTTTCCACGCGGGCCGTGAAGTTATAGTCCATAATCTGAGGGAAATATTCCATCAGGAAATCGTTGACAACGATTCCCGTATCCGTCGGCAGCAGCTTGGCCTTCTCGGCACCGGTGATTTCCGTCTTGGTCGATGAGGTTATCTTTCCGGACTTCAGCTGCAGGATGGTGTAGGTCCGTTCCACCCCTTCGCGGTTTCCTTTCTCTACGTATTCCCGGTTCTGGATGGTGGAGATGGTCGGTGCATAGGTAGACGGACGGCCGATGCCCAGTTCCTCCAGCTTGCGCACCAGGCTGGCTTCCGTGTAGCGGGGAGGACATTGCGTGAAACGCTCTGTGGCCGTAATGCTCCGGCTCTCCAGGGTGTCGCCCACTTTCAGGGCAGGGAGCAAGGTGCTGTTTTCGTCCGATTCGTTGACATCGTCGTCATACGACTCTTTGTAGACTTTCAGAAAACCATCGAAGGTGATGACCTCGCCCACAGCCACGAACTTGTCGTCCGATCCGCTGATACCGATGGTAGCCGTCGTCTTTTCCAGTTCGGCATCCGCCATCTGCGAGGCCAAGGTCCGCTTCCAGATCAGCTCGTACAGGCGTTGCTCCTGCACCGGGGCGTCGATGCTCTGGTTCGACATATAGGTGGGCCGGATGGCTTCGTGCGCCTCTTGTGCGCCCTTGGTCTTGGTCGTAAAGTGACGGGTATGCACATAGCGTTCTCCCATCAGCTGAGTGATGGCTTCACGGCTGGTGCCCAGTGCCAGGTCCGAAAGATTGACCGAGTCGGTACGCATATAGGTAATCTGTCCGCTTTCGTAGAGGCGTTGCGCCAGCATCATGGTCTGTGCCACGGTATAGCCCAGCTTGCGGGCAGCTTCCTGTTGCAGGGTGGAAGTGGTGAACGGAGCCGCCGGCGATTTCTTGATGGGCCGGGTCGTGATGTCCTCGATCCGGAAACGGGCATCCTTGCAGCTTTCCAGGAACGCCATGGCCTCCTGCTGGGTCTTGAAACGTCGGCCCAGGTCGGCCTTGACTTCCGTCTTTTCCGCATTGCGGAAGACCGCCGTCACCTTGTACGAAGCTTCGCTGACGAAGTTGTGTACCTCCCGTTCGCGTTCCACAATCAGGCGTACCGCCACGGATTGCACACGTCCGGCGGAGAGGGCAGGCTTGATTTTCTTCCAAAGGATAGGCGACAGTTCAAAACCTACAATGCGATCGAGCACACGGCGGGCCTGTTGGGCATTGACCAGGTCGATGTTGATGTCGCGAGGGGTGTCGATGGCCTTGAGGATGGCCGTCTTGGTAATTTCATGGAATACGATGCGTTTCGTCTTTTCCGGGTCCAGCTTCAGCACCTCGAACAGGTGCCAGGAAATGGCTTCTCCTTCGCGGTCCTCATCGGAAGCCAGCCACACCATATCGGCAGCCTTCACCGCTTTCTTCAGTTCTGCCACCAGTTTTTCCTTTTCTTTCGGCACTTCATACAGCGGTTTGAAGTTGTCTTTGATATCTATACTGAATGCCTTCTGCTTCAGGTCGCGGATATGACCATAGCTGGAAAGCACCTTATAACCATTTCCAAGAAACTTTTCGATGGTCTTTGCTTTTGCAGGAGATTCGACTATTACTAAATTATTTTGCATGGTTTTCTGTATTCCATTTATTATTCGGTGGCAAAAGTAGAAAAAAACAGATTAACAAGGTATGTTTCTTCTCTTTTTTCGCAATTTTTTATGAAAAACGCAAAAGGAATGCTCACTTCACCCGCCGGTTCAGCTGGTTGTTCGCTTTTTCGGGTCGTGACTTGCCGATTCGTTTTCCACTGGCTTTCTTACGGTGGCGCTGTTTGGCCTTGTAGGCAAAAGGGTTCTTTTTGTTGACGGGCATAGGAACTTGTTTTTGGGCGGCAAAGATAGGGCTTTGTGGGCATACGAGCAAATTAACAGCCGTTTATTGGATGAAATTGGTTTTATTTTATTACTTTTGCGGCCTAATTAAAAGCAGTATCTATGAGCCCTTTTGACTATACACATGTGCTGACCTCGGCTGTAGAGGAACTTTCTGACAGTCAGTCTTTCCGCGGATTGTTCCATTGCTTCAGGGAGGGAGATCCCCTGCCGTCGGGCAAATCACTGGAGCGGATTGTGGAGTTGGCACGTGCTATCCTATTTCCCGGTTACTTCGGCAATTCCATTGTCAATAGCCAGACCATCGGTTATCACATTGGCGTGAACGTGGAGGAATTGTTCGGACTGCTGACCGACCAGATTCAGGCAGGATTGTGCTTCGGTGCGGAAAATACCGGACCGGGGGCCTCCGGCGTCCCGCCGTGCCGCGAGCAGGCCGCCCAGTTGGCCGCCCAGTTCATTGCTGCCCTTCCGGAGATACGCCAAGTGTTGGCGACAGATGTGGAGGCCGCTTACTACGGCGACCCTGCCGCCACGTGTTTCGGGGAAATCATCTGCTGTTATCCCGTCATTCGGGCAGTGACCAATTATCGCATTGCGCACCAGCTGTATGAGCTGAATGTCCCCTTGATTCCACGCATCATTACGGAAATGGCCCACTCGGAGGTGGGTATTGATATCCATCCGGGCGCGAAAATCGGCCATCACTTCACCATCGACCACGGTACGGGTGTCGTCATTGGGGCTACCTGTATCATCGGCAACCATGTGAAACTCTATCAGGGGGTGACCTTGGGAGCCAAGAGTTTTCCGCTCGACGAGGAAGGGAACCCCATCAAGGGAATTCCCCGCCATCCTATCCTGGAAGACGAGGTGATTGTGTATTCCAACGCCACCATCCTGGGACGCATCACCATCGGAAAGGGGGCTACCATCGGGGGCAATATCTGGGTCACCGAGAGTGTGCCTGCCGGGGCGAAGATCGTACAGCGGAAATAACAGGGGCCGTCAGGACGATGCCTTACTTGACAATGCAAGTCAGCGGGTGGCGGTTCCCCTTGATGCCTGTGAGGAAGGCCTTGGCCGAACCGAAGTTCAGGTACATGTCGAGGCGGACCGGCAAGTGGTTCAGGTCGTCGGTGACATAGAACGTGATGACTTCCTCTTCCTTGTCGTGCTTGTATTCCACCAGCGAAAAGACCAGGCAGCGGTATTTCACTCCGTCTTCTGCCTTGTAGACTTCTTTTCTGCGGTAAATCAGCGTCTGCTTCTCGACGGCCCGTCCGGTAGCCATCGAGAAACGTATCTTGGTTCCTGGCTGGTAGTCGGTCGGGTCGTAGGAACGGGCCTGCAGCAGGATGCTCAACATGTCGTAGACACAGGTGGGACTCTCGTCGTGGCAGGTCCTTACGTTGCCGTTGACTGTCCGCTGTTGGTCTACGATGCACTTGTTGTTCTGGTAGTCGAATGTCACTTCGTCAATGCTGTATCGCTTGCCTTCCTCTGCGCTCTTGCGGAAATACAGCGGTTCCAGGTTCTGCGTAGTGATGCAGGTCAGCGTATCGCGCATCTTGAAGAAACGATCGGCCTTCCGGTTAGTGTACGATTGCAGGTCGGTCCGCAGGCAGGTACGGCCGTCGTATAGGGTCGTATCGACTGTCATGCGTGCCCATCCCACATTCACCCAGATAAACTTCCAGTTGAATTTGAGCTGGTAGCTCAGTTCCTCGCCGGCCTGGATGGCATTGTTGGGAGCACCACACTGGGCCGAGGAGGCTGTGCCTGTCATCAGCAGACACAAGCCCAAGAATAGTCTTTTCATCATGGTCAATTGGTCGTGGTCTTGCCCAACTTCTTGGCTCGTTCCTTGTTGCGGTCCTTCACCTTCTTGGCCTCGTCGGGCTTCTGTTTCTTCAGTTCGTCCAGTTTCTGTCGGTCGGGAGCCAAGGCGTTCAAGTCCCAGTTTTCCTCGAACTCGAAGTTGGCTTTCATTTCCCATACCTTATTATAATAGTACACTTCTTCGGGCTGGCGTTTTTCGGCATAGTTGCCGGTGTCCCATTGCCCGTTGCCGTTGCGGTCGTTGAACAGACGGATGTAGTACTTGGTACCGGCCTGCAGGAAGTAGAAGTCGCACGTACCGTCGTCCTTCACCGGTTCCTGGCGTACCACGGCATCACTGCTGTTCAGCAGTTGAACGAAGGCGCGGGGGCCTGCTCCTCGAATGTTGAGATAGAGTGTTCCGTAGTCTTCCAGGGTTTTCACCTTCAGGGTGCTTTCCGTCTTGTTGGTGCAGAGGCCATAGATGCCTTCGAACGCCAGCGAGTCCACCTGTAGCCGGTATTCCAGGCCCGGTTGCCATTCGGCCAGAATCTGGTACTGCCGATGCGTCAGCGAGTCGGCCAGGAACAGGAAGGGGATATCGTTCCAGACCGAGTCGGCCTTGACGGCCATGTGGAGGGCTGCCGTGTCGATGCGGGCCAATGGCTCCTCAAATCGCAAGATGATGTTCTTGCCCAGGTCGAGTGCGGAGGGCGCATCGACCGTCATCGGGAGGAACTTCGGGGGGGCCACGGTGAGAGAGTCGCCCTTCTTCTGCTTTTTCTTGTTCTCTTTCTCCTGCTTCTTCCGCTCTTCTTCGAGCAAGGCCAGGCGGCGTTCGCGCGGCACCTTGTTGATCAGGTTCAAGGTGTCGGTACGGGCAGTCCGCTGCCCGAGCGTATCGGTGGCCAGATAAGTCAGCTGGAAAGACAGGGTGTCGCGTTCGGCCAGCGTAGTGTCTTTCACCCAGTAGAGGATGCTGTCGTTGTGCAGGTTGGGCTCGATGACGAAGGCATCGTGCTCATCGAAGTTCAGTCCCTTCAGGGTCGGCAGCGAATCGGCCCAAGCCGAGAAGTAGAGCCCGAACTGGTTGGTCTTCGGGCGTTCGCTCTTGGTGAGGTACTGGAAATCGTTCACCTCCTTGAAGGCCCGCAACAACAGGTCGTCGGGCAGGAAACGCGTATAGTGGATGGTCAGGATGGTGTCGATTTTTGTGCTGTCGATGGCCGACCACACCGTATCCTGACGCACGGCACCGGTCGAAGTGGGCACAATGAGGGAGTCCATCCATGCGATGACCTCCGACTTCGAGTCGAAGAGAAAGTTCTGGTTGCCGTCCTTCAAGGCATAGAGCCGGTAGCTGCCGGGAGCGATGCCTCGGATGGTAAATTTTCCCCGACTGTCGGTACGGGAGATGCGCTCGAACGGCAGGCGGGTGAAGGCCGTATCGTTCAGGTTGCTGTGCAAGCCCACCTGGATGCCTTTGATGGGCTCCAGATCTTCGGCGTTGAGCACCGTGCCCGACACTTCCATGGTGTCGATGGTGGAGCCGGTGGAGAAGGCGTAGGTGAACTGTCCCAGCGGATTGCCTTCGTTGTTGTCGACAATGGCATCGCCGAAGTCGATGGTGTAAGTGGCATTCTGCTTGAGCGAGTCCTCGAAGGTGACCTGCACCCGTTTGCCCACCGCCTTCACCTCCGGTGAGATGATCTGGGGCGGCGAGATGATGACCTTTTCCGACGGGTTCTCCAGTTTGATGAACTCGTCGAACTCAATGCTCACTTTCTTCCGTTGAACGTTTGTGGCATTGGGGACCGGCAGCGACCGCACGAACCGGGGTGGGGTCTCGTCGTAGGGGCCCCCGTCGGGATTCCCGGTGCTGGCACAGGCATAGAAACCGGCAACGACCAGCAGCAGGGCAATCAGTTTGGGAAGGAATTTCATGGCTCCGTTTCTTTTTTTTGTAGTGAGAGGAAACTGGCCATCAACCCTGATGGTTCAATGCCAGCATGTCTTCAATCAGGTCACGGTTATTGCTCAGGCGCGGCACCTTGTGCTGCCCGCCCAGTTTGCCTTTCTGCTTCAGCCAGTCGTGGAAGAGGCCGGGGCGGGCCACGATGATTTCCAGCTTCTGCAGGGTGATGTCCTTGTGGCGCTTGGCTTCGTAGTCCGAGTTGATGGACTGCAGGGCCGTATCGAGGATGTCACGGAATTTCTCCAGATGGTCGGGCATCGTGCTGAACTCGATGAGCCACTGGTGGCGGCATTGGGCATTGGCATCCATGAAGACGGGAGCAGCCGAATAGTCGAGGACCTGGGCACCCGTAGCGGCGCAGGCCTGGGCCAGTCCTTTGTCGGCATTGTCTACCATCAGCTCTTCTCCGAAGGCGTTGATGAACGACTTGGTACGTCCGCTGATGATGAACTTATAGGGGTTCTTCTGCGTGAACTTCACTGTGTCGCCGATGATGTAGCGCCACAGGCCGCAGGAGGTACTGATGACAAGGGCATAGTTGCGGCCCACTTCCACTCCGGTCAGGGGAACAATGTGGGGAGCCGGGTTCTCCAGTTCTTCCAGCGGAATAAACTCGTAGAACACATCGTAGTCAATCATCAACTCCATGGCCGGGTCGGACAGGTCGTTCTGCAAACCGAAGAAGCCTTCGCTGGCATTGTAGGTCTCCATGTAGTGCATCCGCGGACTTCGGATGAGCTGGCGGTATTGTTCACGATAGGGCGTGAAGCAGACACCGCCGTGGAAGAAGACTTCCAGGTGGGGCCATACCTCGTCGAGGGTCTTGGCACCCGTCTTTTCCAGGATACGCTTGATGACAGCCAGCATCCACGAGGGGACACCCGACAGGTTGGTGACATTCTTGTGGATGGTGGTGTCGGCAATGCGCTCCACCTTCTCCTCGAACTCGCTCAGCAGGGCAATCTCCTTGCTCGGTACACGGATCAGGTTGGCCAGGGGATGGATGTTCTGGATGAGGATGGCCGAGAGGTCGCCTACCAGGCTGTCCTTGACGTTGTAGTTCGGGCTGTGGCTGCCGCCCAGAATCAGGCCCTTGCCCGAGAACATCCGGCTCTGAGGGTTCGAGCGAAGGTAGAGGGCCACGGCATCCGTACCGCCTTTGTAGTGGATATTCTTCAGTCCTTCGCGGCTGACGGGGATGAACTTGCTCTTGTCGTTGGTGGTACCCGAGGATTTGGCGTACCAGTTGACCTTGCCCGGCCACAGCACATCGCTTTCTCCGTGGCGCATGCGGTCTACATACCCCTTGATGTCCTCGTAGGTCTGGATGGGAACCCTACCGAAGTCGGTGTACGACTTCATGCTCCCGTAGTTATAGTGTCTGCCCCATTCCGTCGAGGCAGCTCGTTGGATCAGTCGGCGAAACACCCGTTCCTGCAGTTCCTCGGCACGGGTGTCGTACTGGTCGACGGCTTTCTGGCGGGGGACAAACAGTTTCCCGATGAGTTGAGTTGAAACCATTTTCTTTCTGTTTTTACATTCTTAGCGCACAAAGGTAGACTATTTATTGGTGAAAACAGGGCCGTAGCAATTATTTTTTTGCTGTTTTCACAAATCTACGCTTTTTTCTTATATCTTTACCACATCTTGAAAAATAGGAGGAAATCATGAGAATAGGAATATTGACATCGGGGGGCGACTGCCCCGGCATCAATGCCACCATCAGAGGTGTCTGCAAAACAGCCATCAACCATTATGGAATGGAAGTGTATGGTATTCACAGCGGCTTTCGGGGCTTGCTGGACGACGATATCATTCCGCTGACGGAAGGCGACCTGACGGGGTTGCTGAACATGGGTGGAACCATTCTGGGAACTTCGCGAGAGAAGCCGTTCAAGAAACGGGGAAACTCGGCTTTGTCGGACGACAAGCCCTCGATGATGCTGAAGACCATCGAGCAACATCAGCTGGACTGTATCGTGACCATCGGTGGGAACGGAACGCAGAAGACGGCGGCCAAGCTGGCGGACCTTGGTGTGAATGTGGTGAGCATCCCTAAGACTATCGACAACGATGTGTGGGGAACTGACACGTCGTTCGGCTTCGATTCGGCGGTGACTATTGCCACCGATGCCATCGACCGGCTTCATTCGACGGCCAGTTCCCACCAGCGGGTGATGGTCATCGAAGTGATGGGCCACAAGGCGGGCTGGATTGCCCTCTATTCGGGTATGGCGGGCGGAGGCGACATCATTCTGTTGCCGGAGATTCCTTTCGACATCCACCGCATCGGCGACACCATCATCAATCGTCTGAAGAAGGGAAAGCCGTATTCCATTGTGGTAGTGGCAGAAGGCATCCCCACGCTGAATGGCAAGAAGGCGGGGCAGTTCGTGGCCGAGGAAATCGCTTACGAAACGGGATTTGAAACCCGTGAGACAGTATTGGGCTATATCCAGCGGGGAGGTAGTCCGACGGCATACGACCGGATTTTGGCCACACGGATGGGAGGTCATGCCACCGAACTGATTGCAACCGGCCAGTTCGGACGGATGGTGTCGTTGAAAGGGGCATCCATTACGTCTGTTCCGCTGAAGGATGTGGCAGGAAAACTGAAACTGGTTACGGAAGATCACGACCTGATAATGCAAGGCCGCCGTATGGGCGTCTGTTTCGGGTAAGGCCGGACAGTTGGCCTTGGCGTGTGTTCAGGAAATCAAGTAGGAGGTAAGCGCAAATCGTACGCGTTTATCTCCTACTCTCACATTTACCGACCTCTCACACCACCTACATGTAGTTCCGCATATGGCGGTTCCTATTTTGGGATGGGAGCCGGACCTGTCTTCCCGTTCACAGGAGCAAAGTCAGGGAATGGCTGACAGACCGATGTCGTTTAACGTCGTTAACTCGGCGGGATTTTGCAAGAATGGCCGTTGTAAGTATCTGATAATGGCTGTTGTAGAAGAACTATAACAGCCATTCTTATAGGTTGATAACTGCGGTTGTTCCGGCTCACGGTTCGCCTAGAAAACGGCGGATCCAGACCATGAGGCGGCAACCGATAAAGACATTCGTGACATCCTAACCGATGGCCTTAATGACAAATGACAAATGACATTCGTGACAACTTAGTGGTGCGATATGGCTGTAATATGCTGTTGTAGAGTGAATTGTCAATTTTGTACATTCTGATTCCAACTGAATTTGTCATTAATGTCATTTGTCATTTGTCATTAATGTCATTAAGACACCTGCCAACCCCTCTAGACCGGGAAAGGGGAAAGCGGAAGACGATTCTCGGACGGTCCGTCTGTTGGGGCAGGTTGTCCGAAAACCTTGGGCCACCTATCCAACTGTCATGATGAACGAAGTGAAGCATCTGAATACATCCACTTTGCGCTAACAGATTTCTCACTTCGTTCGAAATGACAGGAGAAAAGAAGAGATTTCTCAGGTCGTTCGAAATGACAGGGAAAAAGGAAAGCGCAAGAACAATTCTCGGACAGTCTGGGGGGCGTAAAAAGGAAGAGAAAAAACACGATTCAAATTTTAATATATATAAATATAATATAATTATATTTATATATATATATATATATTAATCTATAAATAGAGAAGAAAAGTAAAACCAGAAGGAGACTCCGTTCATTCATGGTCTTCATGACAAATGACTAATAAAAGATGACCTTAATGACAAATGACAAATGACAAAGACGTTCGTGATAACTTAGTGATGCAGTATCACTATAATATGCTGTTGTAGAGCGAATTCCCATTTTAAATCGTTCTGATTTCAACTGAATATGTCATTTGTCACGAATGTCATTTGTCATTAACATACCTATCACTACCCCCTTATGGAGCAGACCGGTGAAAGAGGAAAGCGGAAAGACATCATCAGTATAAGGCAAAGCACGGAGGCGGAGAGCATACTTGCGGACATCTACAGACTGCTTGACATTACCCCAAAAACTCTGGGGGAAAGAGAATCCATGCTACACCCAAATCGGACTTCGAAAAATCCTGATATTGGAAGTCAATGAGTTGCAGGATGAATGGCCGCAATGTGGGCTAATAAACATAATCCTATATCAAAAAAGAAGGGAGATTGCCATCGGCCCATGCCTGACAATCCCCCTTGAGTCAGCGGTAGGTTAGAGTTGATAAGACATTGTCTTTATTCCTTCTGCTTCTTCAGCGATTTGGGCGTGTCCAGCCCTCTGTTCTGCAGCAAGTACTTGATGTCGGGGGTCTTGCCCCGGAAATCCGTGTACATCTTCATGGCATCGTTGATGCCGCCCGGCGACAATACATACTTGCGGAACTTGGCGGCAACTTCCTGGTTGAAGATGTCTCCGCTCTCGGTATAGGCACCATATGCATCGCAGTCGAGCACTTCCGCCCAGATATAGCTATAGTAGCCAGCCGTGTAGCCGCCGCCCATGGTATGGTTGAAGTAGGTCGTGCGATAGCGCGAAGGAATCTGTTTCAGCAGTCCCCGCTTGCCCAATACCTGGTCCTCGAATTTCATGACATCCAGGTCGGCCGGCACCTCCTTCAAGGTATGGAAGTCCATGTCGAGCAGCGAAGCCGCCAGGTATTCCACGGTGGCAAAACCTTGTCCGTACTTGCCGCTCTTGTCGAGCTTCTCGATCAAGTCAGCCGGCATCACTTCGCCGGTCTGGTAATGCTTGGCATACACCTTCAGCACTTCGGGTTCGAAGGCCCAGTGCTCGTCGACCTGCGAGGGCAGTTCCACGAAGTCGCGGGGTACACTGCTGACGCCTGAGTAGTGTACGTCGCGGAAGAGACCGTGCAGGCCGTGGCCGAACTCATGGAACAAGGTCTCGGTTTCGTCGGCACTCAGCAGGGCAGGTTCGCCGGCAGACGGCTTGGTGAAGTTGCAGACAATGGTCACGATGGGAACCACCTTGTTGCCGTGAGCATCGTAGGTCTGCGGACGATAGCTGCCACACCAGGCACCGCCCCGTTTGCTCTCTCGGGGGAAGAAGTCAAAGTAGATGATACCCAGCAGTTTCCCGTCGTTGTCCGTGCATTCGAAGACCTGTGCTTCGGGATGCGGTTTCGGCATGTAGCTCAGCGGACGGAAGTGGATGCCATAGAGGCGGTTGGCCACATAGAACACGCCGCCCAGCACATTGTTCAGCTCCAGATAGGGGCGTACTTCGTTTTCATCGATGTTGAAACGCGCCTTCTTGGCTTTCTCGAAATAGTAGCGCCAGTCCCATCCCTGAGGTTCGAACTTCTTGCCGTCTTTCTTGATTTCTGCCTTGATGTCGGCCAGCTCTTCCTTGGCCTTGTTCAGGGCCGGTGTCCACAGCTGGTCGAGCAGTTGGTAGACATTCTCTTCGTTCTGGGCCATGCGGTCTTCGAGAGCCATCGAGGCATAGTCCTGGAAGCCCATCAGCCGGGCCTTCTCCAGGCGGGCCGCCACGAGGTCGCGTACCACCTTCTTGTTGTCGGCATCGTTGCCGTTGTTGCCCCGGTTGGTATAGGCCTTGAAGATGCGTTCGCGCAGTTCACGGTTGTCGGCATATTGCAGGAACGGCATGACACTGGGGTTCTGCAGGGTGAAGACCCATTTGCCCTCCAGCCCCTGGGCCTTGGCTGTTTCGGCGGCTCCGGCAATCAGGGTTGCCGGCAGTCCGGACAGGTCGGCCGGATCTTCGATGACCAGCTTGAAGGCATTGGTCTCTTTCAGCATGTTCTGCCCGAAGGTGAGCTGCAGCATTGAAATCTGGCTGTTCAGTTCGCGCAATTTCTGCTGGTCGGCTTCGCTCAGGTTAGCCCCATTGCGGGCAAAACTCTTGTAGGTGTTCTCCAATAGCTTGCTGTCTTCTGCATTCAGGTGCAGCTGCTCCCGCTGGTCGTAGACGGCCTTGACACGGGCAAAGAGGGCGGCGTTCAGGGAGATGTCATCGCGATGGGCAGAGAGCAGGGGCGTCATTTCCTTGCTCAGGGCCTGCATTTCGGCAGAAGTGTTGGCACTGTTCAGACCACCGAATACAATCTGTACCTTGTTCAGCAGTTGGCCGCACTGGTCCAGGGCAACGATGGTGTTCTGGAACGAGGGAGCTTCCGGGTTGTTGACAATGGCCTGAATCTCCTGTTTCTGTTCTTCCATCCCCTTCAGCATTCCCTCCCGGTAATCCTGGAGAGTGATTTCCTCGAACGGCGGTACGCCGTAAGGGGTCTTGTATTCCGAGAGGAACGGATTGGTGTGAGTGGCCGTAGTCTGTGCGAATACGGCAGTCGAAGCTCCCATGAGGGTGGCTACGACAAGTGACTGGGTAAAATTCATATGGTTCGCTAAATAGATTCGTTAAGGTTACTCTTGGGCAGCGTGCCGGGAGAAAGCGGCTTCTTCCGCCTCGGCGATGATGCGCTCCATGTCGCCATATCGCTGCATCGGTTCGTCGTCCGGGTCTGCCTCGTGTGTCTCATCCGCATCCGGTTTCAGTTCCTGTTGTTTCACTTCCTGCAAAGTGGCGGTGAGGACTGCGGCGACGGCCGGCTGCGCTTCCTGCACCGGTTCTGCCAGTTGTTCGCGTTCAGCTTTCACCGCAAAGATGGCATCGATGAATTTCGGATCGTTCTTGATGAGCTGCAGGGTTTCACGGGCAGCCTCCTGTTGCGATTCTTTCTTCGAATACCCCTTTCCGGAACCGGCTTTCAGTGATTCCACCATGACCTGAGTGGTGAAGACCAGGTTCTGTTCTTCATCGACCGACTGGCCGGCCAGCTCGAAGGTTATCTGGAACTTGTTCTTCTGGCTCCATTCGATGAGCTTCGACTTGAAGTTCACTTCCTTGCGCGACACCTTCTCCAGATTCAGGTAGGGGGCGATGATACGCTCTTCCATGAACTTCATGCACGCCTCGTAGCCCCGGTCCAGGTAGATGGCGCCTACCAGCGCCTCGAAGGCATTGCCACAGAGGTAGCTGTTGTGCGACGACTGGCGGGTGGCCGACTTGATGAGCTTGTCGAGCCCTATCTGCACGGCGACCCGGTTCAGCGTGTCGCGCTGCACGATTTTCGAGCGGGTATTGGTGAGGAAGCCTTCGCGCTTGCCTTCGAACCGCTTGTAGACGATATCGGCTACCACGGCATCCAGTATGGCATCGCCCAGGAACTCCAGCCGCTCATTGTTGATCAGCCGTCCCTTGTCCGACTTCACCGACGACGACTTGTGGAGCAGTGCCTGCTGGTAGACCTCGATATTGCGGGGATAAAACCCCAACATCTTGTAAAAACAAAGATAAGGCTCCTTATCCTTACGGAAAAGGAGTCTTATCCTGTCAGTCATATTTCCAAACACAGTTTATTCAGTGTATTTTTTAATGATTACACATGCATTGTGTCCGCCGAAACCAAACGTGTTGCTCAATGCGGCACGAACGGGGCGTTGCTGTGCCTTGTTGAACGTGAAGTTCAGGTTGTAGTCGATATTCTCGTCGTTGTCACCCTCTTCGTGGTTGATGGTGGGAGGAACAATGTCGTTCTTAACAGACAGCGTGCAGGCGATGGCCTCAACTGCTCCTGTTGCACCCAGCAGGTGACCTGTCATCGACTTGGTGGAACTGATGTTCAGTTGGTAGGCGTGTTCGCCGAACACTTCCTTGATGGCCTTCACTTCCGAAACGTCACCCACGGGGGTCGATGTGCCGTGGACATTGATATAGTCGATGTCCTCAGGCTGCATGCCGGCATCGTCGAGTGCGTTCTTCATCACGAGGATGGCACCCAGTCCTTCGGGATGGGAAGCGGTGAGGTGATAAGCGTCGGCCGAAGCACCGGTACCGGCGAGTTCGGCATAGATCTTGGCACCACGTGCCTTGGCATGTTCCAGCTCTTCCAGAATCAGACAGCCGGCTCCTTCGCCCATGATGAAGCCGTCGCGGCTGGCGCTGAACGGACGGGAAGCGTGGGTGGGGTCGTCGTTACGGGTAGAGAGGGCATGCATGGCATTGAAGCCGCCTACACCGGCGGGGAAAATGGCAGCCTCGGCACCACCGGTTACGATGGCGTTGGCCTTTCCCAGACGGATATAGTTGAAAGCGTCACAGATAGCGTTGGAAGAAGACGCGCAGGCCGAAGTGGTCGTGAAGTTCGGGCCGTGGAAACCATACTTGATGGAAATCTGGCCGGAAGCGATGTCGGCAATCATCTTCGGGATGAAGAACGGGCTGTATTTCGGGCCGATGGTATCTTTGGTCTTTTCGTAGCCGGCCACTTCTTCTTCGAAGGTGTGGATGCCGCCAATACCTACCCCAAGAATCACACCGATGCGGTTCAGGTCTTCTGTTTCAAGATCCAGGCCCGAGTCGGCAACGGCTTCGTGAGCCACAGCCATGGCATACTGGGTATACAGGTCCATCTTGCGGGCTTCCTTGCGGTCGATGAACTTCGACGCATCGAAGTTCTTTACCTCACACGCGAACTGTGTCTTGAATTTGGACGCATCAAAATGAGTAATAGGCCCTGCCCCGCTTACTCCGTTGACCAAGTTTTCCCAGAATTCGGGAACGGTATTGCCAAGCGGTGTGAGCGCACCAAGACCTGTTACTACTACTCTTTTTAACTCCATAGGGGGCAATGCTTATTTTGCGTTAGCTTCGATATAAGCAATGGCGTCACCTACTGTCTGGATTTTTTCTGCCTGGTCGTCAGGAATAGAGATACCGAATTCCTTTTCAAATTCCATGATCAGCTCAACGGTGTCCAGGGAATCTGCACCCAGGTCGTTCGTGAAGCTAGCTTCCGGAGTAACTTCTGATTCTTCTACGCCCAGTTTATCAACGATAATCTTCTGTACTTTTAATGCGATGTCAGACATAATTTTCAAATTTTAGTTTATAAATAGAGTATTTTGTTTATTTTTCGGTGCAAAGGAAGAAATATTTCTGCTACTAAGCAAATATTCGGGCAAATAATTGCATGCTCTTTGCACATTTTTAGTAAATATGTGCATCCAAAGTCTCATTTCTGCCTAAAAACCGCCTTTTTGACAACACGACAGGGCAAAAGGGAAGGCCGGCGGCCTGTGCCGGCTCAGCCTTCCCTGCGGAGGGGATAATCGCCCCGCAGCTGTTCGAACAGGTCGGGATGAGCGCGGAGGGCATCGCAGTCCACGTGGGGATTGTACTGCTGCAGCTGGCGGATGTCGGGCCGTTCGTCGTAAGGGGCCTGTGGCTGTTCGGGCAGTTCGATGGTAAAGTCGGCCGGTTTCCCGAAATGCCGGCAGAAGGCCTGCAACACCATGCGGGTGGCATTGGCTTTGCCGTCGGCCGAATAGCCGGCAATGTGGGGCGTGCCGATGAAGACCTTGTCCAGCAGGTCCCGGTTGATGTTCGGTTCGTTCTCCCAGACATCGAGGACGGCCCCGCCCAGCTGTCCTGCCTCCAGAGCGGCGAGCAGAGCAGCGGTGTCGGTCACTTCACCGCGGGCTGTATTAATAAGGTAAGGATGTTTTCCGAGTGAGTGGAGGAAGGCGGCATCGGCCAGATGGAAGGTGCGGTACTTCCCATCGCGAATCAGTGGGGTGTGGAAAGAAAGCAAGTCGCACTCGGCTGCCAGCGTTTCCAGCGGGACGAAGCCTGGTTCGCCGCGGTCGGCCCGGGGCGGGTCGTTGCGCAGCACACGCAGGCCCAGCCGTTCGGCCATGGCAGCAACCCGGCTGCCTACATGGCCCACTCCTACCACACCCAGGCACGACTGCTGCAGGTCGATCCCCTTTTCGCGCTGCAGTAGCAGCAGAACGGAGTGCAGATATTGCTCCACGGCACCCGCATTGCAGCCCGGGCAGTTGCTCCATGCAATGCCGGCCTCCCGGCAATAGTCGGTATCGATATGGTCGAACCCGATGGTTGCCGTACCGATGAAACGGACCCGGCTGCCTTCCAGCAGCGAGCGGTCGCAACGCGTACGGGTACGGATCAGCAGAGCATCGGCCTCTTTCACCACTTGGGGCGTAAACGACTGCCCCGGCAGGTACACCACCTCATCGGCCAACGCTTCGATGGCCGCTTTTATATAAGGTATCTTGTTGTCGACAATTACTTTCATGGGCTATTTCTGATTAACTACGTGCAAAGTTACGATTTTTATGACAGATTAATTGGCCGAACGGAAATCTTTGTTTAGATTTGGCCGATAAATCACAGAACAACGAACAGCGCATGAAGCAATATGACTATCTGATAGTAGGAGCTGGACTGTTTGGCGCCGTCTTTGCCCACGAGGCAAGGAAGGTGGGCAAGCGGTGTCTGGTCATTGACAAGCGTACGCACGCAGGCGGGAATATGTACTGCCAGGAGGTGGAGGGCATTGCCGTCCACCGCTATGGGGCACATATCTTCCACACCCATCGCCGGGATATCTGGGAGTATGTGGGCAGGCTGGCGGAGTTCAACCGCTTCACGAATTCTCCCTTGGCTTGCTTTGAGGGGAAGCTCTACAACCTGCCGTTCAACATGAACACCTTCTACCAGCTCTGGGGAGTGAAGACACCTGCGGAGGCCCGGGCCAAGATAGACGAACAACGGGCGGAGTTTGCCCATATCACCCAGCCGGCCAACCTGGAGGAACAGGCCCTGTCGCTCTGCGGACGTGACATCTACCGCTGCCTCATCCAGGGCTATACCGAGAAGCAGTGGGGACGGCCGGCCACGGAACTGCCGGCCTTTATCATCCGGCGTGTGCCGTTCCGCTTTGTCTTCGACAACAATTACTTCAACGACCCCTATCAGGGCATTCCCAAGGGAGGCTACAACGGCCTGACCGCTGCCTTGCTGGAGGGAGTGGAGGTGAGGCTGAACACCGATTTCTTCGCTCATCGCGCGGAACTGGAGGCTTTGGCGGACCGTCTGCTCTTTACCGGCTGCATCGATGAATTCTATGACTATCGGTGCGGCAGGCTCGACTACCGCAGTCTGCGCTTCGAACACCGCTCCCTGGACGTGCCCGACTTCCAGGGGAATGCCGTGGTGAACTATACCGAACGGGCGGTGCCCTATACCCGCATCATCGAGCACAAGCATTTCGATTTCGGAACACAGCCCATCACGGTCATCACCTACGAATACCCCGATGCCTTTGCGCCAGGCAAGGAACCCTACTATCCGGTGAACGACGAGCGGAACTCCCGGATGTATCAGGAGTACCGGCGGCTGGCCGACCAGGAGGAGCGCGTCTTCTTCGGCGGACGGCTGGCACAATATACTTATGCCGACATGGACGATACCGTGGCGGCAGCCCTTGAACTGAGTCACCAACTGCTGAACCAACCCTTTGCATTATGAACAGCCTGCATATCATTACCCCGGTGAAGGACTCCATCGACTTCACCCTCGAAACGGCCAAGGCCATTCTTGCCTCCGACCTGAAGGTGCCGTTCACCTATACCATCTATAACGATTTCAGTACGCCTGAGAATACCCGCCGCCTGGAGCAGGCTGCCCGGGAGATGAACTTCCGGCTGGTCAACCTGGCCGACCTGACCGACCACCCTTCGCCCAACTACCTGCTGGTGCTGAAGAAGACCCGCCACGAGGCCATTGAGGCCGATGCCGGCCTGCTGATTGTGGAATCGGATGTGGTGGTCCGTAAGAATACCCTTCAGGACCTGTACGACGGGGCGAAGGAGCGGACCGACTGTGCCATTGCCGCTGCCGTGACGGTGGACGAGCAGGGAGCGGTCAACTATCCCTACCTTCATGCCAAGGGACAGGAGGGCAAGGTCTATCCCGAAAAGAAGCATTGCAGCTTCTGCTGCTCGCTGCTGACTCCCCGTTTCCTCCGTGCCTTCGATTTCGACGAGCTGGATGCTTCGAAAAACTGGTTCGATGTCACCATTTCGCACGAGGCGTTGAAGCGGGGGTTCCGTAATTACCTCTTTGCCAACCTGCCCGTCTGGCACCGCCCCCACGGCAGTCGTCCGTGGAAGCAACTCAAGTATACGAACCCGTTGAAGTACTATTGGCTGAAATTCACCAAGGGACTGGACAAAATCTGATAGCGAAGACCCATGAGTTACTGGAATCATTGTACACTGGTCCTCCATCCTGCTTTCCAGGGGATGGAGGAGTGGATGCGGAGCCTTCCTGAACGGTTCGACCGGGAGGAGGGGACACTGGTCCACAACGGGCGCAACCAGCTGCGCCGCCTTACTTACCAGGGAAAGGACTATGTGGTGAAGGCGTTCCGCCGTCCGCATGTCATCAACCAATGGGTCTACGGCCTGTTGCGGCCCTCGAAGGCCCTGCGGTCGTACCTCAATGCCTTGACCTTGCAACGTATCGGTGTGGGGACTCCTCAGCCGGTGGGCTACATGAACCTCCGTCAGGGCCTGCGGTTCGGCCGGAGCTATTTTGTGACCATGGCTTCCGACTGCCCGTATCGCTATGAGGACCTGTTTACCCGTTCCTTCGACTGTCAGGAGGAAGTGTTGCGGGCCATCGCCCGGACAACCGCCTGCCTGCACGACCACGAGATGGCGCACAAGGACTACGGACGGGCCAACATCCTGTTCCGCCCCTTGCCCGACGGGCAGGTAAAGGTGGAGCTGGTCGACCTGAACCGGATGGCACTGGGCCCTTTGGACGTGAAAGCGGGTTGCAAGAACTTCGAGCGGCTGCCGGCCACTCCAGAGATGCACCGCATCCTGGCCGACGAATATGCCAAGGCCCGGGGGTTCGACCCGCAACAGTGTTTTGAACTGATGCAGGCTTACCGGAGTACGCAGCCCGGAAAGATTGATAACTTGTATTAAGGAGGAACCACACATTGGAGAAATGGAACATTATTGCGGTGGTGGTCACCTATAACCGCCTGCCGCTACTGAAACGGAACATCGCCTGCCTGCGTGCCAACCGGCCGCTGTCGCATATCCTGGTCGTCAACAACGGCAGTACGGACGGTACCGCCGAATGGCTGGCGGCGGAGGCTTCGGACACGCTGACCGTCATTACCCAGGACAATGTGGGCGGTTCAGGTGGCTTCTGGCGTGGCATTCAGGAAGCCTGTCTTCGGGGAGCCGACTGGATCTGGTGTATGGATGACGACGTGTTTCCCCGGCCCGACTGCCTGGAACGCCTGTTGCCCCATGCCGCTTTGCCCGATGTGGGAATGCTGGCGCCTCGCCGTCTGATGGACGGGGCGGTGTATACCAACGACTTCCTCGACTACGACTTCCGCCATCCGTTCGCGTCGCTCTATAAGGGTAAACTGAAGAAACAGACGGTAACGGCTCCTACCGAGATTGCCGGTACGGCGTTCGAAGGGCCTTTCATCCGCCGGAGCGTGGTGGAAGCCATCGGACTGCCCAACAAGGAGCTGTTCATTTTCTGCGACGACACGGACTATTGCATCCGTACCCGCCGGGCCGGCTTCCGCATCCTGTATATCCCCGATGCCTTGATGGACAAGGAGAAGTTCTTCTCGGCCGACACGTGGGCGGAACGCAACCGGAAAAAGAAGTGGAAACGCTTCTACCAGGTGCGCAACTCCACCTACCTGAACCATCACTACGGCGAGAACTGGGGCGTGCGCTACCTGCGGGGCTTCATCGGCGTGGCCGGCTATCTGCTCACGGCGGCCTTCACGGCACCGTTCTCCTCGGCCTACCGCCTGTCCGATCTGCCGAAACTCTGGAACGCCTACCGCGACGGCCTTCGCGAGCGGCTCGGAAAAATGTAATGACGTACTAAAAGAAATTCATCATGAGACTGATCAAAGTAACGGGAGGGCTGGGCAACCAGATGTTCATCTATGCCATGTACCTCCGCATGAAGCAACGCTTCCCCGACACACGCCTCGACCTGTCGGACATGGTCCACTACAAGGTGCACCATGGCTACGAGCTGCACCGGGTGTTCCACCTGCCCCAGACGGAGTTCTGCATTCCTCAGAAGCTCAAGAAGGTGCTGGAGTTCCTGTTCTTCCGCACCATCATCGAGCGCAAGCAGAAAGGGTCGATGCGTCCCTACCTACGCCGGTATGGCTGGCCCTTCATCTATTTCAAGGGGTTCTACCAATCGGAAAAATACTTCGGGGACATCCGGGACGAAGTGCGTCGTGCCTTCACTTTCCCGGTGGAGGAGACCAGTCCGGCCACCGCAGCGATGCTTCGCCAGATAGACCGTGACGGACAGTCCGTTTCCCTGCACATCCGCCGGGGCGACTACCTCCTGCCCAAGCACTGGGAGGCCATCGGCTGCATCTGTCAACTGCCGTATTACCGGAACGCCCTCCGTGCGATGGAAGAACGGGTGCCGTCTCCCCATTACTATGTGTTCTCCGACGACCTGGAATGGGTAAAGCAACACCTGCCGTTGCAGGCTGCCACCTACATCGACTGGAACCGAGGAGAGGACAGCTGGCAGGATATGCTGCTGATGAGCCGTTGCCGCCATCATATCATCTGCAACAGCACCTTCAGCTGGTGGGGAGCGTGGCTGGATCCTCGGGCAGAGAAGATAGTCATTGCGCCTGCCCAGTGGACCCGCCACGAAGACAGCCAGACGATTTTACCACCCGAATGGGTCCAGGTGCCCGTTCACTAATCCAATTTTTCTACCATGAGCTTCTATATGATTCGAAAGATGGGAACGGCCTTCTTCCAGCTGTTCCGTACGTTCCGCAAAACCCCTTCGCCCTGTCTCATCATGACCCTGCTGGTGAAGAACGAGGAAGGAATGCTGGAGCAGAACCTCCGCTTCCACAAGGCAATGGGGGTGGATGGCTTTATCATTACCGACAACAACTCTACCGACTCCACACCGGAGATTATCGAGAAATACCGCCGCATGGGATGGGTGAAGGAGGTGATTCGCGAAACGGCCACCGACTACGAGCAGAAGGCGTGGGTGGACCGCATGATCTGGAAGGCAAAGACCGTCTACGGGGCCGACTGGGTCGTCAATGCCGATGCCGACGAGCTGTGGTATGCGCCTTCGGGCAGCCTGAAGACGGAGATGGCCGCTACATCGGCCAATGTGTTGAAATGCGAGATGCGCAGTGTCTATCCCGAGGAGGGAAAGCCGTTCTGGGAATGGAACCGCACGGTGGGGTATGTAGCCGACTACGAGAAGTATGGCTTGTCGCTGTATTCGCTTTTTGAGCGACAGAACATGAAGGTGATGCACCGTGCCGACGGTTACCTGCAGATTTCGATGGGCAACCACAAGGTGACGATGCTGCCCCAGCGTTCCGCTCTCTCCACCGTCCGTGTCTATCACTACAATATCCGGGGCAAGGCGCAGTTTCTGGAAAAGATGATCAATGGCGGCAAGCAGCTGGAGCAACACAAGGGGCGGCACGGTGGCCGTCACTGGCGCTACTTCTACCGCCTTTACCAGGAAGGCAAGCTGGAGGAGGAATACGACCGGGTTATCGGTACACGGGTGCTTCCGCAGCTCGAGCGCGACGGGTATGTTCATACAGACACCACCATCCCCGATTTCTTTGCCCGCGTGTTCCGATAGGAGGTACGGAGGTACAGGCATAAAAAAAGGAGTACCGCTGTACTCCAACCTTTGTTAACCTTAAATCTAATACTATGAAAAACACATTGCAAAGGTAGGGCTTTCCGGGAAAACGGCAAGGAAAAGAGCGGATAATTTGTCGGAAATGCCGGTTTTATTGATTTAGGTCAACCGGGGTGAAGAAGGAAGCTAAGCCGGAACCATAAAATAACCCACGGGCACGATGAAAACTCTGCCAAACAGTTGATGGGGTGGACGAAAATCACTACTTTTGCAGGACATTTGGATTTTTACGAAACAACAACAATATGAATCAAGAATTTGAGCTGATTGCCAAAACCTTCCAAGGCTTGGAAGAGGTGTTGGCACAAGAACTCACCGAGCTGGGAGCCAGCAACATTGAAATCGGTCGCCGAATGGTATCGTTTACGGGCGACAAGGCGATGATGTATAAGGCAAATTTCTGCCTGCGTACCGCTATCCGAATCTTGAAACCCATCAAACATTTCACAGCGAAAACGGCAGATGAGGTATATGAGGCCGTAAAGAGCATTGCCTGGGAAGAATATCTGGACAACACGAGTAGCTTCGCAGTCGATGCGGTGGTCTTCTCGAACGAATTCCGCCATTCCATGTATGTCGCCTACCGGGTGAAGGATGCCATTGTAGACTATTTCCGGGAGAAGACCGGCAACCGTCCGTCGGTGCGTATCAACAAGCCGGACTTGACCATCCATATCCATATTGCAGAAGACCAGTGCACACTGGCCCTGGACAGCTCGGGCGAATCATTGCACCGCCGCGGCTACCGCCAGGAACAGGTGGAAGCTCCGTTGAACGAGGTGCTGGCCGCCGGCATGATTCTCATGACGGGCTGGAGGGGAGAATGCGACCTGATTGACCCTATGTGTGGTTCGGGCACCATTCCTATTGAAGCCGCTCTGATTGCCCGCAACATTGCCCCCGGAGTGTTCCGGAAAGGGTTCGGGTTCGAGAAATGGAAGGATTACGACCCGGAACTGTTTGATGCCATCTATAACGACGATTCGCAGGAGCGTCCGTTCGAACATAAGATTTATGGTTACGACAATAACCCGAAAGCCCATGCCATTGCCACCCACAATGTGAAGGCAGCCGGTGTCAGTCGGGAAATCGAGCTGAAAATCCAGCCGTTCCAGCAGTTCGAACAACCTGCAGAGAAAAGCATCATCATTACCAACCCGCCTTACGGCGAACGCATCTCGTCGGACGACTTGCTGGGCTTGTATCAGATGATCGGCGAACGCCTGAAGCATGCGTTCTTGAACAACGATGCCTGGGTGCTGAGCTACCGCGATGAGTGTTTCGACCAGATTGGCCTGAAGGCTTCGGCCAAGATTCCGTTGTTCAATGGTGCGTTGGAGTGCCAGTTTCGTAAATACCAGATTTTCGACGGCAAATACAAGGATTTCCGGAGTGAACTGGAGGAATCGACTCCCCGTCAGGAGGGTGAACCTGGGGCGGATTCCCGGCCTTCTCCGGAGGATCGTTTCGGTGGGGAGCGGAAGGAAGGTTTCCGTAGCGAACGCAAAGAGGGATTCCGTAGCGAACGCAAGGAAGGTTTCCGTAGCGAGCGCAAAGAGGGATTCCGTGGCGAGCGCAAGGAGGGTTTCCGTGGCGAGCGCAAGGAGGGTTTCCGTAGCGAGCGCAAAGAAGGTTTCCGTGGCGAGCGCAAGGAGGGATTCCGTGGCGAACACAAGGAGGGATTCCGTGGCGAACGCAGGGATGGTTTCCGTAGCGATCGCCGGAACGAAGAAGGGCGCGAACGTCGTTCCGGCTTTAAATACAAAGACGATATGAATGAGCGTCCCAAACGGATTTCTACGGATGACGGACGTCCCAAGCCAGCATCCCCGATGCGTTACATGCACAGCCGTCGTCGCCCCGAGAGTGAGGAGTAACCCTTTAAAATACCTATTATGAAACGTTTAGTATATTGCTTAATTTGTTTGTGTGTAGCAGTCATGACTGTTTCAGCCCAAGAGAAAAAGGCTTTCACGCTGGAGGATGTGATTCCCGGAGGAAGCAACTATGCCAACCTGGTGCCCAAGAACTTGCCTGGCCTTAAATGGTGGGGCGATGTCTGTATGAATGCCGAGGTGGAGGCCGTGAAGAGTATTCAGCCTGCCACCGGTAAGGAACAGGTTGTTTTCACACTGGAGGAAGTGAACGGAGTGTTGGAAGCCGCCCGGCTGGGAAAGCTTCATCATTTGTTCAATGTCACCTTTCCCTATGCCGACAAGCAGGTGCTGGTCAGCACACCGACGCATCGGGTGTTGGTGGACTGGGAGAAGAAGTCGGTGGTGTGGAGCCAGCCCATTGCCCCCCATGCTGCCCATCAGGACTGGAACAAGGAGAGCCGTTCGCTGGCCTATACGATTGACAACAACCTGTTCGTGACCACTGCCGACGGACAGACCCATCAGGTGACGGACGAGCCGAAGGGAATTGTCTGCGGACAAAGTGTCCACCGACAGGAATTCGGCATCTATAAAGGTACCTTCTGGAGCCCGAAGGGCCACCTGCTGGCCTTCTATCGGATGGACGAGACCATGGTGACCGATTATCCGCAGGTCAACACTTCTGCCCGCGTGGCCGTTCTGGAGCCCGACAAGTATCCGATGGCCGGCATGACCAGCCATCAGGTGAAGGTGGGGGTGTATAACCCGGCGACCCGCCAGACGGTCTATCTGGAAGCCGGTGACCCGACCGACCGCTATTTCACGAACGTGAGCTGGACACCCGATGAAGAACATCTGTATGTCATCGAGCTGAACCGCGACCAGAACCATGCACAGCTGGTGCGCTACAATGCCGCTACCGGTGCCAAGGAAGCTACGGTTTATGAGGAAAAGCATCCCAAATACGTGGAGCCGCAGCATACGCTGGTCTTCGTTCCGTGGGATGAATCGAAATTCATCTACCAGAGCCAACGCGACGGGTATAACCACCTGTACCTCTTTGATACCAAGGCGAATGTTCCTGCTGCCCGTTGGCAACAGTCCACGCGCTCGGAAAGTACGTTCATCGAGCATGTACAGGTCACTCCGCTCACGGAAGGCGACTGGCTGGTACAGCAGCTGCTCGGCTTTTGCCCGTCGCGCAAGGAACTGCTGATGGGCACTACGGAGGTTTCTCCCTTGCAGACCAGCCTCTACCGCCTGAACCTGAGCACCTTGAAGCGTACACGGATTGGGGAGGAAGACGGTACGCACCGGGCACAGCTCTCGGCCAGCGGTAAATACCTCATCGACAACCATACTTCTTTCAGTGTGCCGCGTGTCATCAGTCTGTTGCCGACCGACGGCAAGAAGGGACGCGTCGTCTTCACGGCTACCGACCCGCTGAAGGAACAATATAACCTGCCGGAAATCACGCTGGGCACTATCAAGGCAGCCGACGGCAAGACCGATCTGTATTACCGCCTGATCAAGCCGGTGAACTTCGATCCCAGCCGCAAATATCCCGCTGTGGTCTATGTATATGGCGGACCACATGCCCAGTTGATTCACAACAACCGCTTCTACGATGCACGGGGATGGGACCTCTACATGGCACAGTTGGGCTATGTGATGCTGACCGTTGACAGCCGGGGCAGTGACAACCGGGGACTGGCCTTCGAGAACTGCACGTTCCGTCAGCTGGGTGTAGAGGAGATGAAAGACCAGGTGAAAGGAGTGGAATGGCTGAAATCGCTTCCGTATGTCGACGGAGAACGTATCGGTGTACACGGCTGGAGTTTCGGCGGTTTCATGACCACCAATCTGATGCTGACCTATAATGAGCTGTTCAAGGTAGGCGTGGCCGGAGGTCCGGTCATCGACTGGGCTTATTATGAGGTGATGTACGGCGAACGCTACATGGATACGCCCCAGAGCAACCCGCAGGGGTACGCCGGTTCGAACCTGAAGCTGAAGGCCGGACAGTTGAAAGGACGGCTGGAAATCATCATCGGCGGGGAAGACCCCACGTGTGTGCCCCAGCACAGCTATACGTTCTTGCGGGCCTGCATCGATGCGGGCACGCATCCCGACTTCTTTGTCTATCCCGAAGCCGGCCATAACATGGTGGGTACCGACCGCGTGCATCTGCACGAACACATTACCCGTTATTTTGAAGACCACCTGAAATAAACCGATTCATCCAACAATCACAATAAACAACAAGTATATGAAACTCTTGCTATTAGGATCGGGCGGCCGCGAGCATGCACTGGCATGGAAAATCGCCCAAAGCCCGAAGATTGAAAAGTTGTTCATCGCTCCCGGCAATGCCGGTACCCGCGAGGTAGGCGAGAATGTAGCCATCAAGGTCAACGACTTTCCGGCCATCAAGCAGTTTGTCGTTGCCAATGGCATCGACATGGTGGTGGTAGGCCCCGAAGACCCGCTGGTGAACGGGGTGTATGATTTCTTCCGCGACGATGCGGAGCTGAAGTCGGTTCCCGTCATCGGACCGTCAAAAGCCGGTGCCGTGCTCGAAGGCAGCAAGGAGTTTGCCAAAGGCTTCATGCAGCGCCATCACATTCCCACAGCCGGTTACAAGAGCATCACTGCCGACAACCTCGAAGAGGGACTGGCTTTCCTGGAAACCCTTTCGGCACCTTATGTGCTGAAGGCCGACGGACTGTGCGCCGGAAAAGGGGTGCTGATTCTGCCTACGCTGGAGGAAGCCAGGAAGGAACTGAAAGAAATGCTGGGCGGCATGTTCGGCCAGGCATCGGCCAAAGTGGTCATCGAAGAGTTCCTGAGCGGCATCGAGTGCTCGGTGTTCGTGCTGACCGATGGTAAAAGCTACAAGATTCTTCCCGAGGCCAAAGACTATAAGCGCATCGGCGAAGGAGACAAGGGACTGAATACCGGTGGCATGGGCTCTGTATCGCCGGTTCCTTTCGCCGATAAGGAATGGATGCAGAAGGTGGAAGACCGCATTATCCGTCCTACGGTGGAAGGCTTGGCAGCCGAAGGCATCGACTACAAGGGCTTTATCTTCTTCGGACTGATCAACGTGGCGGGCAACCCGATGGTCATCGAATACAATGTCCGTATGGGCGATCCGGAAACGGAAAGCGTGATGCTCCGCATCAAGAGCGACCTGGTGGAACTCTTCGAAGGGGTGGCTGCCGGCAACCTGGCCGAAAAGACGCTGGAGATGGACCCTCGCTCGGCCGTCTGTGTCATGCTGGTATCAGGGGGCTATCCCGAAGCCTACGGGAAAGGCTACCCGATGACCGGTATCGAAGCAGCCAAAGCAGGTGGAAGTATCGTTTTCCATGCCGGTACGGCCCTGGACGGAGATACGGTGGTCACCAACGGCGGACGTGTCATTGCCGTCAGCTCCTACGGAACCAACAAGGCCGAGGCGTTGGCGAAATCCTTCGAGAATGCCGGAAAGATCCAGTTCGAGAAGAAGTATTTCCGTTCTGACATCGGTTTTGACCTGTAACGTTGTCTATGCGATCCTACAGGAACAGTTTCCAGTATAAGATGGCTACGGGAAGGTGGACCCTTCCCGTAGCTATTCTGGTTTCATTGGCGGTGTGGGGAAGTACTGCCGATGCCTGGACTCATGTGGGAGCCTTGTTCTCGTGTGCGTTCATTGCCTATCTGTTGATTGAGCTGAACACCCGGTTCTCACTGATTCGCACGCGCACCGCCCTGCCTTCGTCCTTGTTCCTGTTGTCTTATGTCGCCCTTCCTTTCCTGAATGCCGACGGGATGGAAGCGGTTTTCCCCCCGCTGTTCCTGTTGCTGCTGTTCTCGCTTTTCGGCAGTTATGAGTCTCCTCGTGCGCCCGTAGCTGTGTTCCATGCCTTCTTGTGCCTGGGACTGATGTCGTTGGCAGACGCGTATTATTGCTACCTGCTACCTGTGCTGTATCTGTCAATGTGCATTCTCCGTTCGTTTTCCGCCCGTACGTTCTTTGCCGGACTGGTAGGCATGTGCCTGCCCTACTGGCTGTGTTGGGGAGTCAGCACATACTGGCATGATTATGCCTTCTTGTACGGTTGTCTGCAGCGGCTGACCGCCTTTGCCCCTATCGATTATTCCCAGCTGCCGCTGAATGTCTGCCTTTCCTGGGCGGTTGCGGTGCTGGTTGCCTTGGTGACCGGCATTCACGTCTACCGTTCTTCGTATAAGGAGAAGGTGCAGACCCGTGTCATGCTGCACGTCGTGCTGGCGATGGAGGTGGGCATCCATCTGCTCCTGCTGCTCCAGCCGGTCCATTTCAACAGCCTGATGAGTATTCAGATTATGTTGGCAGCCCTCACCACCGGCTATATGCTCTCGCTTACCTTCACCCGCTATACCCGTTGGGTAACGGCTGTCTTGGTGACTGTCTGGTGTCTCCTGTGCTTGATGAAACTATGGATGCATTTCTTCAGTTTCTGACCGAATGGGGCTATTGGGGCCTGTTCCTGTCTGCCTTCCTGGCGGGCACCGTTCTGCCGTTCAGCTCGGAAGCGGTGCTGTTGGCCTGCATCGGCTACGGCCTGCATCCGGCAGGGGCCGTATTGTCTACCACCTTGGGCAATGCGCTGGGCGGCATGACGTGCTATTGGATGGGACATCTGGGCAAGACGGAATGGATCGAGAAGTATCTGGGGGTCCGTCAGCAGCACCTGGAACGTGCCGACCGTTTCCTGAAGGGGCGGGGAGCCTGGATGGCCCTCTTTGCGTTTCTGCCGGTCATCGGCGATGCCCTGCTGGTGCTACTGGGATTGATGCGGGCCAATGTGTGGGTGGTGGCCGTGTCGATGACCTTGGGAAAACTCCTCCGTTATGCCGTTCTGGCGGCGGGGGCTTTGGGCATTTGCCAACTCTTTTGAACCTGCATTCCGTATTTTTCCGAGATTATGTGTATCTTTGGGCACTGAATAAAGAGATTTGCCATGAAAAGATATTTGTATTGGGTGGTTGGCCTGTTGCTGCTGGCCGGCTGTAGCCACAGCCGGACGGCGGAGGTACCCACTCTGACCGTCACCATTGAGCCGTTGCGCTATTTCACCGAAGCCATAGCAGGACCCCGCTACCGGGTGGTCAGCATGGTGCCCGAAGGCAGCAGCCCCGAAACCTACGACCCTACGCCCCAGCAGCTGGTCCATCTGGCCCAGAGTGCGGCCTACCTGCAGGTGGGGTACATCGGCTTTGAACAAAGTTGGATAGAGAAACTGAAGGCCAATAATCCCGGCCTGCCTTTCTTTGACACGTCCCGGGGCATCGACCTGATTCGGGAGGAGGTGGTCCACCATGGCCATACGCATGCCGGAGGGGTGGAGCCCCATGTCTGGAACTCGCCGAAGAACGTATTGCGCGTGGTCGACAATATCTGTGCGGCCTTGTGCCGTCTCGACACGCTGCATGCCGATGAATACCGGACACGGACCGACAGCCTGCAGCGCATGGTCCGTCAGACGGATGCCGCCATACGTGCCCTGCTTCCCGTCAAGGGGCGTTCTTTCCTGATTTATCATCCGGCCCTTTCCTACTTTGCCCGCGACTACGGGTGGCAGCAGGTCAGCATCGAAGAGAACGGCAAGGAACCTTCGCCGGCCCAGCTGCAGGCACTGATCCGCCTGTGCCGGGAAAAAGAGATACGGGTCATCTTCGTGCAGCAGGAGTTTGACCTGCGCAATGCCCGCCTCATTGCCCGGGAACTGGGTGTGACGGTCATTCCCATCAATCCTCTCAGTTACCATTGGCAGGAAGAAATGTTGAACGTGGCCCGCTCCTTGTCGACTGCCCCTTAATCCCTGTGGCTTATGGATCATTCACCCATTCTGCAACTCAACGGCATCTCGGCCGGCTACGAGCACAAGCAAGTGCTCACCGATGTCCACCTGACGGTCTATGAGAAGGACTTCCTGGGGGTTATCGGTCCCAACGGCGGTGGGAAGACCACGTTGGTGAAAATCATTCTCGGCCTGTTGAAGCCGACGGCAGGCCGCCTGCAGTTTTTTCAAGCGGGAAAGGAAGTGCCGGAAATCAGCATGGGCTATCTGCCCCAGTACAACAGCATCGACAAGAAGTTTCCCATATCCGTCTACGAGGTGGTGCTGTCGGGACTGAACCGGCAGAAGTCGCTCCTGCATCCGTTCAGTCCGGCCCAGCACGAGCAGGTACGCCAGACCATCGCCCGTATGGGGCTGGAAGGACTGGAGAAACGGTCCATTGGCCAGCTCAGCGGTGGCCAGCTGCAGCGGGCGTTGCTGGGGCGTGCCTTGGTATCGGATCCGCAGGTGGTCATTCTGGACGAGCCGAACACCTACATCGACCAGCGGTTTCAGGCGGTCCTCTATTCCTTGTTGGAGGAAATCAACAAAGAGCGGGCGGTCATTCTGGTCAGCCACGACATCGGCTCTGTCCTGCAATGCGTCAAAAGCATCGCCTGCGTGAGCGGCACTCTCGATTATCATCCCGATACCGAGGTCCCTCCCGAGTGGCTGGAAGAGCATTTCGGCTGTCCCATCGACCTGTTGGGCCACGGCAATCTGCCCCATCGTGTCTTGAAATGCCATCATGCGCACCAGGAAGGCTGATCCGGCCTGGGAAGCCAGTCGGCTGGGTGGAGGGTGTGTCAAATCCAGCGTCGACTGTCTAATTGTCATTCTGAGCGCAGCGAAGAAACGACGTTCAGAATGACAAGCAAAATGACAGGCGCTTTTTATTTTGACACACCCTCGTAAGGTTATATCAGATGAGGTGGAGGATACCCATCACATAGAGCAAGGAGTATCCCAGTACCATACTGACCACTCCTACGATACATCCCATTTTCGCCATATCCTTCTGCTGCACCAGGTTGGTGGCAAACGCCAGCGCATTCGGCGGGGTGGAGATGGGCAGCACCATAGCACTGGAAGCGGCAATGGCGACACCGATCAATATGGTGGGTGTGCCGCCGATAGCGTCCAGCTTGTCGCCCATCGCTGCACAGACTACGACCAGGATAGGCATCAGCAAGGCGGCTGTGGCGGAGTTACTGATAAAGTTGGACAGCGCATAACAGATGAGGCCGGAAAGAATCAGGATGAACAGCGGCGAGAAGGTGCCGAACGGAATGCTTTCTACCGCGCGTTCGGCCAGTCCCGAGGCATTGAGCCCGTAACCCAGCGCAAAGCCTCCGGCCACCATCCAGATGACCGACCAGTTGATTTCTTCCAGGTCGCGGCGTGTAATGATACCCGTCAGCGAGAAGATGACGAACGGAACCAATGCGACCGTGTACGAATTGATGCCCGTCACCGAGTCCAGCAGCCAGAGCAGGACGGTCAGGATAAAGGTGACAATGACAATATAGGTATGTGTATCTTTCTTCATCTCCCCTTCAATGTGCAGTTGGATGGTCTTCTGCGTGAACGGGAAGATGCGTTTCAGCAGCAACCAGCCTACGAATAGCAGTACCACCACCAGTGGGAACATGAACATCATCCATTCACCGAACCCCAATCCCAGGTTCAGTCCTTCGGGGTCGTTTAGGTATTTCAAGGCAATGGTGTTGGGAGGAGTGCCGATGGGAGTTCCCATACCGCCCAGATTGGCGGCTACGGGGATGGACAATGCCATGGCGATGCGGCCTTTTCCTTCGGGAGGCAGCTGCTTGAAGACGGGAGCCAGGAAGGTCAGCATCATGGCGGCAGTGGCAGTGTTCGACACGAACATAGAGAACAGCCCGGTGATGAGGAGGAAGCCCAGCAGGACATGCTCGCTCTTGGTCCCGAAAGGACGCAGCAGGATTTTCGCCAGTTGGGCATCGAGTCCCGTCTTGCCTGCTGCGATGGCCAGGGTGAAACCGCCGATGAACAGCATGATCACCGGATCGGCGAAGGTAGCCATGATGGCCTTGTAGCTGAGCAGCTGTCCCACCTCGTCGGGGTTACACATCCACTTGATGCCCGAGTTGGAGGTAAACAGCAGCAACAACCCGATGATGGCCACACTGGTGGCCCACGAAGCCGCTACTTCCATTACCCACATCAAGGTGGCAAAAGCAAAAATGGCAATGATGCGTTGCTGTACGACGGTCAGTCCGTCAATGCCGAAGAAGGTAATCGGGGCATTCCAGATCAGCAGGGTGATAACCAGCACGATACAGGCCTGAATCAGTTTTTTGATAATTCGTTCGCGTTGCGCTTTCTTAAGCGAACGCATGGTGTGGTAGGCATCCAGCAGGTGGAAGCCATGAAAGTTCTTAAACATACGTCAAGTCTTTTTTTTCGATGAATATAGGTTTATTGTTGATTTGCGGACGAAGATACGAATTATTTTATCAACGGCCATCATCTTGGCTTTTTCTTTTTTTGGGGAACCATGGTTACTTCCCGAGTGCTTCTTGTTGTTTTTTTATCAGGGAATGACTATTTTTGCAAAGATAATTTTGTAAGACTAACCCTAATAATTAAATGTGTATGAATGTAAGAAATTGGCTATTGGCCTTCTTGGCCATTGGGCCGCTGGCAGCGTCTGCCCAGTCCGTATGGACTCCCGACAATGGAGACGGAACGTTTACGAACCCGATTATGTGGGGCGACTGGCCCGACCCGGATGTCATTCGGGTGGGCGATGACTTCTATTTTGTGTCCACGAGTATGCACTATGTGCCCGGATGCCCGATTGCCAAGTCGAAAGACCTGGTCAACTGGGAAATGGTGGGGTATGCCGTCGACCGCTACGATGAGGACCCTCGCTATGACATGAAGGGCGGACAGCTCTACCTGAACGGATCGTGGGCCAACTCCATCCGTTACCACAACGGCAAGTTCTACGTGGCCTTCTGTACGCCCTACGGCCTGGGCACGGAGAAAGGCCATTTCTCTATCTGTGAAGCGGAGAAGCCGGAAGGGCCGTGGAAACGGACCATCTTCCCGGAATACCTGTACGACCCGGGACTGTTCTTCGACGACGACGGCAAGGTGTATGTGATTCATGGGCAGGGACGGCTGCTGGTGACCGAACTGAATGCCGATGTGCATTCGGTAAAGGGAGAACCGGTGGAAATCTGGAACAAGCGTTTCAAGGACAGCCAGACCCTGGGAGGTCCTTTCGGCATGGAGGGCTCGCACATGTACAAAATCAACGGCAAGTACTACCTGACTTGTCCAGCCGGCGGAACGGAAGGATGGCAGGTATGCCTGCGGTCCGACCATATCTACGGGCCGTACGAACATAAGATTATCATGGACGATAACAGCTCCTACCCCGCCAATGGCCTGCACCAGGGCGGCATGGTACAGCTGAAGAACGGCGACTGGTGTTTCATCATCATGCAAGACCGTGGTGCTATCGGCCGTGTTCCCTGCCTGGTACCGGTGGAATGGGTGGACGGATGGCCCATGCTTGGAACCAACGGCAAGGATGTCGTGACCTATCCGAAACCTAATGTCGGCAAGACGTATGCCATCAAGACACCGGCCACATCCGATGAGTTCAGCGGCAAGAAGCTGGGCCTGCAATGGCAGTGGAACCACAACCCCGACCATGCGAAGTGGTCGTTGACCGAACGCCCGGGCTATATGCGTCTCAAGGCGTCCGAAGCCGCCCATTTGAAAGAAGCCCGCAACACGTTGACCCAGCGGGTACAGGGGCCTTCGTCCGAAGGCTCGGTGGTGATGGATGTCTCCGGCCTGAAAGACGGCAATGTGGCCGGTTTCGGAGTCTTTGAATTTCCGTATGCCTATGTAGCGGTCAGGCAGGAAGGGAACACCCGGCAGATCGTGATGTGCAACGACGGCAACATCATCGAAACCGTCCCCCAGCCGCTGCAGGGCGACAAAATCTGGATTCGTGCCCGCGTCACCGACCGAGAGTTTACGGCCCGTTTCTATTACAGCCTGGACGGCAAGAAGTATTTCCCCATCGGCAATGTCCTGAAGATGGATCTCGGTTTGCCGTGGACCGCCAACCGTTTCGCCTTGTTCAATTTCTCCACAAAAGCCGGTGGCGTAAATGGGTATGCCGACTTCGACTGGTTCCATTTCACGGGCAAATAAGAGAAGAGGACCATGAAGTTCAACACGCGTCTATGGGGCATCCTGTTGGCAGGAATGCCCCTGGTCTGTTCCTTCTCCGAGGGGACAGAAGAACGTTTCTCCGAACGGCTGCTGGTGGAGGTATCGGCCCGCGAGTACCATGTCTCGGTGAGAGGCAACGACCAGAACCCGGGAACCCGGAAGGCGCCCTTCCGGACGATTGGGAAGGCGGCATCTCTGGCAGTGGCAGGCGATGTGATTACAGTGCATGAAGGAACCTATCGCGAACGGATAGACCCGCCTCGAGGGGGAGAGGAGAACCGGCCGATTGTCTATCAGGCTGCCGAAGGGGAGCACGTGGAGGTGAAGGGGTCGGAAATCATCAAGGGATGGGTACGACAGAACGACCATGCCTGGAAGGTCAGCCTGCCCAACAGCTACTGGAACGGATTCAACCCGTATGCCGACTGCCTGAACGGGGACTGGCTGGAGAGCGGCCAGTGGTGCCATACGGGCGAAGTCTATCTGCAGGGAAAGGCTTTGCGCGAGACTCCTTCGCTGGAACAGGTGATGGCCCAGCCGGGCGATACGGCGTACTGGCATTGCCAGGTGACAACCGATTCGACCTTCATTTGGGCCCACTTCGCGACAGACCCCAACGAGGCAACCGTGGAAATCAATGTCCGGCAGTCGGTGTTCTATCCCAGCCGGCCGTTTGTCAATTATATCCATGTCAAGGGATTCACCCTGCGCCACGCCGCGACGCCTTGGGCACCGCCTACTGCCGAGCAGATTGGTCTCGTCGGTACGCACTGGAGCAAGGGATGGGTCATCGAGGACAACATCGTCAGTGACTCGAAGTGTGTAGGCATTACTTTGGGAAAGTACGGCGATGAATGGGACAACAAGTCCGAGTCGGCGGAGGCATTTGTGCACACCACCGAGAGGGCTTTGCAGAACGGCTGGGACCGGGAACACGTCGGCAGCCACACGGTGCGCCGTAACCGGGTGACGCATTGCGGCCAGGCCGGTATTGCCGGCAGCCTGGGAGCGGCCTTCAGCCGGGTGGAGGACAATATCATTGCCGAAATCAGTACCGAACAGCAGTTCTGGGGATATGAACTGGCCGGCATCAAGTTCCATGGTGCCGTTGATGCCGTCATAGCTCACAACCATATCTATCACACCGAAGGAGGCATCTGGCTGGACTGGATGACCCAAGGCACGCGCATCACGCGCAACCTGCTGCACGACAACCGGGTGCAGGACTTCTCCCTCGAAGTGAACCATGGTCCTGTACTGGTCGACCATAACCTGTTCTTGTCTGAGGAGCTGGCGCAGGTGAAGCTGTCGCAAGGCGTGGCCTTCGTCAACAACCTCATTGCCTGGAAAATCTGGCCGACTCCCCAAGTGGACAATCGGCAGACGCCCTATCTGGTGCCTCACGGCACGGCTATTGTGGGATTGCACGATTGCCCGTGTGGCAATACGACCTATGCCAACAATATCTTTACCCGTATCGACCTCACTCCCTACGATGAGGCTTTGCTGCCGGTCAGGATGTCCGGCAATCTCTACCTCGGAGAGGCTGTTCCCTCCCGGCAGGAGCAAGGTGCCACGCGGGTGGAAGGTCCCTGTCAGAAGCCGCTGGTGGAAGAGCGGGCCGACGGCTGGTACCTGCGCATGGAGGTACCCGACCAGTGGCAGCAGGCAGCCGACGCATCCGTACGGACAACGGCCGATTTACCCGAGGCCGTTATCCCTTGCCAGTCGTTCCACAGCGAAGGCGAAGTACCCGTCGTGTTCGATACGGACTATCTTGGAATACGAAAACCGTCTGGAGTCTGCTGCGGGCCGATGGAGTTTGCGGCTGTGGGCATACAGACCGTGAAAGTCTATTCCCATTGATACAGATGTAACCTAATACCTATTATTTTAACCATGAAACTGAAAGAAACCCTTGGCAGGGCAGCCCTGGTTGCTGCCTTGCTGCTGATGCCGGGAGGACTGTTCGCGGCATCGGCAGACGACCTCGTGTCGTCGCCCGAAACCGTGACCAAGCGGTTTGCCCATCCCGACCGTATTCGTTACGATGGCTCCTGTATGACCATCGACGGGAAGGACCTGTTTGTCTACAGTGCCGCCTTCCATTATTTCCGTTGCCCCGAAGAACTGTGGCGCGACCGCTTCCGCCAGATCAAGGAAGCTGGCTTCAATGTCGTCGAGACCTACGTACCGTGGAACTGGCACGAACGGACGATGCCGAGAGGAGTGGACGATACCAGCTGTTTCGACTTTTCCGATGTAAAACGATGGCTGAAAATGGCCCATGAGGAGTTCGGCCTGTATACGATTGTCCGCCCCGGCCCCTTCATCTGTGCCGAATTTTCGGGAGGGGCCTATCCCCGCTGGCTGGCCAAGTTCCGTCCGGAAGGCATCAACGGCTTCTGGCTGCGGAGTGCCGACCCGGTCCATATCCGCTGGTCGGTTCACTGGATGGATGCCGTATGCAAGGCACTGGCCGACGAACAGGTGACCCGCAAGCCCAAAGGGGCAAAAGGGATTGTCATGATCCAGATAGAAAACGAGTATAATCACCATGACTGCGAGGGGAAAGAAGAATTGCTCAAGGCGCTCTACCGCTCTGTCCGCAAGAGCGGATTCGATGTGCCTGTCTTTACCTGCCTGACGGAGGAATGCCGGGGCAGCCGCGATGCCGAACTGTCGCAGGTGTTCGACTGCGACAACTATTATGTGGGCTTGTCGGATGCTCCCAGCTGTGCCCGCCGGATGATGAACCTGCGCCGGGCACAACCCGATGCACCGGGATTCGTGACCGAACTGCAGGGCGGATGGTTCTCGCTCGTCACCTGGCGGCTGAGCGACGGCCATTATTCAGACCACCGTCACTTCAAGGCCATCGGACTGATGTCCATGCTGGGAGGTGCCACCGGACTCAACTACTACATGTTCTTTGGCGGCACCCATTTTGCCGGTTGGGGGGCGCGGGGCATGACGACGACCTACGACTACAATGCGGCTATCCGCGAAAATATTATGAAGCCAAGGGCATCGGTGAGTTCATCCATGCCTACGAACCGCAGCTGGTACGCTCCGTGGGAGGTCCCTGCGAACTGAAGGAGGCTCCCGCAGCGCTGTTCGGCGGCATCCGGGTGGCCCCCGACGGCACGAAGTTCGTCTTCCTTCACAACACGGATGCCAAGCAGCCCTTGAAAGGCAAGACAACCTTGCTGCCCGGCCACCAAGGAGCACAGGCAGCTCCCATGTTCAACATCAACCAGCATGGAGAAAAGGTGTTCATTGCCGAAGCCGAAGGAGCCGCAGACCCGGTGGTGACGGCCGACCCCGTAGAAGTGGCCTATGACCTGCCTGCCCTGGGCAGTGCCGTACTGGTCATTCCGGCGGGCAAGCAGGCAGCACAAGGTACCTGGTGGCCGAAAGAGCAGCAACGGGCCGTACGGCCAGCCCGTCAGCCACAGCCCGTACGCATCGCTTCGGTCTGGAAGAAGGAAGATGATTGCTCGAAGGCCCAATGGGTGTCGACTCCCCGTCTGGCTTCCCTGTCTGATCTGGGTGTCAATGATTTCCGGTACAGTCTCTACCGCACCCGCGTCAGCTTATCTGCCCGTCAGGTACACGACGAGCGTTTCCTGCTCTTCAATATGTTTACGCGCGACATCGTGTCGGTAGCCGTCAACGGACAGCCGGCCCCACGCCTGTTCCCTGACAAGGCCGACGCACAGACCTGGACCACGCGCAACTGCTTCGAGCGAATCCGTCCGGATGAGTACGACAACCGTTTCGATGTGTCGGGACTGCTGAAGGAAGGAGACAACGAGATACAGGTGGTGTACGAGAACCTGGGACATGCCCACGGCTATTTCCCGATGGAAGAGCTGGCAGGTATCCGCGAAGCAGGCCTTTCGGTCAGCGAGTCGGCACTGACGCATCCGCTGGAATGGGAATGTGCGACGGATGTGGCAGGCATCACGCAAGGCTGGCATTTGCCGCAGGCCGTGACCGACGGATGGCAACAAGTGACACTGGAGACCGGTTCGGCCCTTCCCCGTCAGGGCAATGACATCCAGCCCAAGGCCGTCCCCGATGGCTTGTTTACGTGGTATCGGGCCGAATTTGACCTGCCTGCCTCGAAAGGCACCGACCTCATGCCGTGGCTGCTGCGCATCCTGGCATCCGGCAACGGCTATATGTGGCTGAACGGCCACAACATCGGACGCCACTGGCAGGCCGGACCGCAGCGCGAATACTACCTGCCAGAGTGCTGGCTCCATTTCGGAGGCCGGAACGTACTGGTACTGGGACTGCGGCAGACGGCAGACGGTGCTTCCATCCAGGCAATGGAAGTAGCTCCTTATCCTATTGATTGACCAATTGACAGACAACAATGAAATCTCTTGACATGACAACGATGAAATACTTTATATTACTGGTAGGAGGGTTGCTGCTGATGCTGGCGGGGGGATGTTCCTCCCCACAGCCGGGTCGGGAAACCCTGAACATGAATACAGACTGGGCTTTCTTCCGGGGAGACGTAGCGAACGGACAGGCGGTGGACACCGACGATGCCGGATGGATTCCCGTATCCCTGCCCCATGTCATGCAGCTCGAAAAGAAGCATTGTGGCGGAAATGTCATCTATGACGGCATCGGCTGGTACCGCCGCCATTTCCGCCTGCCCGCGGCCTGCCAGGGCAAGCGGGTGACCGTCCAGTTCGAAGGCGTGATGAAGAACTGCGAGGTGTACCTGAACGGCGAACGGATTACGGAACACCACGGAGGCTATATGGGCTTCGTGGCCGACCTCACCGGCCACATCCGTTGGGATGACGACAATGTGCTGGCCGTCAGGGTCGATGCGGCAGACGATCCCTTGACACCGCCGGGAAAGCCGCAGGCCCGCATGGACTTCTATTACTACAGTGGCATCTACCGCGATGTCCGGATGGTCTTGACAGAGCCGGTCTATATCACCGACCCCCTGGAAGAAGACATCGTGGCCGGAGGCGGCCAGTTTGTCACCTTCCCCTCGGTCGGCGAGGAGGAAGCGACGGTGCACGTGTCCACCCATGTGCGAAACCGGACAGCGGAGGAGGTGGACCGCGTACTGGTCGTGGAACTGTGTGATTCCACCGGCCATGCGGTAGCCACCCACCTGATCCCGGTGGCCCTGCCGGGACAGTCGGCCAAGACGGTCGGGCAGGAACTGACCGTGAGACATCCGGCCTTGTGGCATCCCTATACCCCTCATCTATACACCCTGCGTACTCGCCTGATGGACGGCGGGAAGGTGGTCGACGAAGTGTCGCAGCAGATAGGTATCCGCACCCTCCGCTACACCACCGAGGGCTTCTTCCTCAACGGGAAACCGCTTTACCTGCGCGGAGCCAACCGCCATCAGGCTTTCCCGCATATCGGGGATGCCGCCCCCAATTCGATGCAAGAGCGGGATGTCATCCAGATGAAACGGGGCGGCTACAACGCTGTCCGTGCCGCCCACTATCCCGCCGACCCGGCTTTCCTCGAGGCGTGCGACCGTCATGGGTTGCTGGTGTTGGAGTGCATCCCGGGCTGGCAGTTCTACAACCCCGACTCCACGTTTATCCACCGGCTGTATGAGGTGGGCCGGCAGATGATCCGCCGCGACCGCAACCACCCTTCTGTCGTGCTTTGGGAAACGGCCTTGAACGAGTCGCGCTACCCTGTCTCGCTGGCCAAGGCCCTCTTCGAACTGTCGCACGAGGAATACCCGGGCGACCAGTTCTACACCTCCGGCGACTATTTCGGCCATGCCGACATGGAGCCCTACTACGATGTGTTCTACAAGCAGGTGGCCCGCTTCCCGAAAGACGGGGATGTGATGAGCAATTATCCCGAGGACTTCCTGGCTGTGAAACCGCTCCTCACCCGCGAATGGGGCGACGGGGTCGGCGAAAAGCCCCGTGTCGGCCTGTGGGAGAACGAGGAGGAGCAGATGCGCCAATGCCGCGGACGGGTGCTCCAGCTGGAAGGGAAAGGCTATTTCGACTGGTGCATGCTGGATGCCAATCCTTCCATGGCCGGCCATTTCCTCTGGAGCTACAACGACTATGCACGGGGCAGCCAGGACGAGACGATGTATTGCGGCGCGGTCGACATGAACCGCTATCCCAAGTTCTGCTACTACCTGCTGCAGAGCATGCGCTCTCCGTCAGTCTCACAGCCGGGGCTCTACGAAGGGCCGATGGTCTTCATCGCTTCCCACAACGCTTCGGCCGACTTTGAATCGTCCACGTCGGCCGTCATGGTGTTCTCGAACTGCGAGGAAGTCCGTCTGTGGCGCAACGGCCGGTTGGTCGGCACGCAGACGCGGGCCGAGCGGAGCCCTCTCTATCCGGCCATTGTCGGCAAGGGGGGCAGCCCCATCTTTGTCTTCGATGCCGGCGGTTACGAAGCCGGCACGCTGCAGGCTGAAGGCTGGATCGGCGGGCGCAAGGTGGCCGAACATACGGTCTGCACCCCGCAGGCCCCTGCCCGCCTGATTGTGGAACCGGCCACCGAAGGCCTTGTTCCCGTGGCCGACGGAAGCGACCTGATACCGGTCTACATCAAGGTGTGCGACGCCAACGGGACCTTGGTCGGCAGCTCCCGCCAGGAGATACGGCTCACGGTGGAAGGAGAAGGCACGTTGGTCGGCGATACCATCGCCCGCATCGGTGTGCATCGGCAGCAGGTGGAAGGCGGTGTAGGCTTTGCCTTTGTGCGCACCTCCCGGAAGGCGGGAAAAATCAGGGTGAGAGCCGTTGCCGACGGACTGGAAGCCGGCGAGGCGACGGTGGAAACCGCCCCCTATACGGGCACGTACGTTCCGGTGGGCCGGAAAGTAGCTTTCCGGGGGCATGAAGAAGACCATGTGGTAGTGAAGCCGTCGTCGTGGCAGCAGCAGGTGCTGAAACGCCCCCCTCTGCCCATCACTGCGGTGACCACCGACGATGAACAGTCGGGCTATCCCGCCTCGAACATCCTCGATGGCGACGACCATACCTGGTGGATAGCCGGCAGCGACCGCCTGCCGCAGACGGTTACGTTCGATCTGGGCCGGCCTACCTATCTGGCGGCCAGCCGCATCCTGTTCCAGAAAGACAGCTCTTCCTACCGCCACAAGGTAGAGACATCGGCCGACGGCATCCGCTGGACGGTGCTCTACGAGCGCGAGTGTACCGGCTGGGAATTCAAGCCCATGACCGTCGACCGCGAGGCCCGGTTCGTCCGGCTGACCATCTACGGCGTGTCGGAAGGCCGGGCCGGACTGGGGGAAGTGACCTTCTATTGATTCACTTCTTCAGCTCCGGATAGCTGATGCGCGTATGATACATGGTTTTCAGCTTTTCCTTGAAGACTCCCTTCACGGTGGCGATGTCGCGGAACGTGATGGGGCATTCCTTGAAATACCCCTCGTTGACCTGGCTGTCGATAATCTTCTCCACCAGGTTCGAGATACTCTCTTCGGTGTATTCGTGGAGGCTGCGTGAAGCGGCCTCCACGGCATCCGCCATCATCAGGATGGCCTGCTCCTTGGTGAAGGGGTCCGGGCCCGGATAGCGGAACACGGAGGTGTCCACTTCCTCTCCCGGATGCTCGTTGCAATACGAGATGTAGAAATACTTGGTCAGTCCGCGGCCGTGGTGGGTGCGGATAAAGTCCTTGATCACCTGTGGCAGGTTGTGCTTCTCGGCCAGCCGCAATCCGTCGCTCACATGGCTGATCACCACCTGGGCACTTTGCTGGTAGCTGATCTGGTCGTGGGGGTTGAATCCCGTCTGGTTCTCCGTGAAGAAGGCCGGATTCATCATCTTGCCGATGTCATGATACATGGCCCCCGTACGCACCAGCTGGCTGTTCGCCCCGATGCTGTTGGCGGCGGCGGCAGTCAGGTTGGCCAGCTGCAGGGAGTGCTGGAACGTCCCCGGAGCCTCCTCCGACATCTGCCGCATCAGTTTGGTATTGATGTTGGAAAGCTCCACCAGCGTCACGTTCGACGTAAAGCCGAACATCTTCTCCAGGATAAACAGCAGCGGGTAGGCAAACAGCAGCAAGATGCCGTTGATGAAGAAATTCACGTACATATACGTGGTGAGCTGCGACACCTCGCTGACATGAATCAGGTCGATAGCCAGATAAAGCAGCGAGTAGGCCAGCGTGATGAGGAAGGCACTGCGCAGCAGCTGCGAGCGTTGCGACAATTCCCGCAGGCTGTAGATGGCCGCCATGCCGGCCACCAGCTGCAGCAGGATGAACTCGTAGGGCGAGCGCAGGGCGATGGAACAGAGCAGCACGGTGACCACATGAGCCATGAAGGCCGTGCGCGAGTCGAGGAAGATGCGGATGATGAGCGGCAGCATGGCGAAGGGCACGATGTAGATGCTCACCAGCGCATGCTCGACGATGAGGCTCGAGAGCACGCTGAAGAGCAGCATCAGGCTGAGCAGCAAGGTCACGCTGCCCCGCATCAGGTAATAGTCGCTGCGGAACAGGTTCAGGTAGATAAAGAAAATGCCGATGAGCAGGAGGACAAACAGCGACTGTCCGGCCAGGGTCAGCCGCTTCTCGGTGATGGTCTCGCCCCGCTTGTTCGATTCCTTCTGCAGCGAGCGAAGGATATTGTAGGTCTGTCCGTCCACCATCTCTCCCCGGTCGATGATTTTCTGTCCGTTCATCACGAACCCGCTGGCCCACGAAATGTTTTCCAGCAGGTCCTCCCTGGCACTTTCCGACTTCTTGCTGTCAAAGGCCAGGTTGGGCTTCAGGTAATTGTCCAGGTTACACAGTTGCAGGAGCCGTTTGCTGTAGTGCAGCGTGTCGGCATTGATGAGCTGCTCGTAGGCCCGTTTGAAGGTCATCACCTCGCTCATGTCCTGCAGGTTCGACGTGTTGTGCTCCACGATGCGCAGTTGCTGGATGGAATCCTGCAGCAGCCGGTTGTAGTCGGTGGGCGAAATCAGTCCTTTCTGGTAGACGACATGCAGCAGCCGTTCGATATGGTGCTGGTAGGCCGGTGAAGGGATGAGCTTGTTCAGCTGCTGGCGGTAGTCTTCCTGGAATTTCTGCACCATTTCGTCCTCCACGTTCTCCTGAAGGGTGAAGTAAGGGGCATACGTGCGCAGAATGCTGTCCTGCTCGTGCCGCACCTGTTCGTCGGACTTGTAGATGGGAAAATCAAAGGCCGCCTGCAGCAGGCCGTATTTCCAAGGCTTGTTGATGTCAAACTGATAGTTGAACTTCCCTTCCTGCGGCAGGAAGTAGACGATAATGCTGACGGTTGCCACGAAAAGGGCGGCCCTGTACACCCAATCTTTCAGCAGCGGCTGTCTATTTGTCTGGAAACTTTTCATGTGTTCTGTAAATTTGCCGCCAAAATACTCAAAAAACGGGAAAAATCCCTTATTTTTGCGAAGTATTTTTTTAGATAAAACAATATGGCTGAAAGAAAAGTAAGAGTTCGTTTTGCACCGAGTCCTACGGGTGCATTGCATATCGGCGGTGTCCGTACCGCCTTGTACAACTATCTGTTCGCCCGTCAGCACGGCGGCGACCTGATTTTCCGTATAGAAGATACAGACTCCAACCGCTTCGTGCCGGGAGCGGAGGAATACATATTGGAATCCTTCCGGTGGCTGGGCATCACCTTCGATGAGGGCGTCAGCTTTGGCGGCGACCATGGCCCCTACCGCCAGTCGGAACGGCGCGACATTTACAAGAAGTATGTGCAGCAGCTGCTGGACAACGGGAAGGCATACATTGCCTTCGATACGCCCGAAGAGCTGGAGGCCAAGCGCAAGGAAATCTCCAATTTCCAGTACGATGCATCTACCCGTGGCTCGATGCGCAACTCGCTGACCCTGCCGAAGGAAGAGGTGGACCGCCTGATTGCCGAAGGCCATCAGTACGTGGTGCGCTTCAAGATCGAGCCCAACGAGAACGTCCATGTGAATGACATCATCCGTGGCGATGTGGTTATCAACTCCTCTATCCTGGACGACAAGGTGCTGTACAAGTCGGCTGACGAACTGCCTACTTATCACTTGGCCAATATCGTCGATGACCATCTGATGGAAGTGTCGCACGTCATCCGTGGCGAGGAATGGCTGCCATCGGCTCCGTTGCACGTATTGCTGTATCGTGCCTTCGGCTGGGAGGACACCATGCCCCAGTTCGCCCACCTGCCGCTGCTGCTGAAGCCCGAAGGCAACGGCAAGCTGAGCAAGCGCGACGGCGACCGTCTGGGCTTCCCCGTATTCCCGCTGGAATGGCACGACCCGAAGACCGGCGAAGTGTCATCGGGCTACCGTGAGTCGGGCTACCTGCCCGAAGCGGTCATCAACTTCCTGGCACTGCTGGGATGGAATCCGGGCAACGACCAGGAAATCATGTCGATGGACGAGCTGGTGAAGCTGTTCGATCTGCACCGTTGCAGCAAGGCAGGGGCCCGGTTCGACTTCGAGAAGGGCAAATGGTTCAACCATGAGTACATCCTGATGAAGAGCAACGAGGAGGTGGCAGCCTTGTTTATGCCGATCCTGAAGGAACACGGCATTGAGGCACCGATGGACACCGTAGTGACCGTAGTGGGCCTGATGAAGGGGCGTGTCAGCTTCGTGAAGGAACTGTGGGAAACCTGCAAGTTCTTCTTTGTGGCTCCCGACAGCTACGACGAAAAGACCGTGAAGAAACGCTGGAAGGAAGATTCGGCACAGCGGATGACCGAACTGGCCGACCTGCTGGAGTCGCTCGACGACTTCTCGCTGGCGCATCAGGAGGAGGTCGTGATGAAATGGATTGAAGAAAAAGGCTACCACCTGGGCAACATCATGAATGCGTTCCGCCTGACCTTGGTCGGCGAGGGCAAAGGCCCCCACATGTTCGACATCTCGGCGGTGCTGGGAAAGGAAGAAACCATACGACGGATGCGCCGCGCCATCGAGGTGCTGCAATAAGAACAGGGCGATATGGTGTACAATTTCTTCATCTGTCTTTATGTGAGTGCAGTCAGGCTGGCTGCACTCTTCAGCAAGAAGGTGGCGACGATGGTGAAGGGCGAGCAAGAGGCCTTTGCCATCCTGCAACAGAAGATAGACCCTTCCGCCCGCTACCTGTGGTTCCACGCCGCTTCGTTGGGCGAATTTGAGCAAGGACGTCCGCTGATGGAGGAGATTCGTCGGCTGCATCCTGAATACAAGCTGTTGCTGACTTTCTTTTCGCCTTCGGGCTATGAGGTCAGGAAGGACTATAAGGGGGCGGACGTGGTGTGCTACCTGCCGCTCGACACCCCTCGCAATGTACACCGGTTCATGGAACTGGCCCGTCCCTGCATGGCTTTTTTCATCAAGTACGAATTCTGGAAGAACTACTTGTTTGCCCTGAAAGACAGGAAGGTGCCCGTCTATAGCGTGTCGTCCATCTTCCGTCCGGGACAGGTGTTCTTCCGCTGGTACGGCCGCAACTACAAGGAGGTGCTGAAGTGCTTCACCCACCTGTTCGTGCAGAACGAGGAGTCCGTCCGTCTGCTGCGAGAGATTGGGGTTACCCGTACGACCATTGTGGGCGACACCCGTTTCGACCGGGTGCTGGACATCTGCCGTCAGGCCAAGGAGCTGCCGTTGGTAGAACGCTTCAAGGGCAACAACGAATGCACGTTGGTGGCAGGCAGTTCGTGGGCACCCGATGAAGACCTGTTCATTCCCTATTTCAACCGCCACCCCGAGATGAAGCTCATCATTGCGCCCCACGTCATTTCCGACAGCCACCTGCAGGAAATCATCGGCAAGCTGACGCGTCCTGTGGTGCGCTACACACAGGCCACCGAAGACAGCGTCCGCAAGGCCGATTGCCTCATCATCGACTGCTTCGGGCTGCTGTCGTCCATCTACCGCTACGGCGAGATGGCCTACATCGGCGGCGGTTTCGGCGTCAGCATCCACAACACCCTGGAGGCAGCGGTCTATGGCATTCCCGTCATCTTCGGTCCCAACAACCGGAAGTTCATGGAAGCCCAGGGACTGAAGGCATGCAAAGGAGGCTTCGAGGTGCAGGGGAAGGAAGACTTTGACCGCCTGATGGACCGTTTCCTTTCCGACTACGGATTCCTGGACAAGGGAGGCAAGAAGGCAGGCAACTACGTGCGCGACCATGCCGGAGCGTTAGAGAAGATCTTGAAAACCGTTGTCTTCCCTTGACCGCCGGCCGGCCTAAGGAGGGTATTCCGATGCCCTCCTTACGGCTTCTCTTCTCCTTACGGCTTCTCTTTCGCAGGCACCATGCGGTAGAGCTTGTCGCTGGGGCGGATGCGTCCCGGCACCTTGAAGGAAACGTGTGCGCCCTTCTTCACCACCTCCACCGGCTTCAGGTTCACGCGGGCTTCCTCCAGGTCCACATACATCGCCCCCGTCGTAGGTCCGGTGATGAGCAGGCGGTCGCCCACCTGGATCTCCGCCGCTTCGATGAGGAATTCCGCCACGCCGATGTTCGAGAAATACTTGATGCCCTTGCCGGCATACACCTTCTTTTCGGTAGCCTCCGACCCATAGTTGCGGCTCCATTCGCCCAGCCGTTGCCCCAGGTAATAGCCGTTCCAGAACCCCCGGTTGAAGACGGTCTTCAGTCGGGTGTCCCATTCCAGCTTCTTTTCCTCCGTAAACGTCCCGTCGAGGCAAGCCTGTATGGCCTCCTTGTAGCATTCCACCACCGTCTTCACGTATTCCGCTCCCCGCGCCCGTCCTTCAATCTTGAATACCCTCACGCCGGCTTCTATCATCTCGTCCATGAAGTGGATGGTCTTCAGGTCCTTGGGCGACATGATATACTGGTTGTCAATCTCCAGTTCAATGTCGCTCTCCTTGTCCTTCACGGTATAGGCCCGGCGGCACACCTGCATGCAGGCCCCCCGGTTGGCCGACGCGTTGAGTTCGTTCAGGCTGAGGTAGCACTTGCCGGACACGGCCATGCAGAGAGCCCCGTGGCAGAACATCTCGATGCGCACCGGTTCTCCCTTCGGTCCGCAGATCTGCTGTTCTCGGATGGCGTCGTAGATGTGTCTCACCTGCTTCAGGTTGAGTTCGCGGGCCAGCACCACCACATCGGCAAAGCGGGCATAGAACTTCAGTGCCTCCGCGTTACTGATGTTCAGTTGGGTGGACAGGTGTACCTCCTGCCCAATCTGGCAGCAATACGCCATCACCGCCACGTCGGCGGCAATCACCGCACTGATGCCCGCCTCTTTGGCAGCATCCACAATGCGGTGCATCAGTTCGATGTCCTCATCGTAGATGATGGTATTCACGGTAAGGTAGCTCTTCACCCCGTGCTCATCGCAGGTCTGTGCGATTTCTCGGAGGTCATCAATGGTGAACGTGCTGGCGGAACGTGCCCGCATATTGAGGCTCTCGATGCCAAAATAGATAGAGTCGGCACCCGCATGAAGAGCTGCCGCCAACGATTCGCGCGAGCCCACCGGAGCCATGATTTCAAAGTCTTTTATCGAATGTTTCATTGTATCCATCAGTTTAGGCTGCAAAGGTAGCTAATTTTCGGGATAATCCAATCGCCGGATGATGTTTCGGGGAATGCTCCGCTTTAGCAGTTGTGCGGCGTCTTAATGACATAATGACTAATGACATAATGAACACCGAGTACTAGAGTATCAGTGAGCTGGTACTGCCTATGAAGCTGACTTGCTTTTTGAAGGTATCCTGTTGCCCATATGCTACGTAATCTGTATATTTATAGATATGTTGATATATATTCACTTTCGAAACTTCAGTCTTTTGATTAATAAATGACGTTCGTTCCTTTTCTGCTTGTTGGTGTCCAACTTCTATTGCATGGTTCCTATTAGTTATAAATCTATAAAAGTAGGCCATGTTTGTTGACGACTTATTCTATATTTATTATTTTCGTCAACAAACATAATACTTGATGACATGGAACATTTTTCGATTAGGTTGCGTCAGGCTCGTAAAATTATGGGACTGAGCTTAGGAAAATTAGCAGAGAAAATCAACTCTCCTATTACAAAGCAGAGTCTTTCTCGTTATGAGGCTGGTATAATGAAGCCAAAAGCGGATGTTCTTGCTGCATTGGCAACCGCACTCGATATTAGCATTGATTATTTCGAGGGGAAAAACATGAATTTGGACGAACTGATGTTACGTACTACCTCTCATGGCCAACTTTCGGAGGAAGAATTATTGGAAGTAGAAGCTGTGTTATCCTTCCGAGCTGAGCAGTATCTGAAACTGGAATGTCAGTCAGGTATGGCCGGACATTTCGTCAATCCATTGGAAGGCATTGTAGTGTCATGTTTGGACGAGGCGATTGCAGCTGCCGAACTTTTGCGGGAAAAATGGCATTGTGGAGATGGTCCTATTCCCAGTATTTTACGATTGATGGAACGAAAAGGCATAAAAATGATAGACACTTCATTGCCAGAACGAGTAATGGGATTGAGTACATGGGCCGATAATCAGTATCCTTTAGTCATTCTTGATGCTCGACCAGAAAAGACTACAGTAGAACGGCTACGTTTCACTGCCGGTCATGAATTGGGACATCTTTTACTTACCTTTCCTCAATGGGCGAATGTAGAGCAACTGTGCAATCAGTTCTCCAGCTTTTTCCTTTTTCCTAAAAAAACATTTTTAGAAGAATTGGGGAATATGCAGCGAGAAGACATTACTATCGAAGAATTGACTGACTTTCGTGAGATGTATGGTATCTCAATTGCAGCGCAAATACACGAGGCATGGAATTTAAAACTGATCTCACATGAGAAATATGAAAAGTGGTTTGAGAAAGTAATTAAAGGTAATATACTGGAAGAAGGATGGGGACAATATAAGTTTCCTGAGACATTCGGCTGCGAAAGACGAATGAGAGCTATAATAAAAATGAAAGAAAATCATCCAAATAATAATTGTTATGAAGAATAATGCATTTCAAGATTTCACGAAAATCTATCCTTTGTCAAAAACATTACGTTTTGAAGCTAAGCCAGTTGGAGCAACATTAACAAACATTATTGCCAATGGTTTGTTGGAGCAGGACGAACACAGAGCAGAAAGCTATGTAAAGGTCAAACAGCTCATTGATGAATACCACAAGTCTTTCATGGAACGAGTGTTGAAGGATTTCAGACTTCCTTTTGATGGGAAAGGAGCCAATGATTCGTTGTATGAGTATTATACGACGTATTTTACCAAGTCCAAGAGTGAAGTCGCGAAAGCACAGTTTGTAAAGATTCAAGAAAACTTACGAAAAAGAATTGCAAAGGCATTGACATCCAGTCCCATTTATGCCACAATTTTCAAAGAAGAGTTAATCAAGAAAGACTTGATGCAGTTTGTTGAAGAAGCTGGCGACGAGCAACTGCATCAACTGGAGAGGGCTGAAGCTTTGGCACTTATCAAAGAGTTTGCTAATTTTACGACCTATTTTACTGGCTTTCATGAGAATCGGGCAAATATGTATTCACCGGAAGAGAAATCAACGGCTATTGCTTATCGGTTGATTAACGAAAACTTACCGAGGTTTGTAGAGAATATGGAGGTTTTTGCGAAGGTGGCTGCTGTTCCGGAGATACAAGAGAAATTACCTGAATTGTATGATAACTTCGAGGCATATTTAAATGTTGGTTCTGTCGAGAAAGTCTTTGAATTAGATTATTATAATCTGTTGTTGACACAGACCCAGATTGACGTGTATAATAGTATTATCGGTGGCAAGACAGAAGATGGTGGTCACAAAAAAGTTCAAGGATTGAACGAGTTGATTAATTTGTATAATCAGCAGCATAAAGAAGCCCGGCTTCCAAAACTGAAGGTGCTTTACAAGCAGATTCTTAGTGACAGAAACGCCATTTCTTGGCTTCCTGAAGAATTCAAAAGTGATAATGAAACACTTCAGACGATTCGAGAGTGTTACAAGGAACTGAATGATTATGTATTAGGTGAAAAAGGCCTGAAGCCCTTGCTGGAATCGCTGAACGATTATGATTCGGAGGGTATTTTTATCCGTAACGACGTGCAGTTGACAGATATATCCCAGAAAATGTTTGGCAATTGGAATACTATACAGAATGCCATTATGGAAGATATTAAACGGGTTGCTCCAGCTCAAAAACGTAAAGAATCAGACGAAGACTATCAGAACCGTATTGCCGGTATTTTCAAGAAAGCGGACAGTTTCAGTATTCGTTATATTGATGAGTGTTTGCAACGACTGAATCCTGATAATGTACTGACTATAGAAGGATATTATGCAACATTGGGAGCCGTCAATACGGCAACAGAACAGAAGGTCAATCATTTCTATCGCATCTTCAATGCTTATACGGAAATCGCCCAGCTATTGGAGGTTGATTACCCAAAGGAGAAAAACTTGGCTCAAGATAAGCTATTTGTGCAGCAAATAAAAGATTTCATGGATGCCATGAAAGGACTACAGCATTTTGTGAAACCGTTGCTTGGAAAGGGCGATGAGAGTGGCAAGGATGAACGGTTTTATGGTGAGTTGACTTCGTTATGGATGGAACTGGACAAAGTGACAGTTCTGTACAATATGGTCCGTAACTATATGACCCGTAAACCTTATTCCCAGGAAAAAATAAAGCTGAATTTCGAAAATGCACAGCTGTTGGCAGGATGGGATGAAAATAAGGAAAAAGACAATGCTTGCATTATTCTTCGCCGTAATGGGTTGTATTATCTTGCCATCATGAATAAGGCCTATCGGAATATCTTAAGCAAGAAAATGCCTTCTGAAGGGGAGTGTTATGAGAAGATGGTATATAAATTGCTGCCTGTCGTCAATCAAATGTTGCCGAAGGTTTTTTTCGCAAAATCTAGAGTGCACAAATTTAACCCCAGTCATCGGCTGTTGGCAAATTACAAGAAAGGGACTCATAAGAAAGGCGACAACTTCAACATTGACGATTGTAGGGAATTGATTGACTTCTTTAAATCGTCGATTGACAAACATGAGGATTGGAGCAAGTTTGGTTTCCGGTTCTCAGATACATCATCGTATGAAGATTTGAGTGGCTTTTATAGAGAAGTAGAACAACAAGGATACAAAATCACCTTCTCACAAGTATCTGTCGCTTTCATTCATCGATTGGTAGAAGAAGGTAAAATGTATCTTTTCCAGCTTTATAATAAAGACTTTTCAGAATACAGTAAAGGAACTCCCAATATGCATACCCTCTATTGGAAGGCATTGTTTGATGAACGGAATTTAGCGGATGTGGTGTACAAATTGAATGGACAGGCTGAAATGTTCTATCGTAAGAAAAGTATAGACAGTCAATTGCCGACCCATCCGGCTGGTTGTCCTATTTCGAATAAGAATAGCCAGAATCCCAAAAAGGAGAGCCTTTTTACATACGATTTGATAAAAGACCGGCGATACACTGTCGATAAATTCCAGTTTCATGTACCCATTACTATGAACTTCAAGTCAGTGGGTAGTGATAACATTAACCAGCAGGTCCGTGAATATCTTCAATCTGCCGATGATGTACATATTATAGGCATCGACCGTGGAGAGCGTCATTTGCTTTATCTGACCGTGATAGACAAACGAGGGGATATCAAGGAACAGTATTCGTTAAATGACATTGTCAATGTTTATCAGGGGAATACGTATAGCACAAATTACCATGATTTGCTGGATACCCGTGAAAGCGAACGCCAAGAAGCCCGTCAGAGCTGGCAGACCATTGAGAATATCAAGGAACTCAAAGAGGGATATTTGTCACAGGTCATTTATAAAATAACGCAGTTGATTGTCAAATATCATGCCATCGTCGTGTTAGAGGATTTGAACATGGGGTTCATGCGTGGCCGTCAGAAAGTGGAGAAACAAGTTTATCAGAAATTCGAAAAAATGTTGATAGACAAACTGAATTATCTGGTGGATAAGAAGGCTGTAGTGGATGAGCCTGGCGGATTGATGAATGCTTTTCAATTGACTAGCAAGTTCTCCAGCTTCAAGGATATGGGAAAGCAATGCGGTTTCTTGTTTTATATTCCTGCATGGAACACTTCAAAAATCGACCCGTTGACAGGATTTGTCAATTTGCTGGATACCCGATACGAAAGTGTAGATAAATCGAAAGCATTCTTTTCGAAATTTACCTCCATCCGTTATAATGTGGACAAGGATTGGTTTGAGTTCGGATTGGATTACAATGCATTTGGAAACAAGGCAGAAGGAACTCGGACCAAGTGGGTACTATGTACGAATGGGGATCGTATCCTCACCTTTAGAAATCCCGAAAAGAATAATCAATGGGATAACAAGATCGTCACACTGACCCATGAGATGAAGAATTTGTTGAATCATTACCATATTGATATCAAAGGCAATCTGAAAGAGGCTATTTCCGCTCAGACTGATAAAGCGTTTTTTGAGGGTCTGTTACACATCTTGAAGTTGACATTACAGATGCGTAATAGCATTACCGGTACGGAAACAGACTACTTGATTTCTCCTGTGGCTGATGAGAATGGCACTTTCTACGACAGCCGTACCTGTGGGAATCACATGCCCCAGAACGCTGATGCAAATGGTGCATTCAATATTGCCCGGAAAGGATTGATGATGGTAGAGCAGATACAGCAGGCTAAGGACCTGAAGAAAATCAAGTTTGACCTTTCCAATAAAAGTTGGTTGAAATTTGCTCAAGAGAAACCCTATAGGAATGCGTGATTACATCTCACTTTCTATGTTGAATGACTTTATCTTCTGTCCGTACTCCATATATCTGCATAGTGTTTATATGGAGGCGGACGAAGATATGTACAAAGCTACACCCCAGACAAAAGGAACCATCGCCCATGAAAGTATAAATCGCTTTTTATGAGATTTCTACCAATAAGATGATACCTGTGGAATTGCCAGGCGAGAAGGGGCGGAAAGAATTAGACGATTTTATTCGTCTGTTCCGCCTCTATCAGCCTTCTGATACTCACTTAACGATTAATCCCAACAAATGCATTCATTGCATCTATTGCAATTTATGCGATAAAACAGATACGGACAATGTTTACACATAAAGATATTGAAATGCGTTCCATCTTTGTCATTAATTGTATTGACCATGAGAGGAGTATGAGAGTCAAGAACGGTGAATTAATGCTGGAAGAAACAGAATCGGGAAAACAGTTGACACTTACCAAGTTCCCTTTTCAGAAGTTGCTTGCATTGTTCGTTGTGGGACATATTACAGTCACAACACCTCTTATTTATAAGTGTAAGAAATATGGTGTTGCACTTATTGTCGTGAAGCCGAATCTTCGTCCTGTCTTTTATTGGGCGAATTCTGCTGAGGCAAATTATGTACTGCGTAAACGCCAGTATGAATATCGTTCTGATGACTTGACGATTGCCAGAATGCTTGTATATAATAAGATATCAAATCAAAAGAAAGCATTGGAGAAGACACGTCGAAAAGATGATAAAACGACAGAGGCACTGAACTTATGTAATGCATCCTTGGACACACTATCTGATATTCTGGAATATAATCATCTTATGGGGTTAGAAGGACAAGTGTCGAAAGCTTTCTTTTGCGCTTATTATCAGTCTTTGCATTGGAAAGGGCGTCATCCCAGAATGAAGACAGATGTATTGAATGTGTGTCTGGATATAGGATACACCTTGTTGTTCAATTACGTAGAGTGTTTTTTGCGGATGTTCGGGTTCGATTTATACGTTGGAATTTATCATCGAGCATGGTTCAAACGTAAGTCTCTGGTATGTGATTTGATGGAACCTTTCCGATGTATCATAGACCACGCTGTTCTGTTGGCTTTTAATCGTAAGCAGTTTTCCGAAAAGGATTTTGTATTGATTAAGCAGGAATATCATCTCAAACATGAGAAATGTGCCGATTATTATAGTGTTTTCTTCAATGCACTGGTCACGTATAAAACAGAGCTTTTCAAGTATATTCAACAGTATTATCGGTGTTTTATGGGTTGTAAGTCTGTTGTTCAATATCCAATATTTCACTTCAAATGATAATTGTAAGTTACGATATTGCAGATGATAAAATGCGTACTCGCTTTGCGAAGATGCTGAAAGGATATGGTGCTATTCGTCTTCAGCTTTCCGTTTATGAAGTACAAAATACGAAAAGAATAGTGGACAATATAATGGCTAAGATAGAGGCCTACGCCAAGCATTTTACAAATGACGACAGTGTTGTAGTATTCGAAGTGGATACAGACAAGTTGATAAAATATGGCAATGCCATTCATCGTGATCAGCCCTTAGTGATTTTCTGAATACAAACCCTCGTCTTTATATCTATGGGACTCAACTTTTTATCTATTGATATTCAGAGGATTACTATAAATTGAGGCTATCTGTATAGGAGAAGGTGGGTATAAATTATCATAAAATAATTGGATAGATATTGTTCTATCCTTAATTCCGCAACACTTTGATTTAACTTTATTTATAAGTTCCTGAGCAACAAAAAGTTGCTCAGGATTTTGCCATGTCAGATTTTTCACTTATCTTAGTGTTGCAATTCAAAAC
>JALEPZ010000014.1 GCA_022767125.1 Phocaeicola plebeius
AGTGACAGTAGTACAGTAGTACAGTATGTTTTTGAAGGGTATGTTTTCCAAAAATTAATTTACTATATATATAATATATATATTATATATATAGTAATACTATAAAAGTGAAAGGGGTGACCTTAAAATCATACTGTACTACTGTACTACTGTCACTGAACAAGACACAGGTTGAGTCGCAACGCGAACAAAGAGGGGAAGCATTATTGACTTGATTACATACCGAAAATGACGAGAAAATCCGCCAAATGTTTGGTGGAACGGGAAATAATGTGTATATTTGCACCCAAAACAAGAGAAATGAAAAAAGAATTAGGTAAATGGCTGATGGATATATCCAAATATATCACGACAGCAGTTGTATTATCCTCGATATTTGGTGGTATAACCGAAACGTGGAAAATATTGACATTGGGTATCTTCACAATTACAATCTCAATAGTGACAGGACTTATTCTTATTCATTCATCGGAAAAAGAAGAAAAAAACAAAAAATAAAAGCATTATGGGAGCTATATTAATGTTCATATTGATTGACATCATTTGCGTTGCCTCATTAGTTTATCTTTATATTGAGAAGCGCAATGGAAAGAAGAAGATGCAAGCATAGCATGCTTCCTATGTCTTAGATCCTCATATAAACGAGAATAGGAACAAGAACATAAGACATGGGGATGTGAATACTCCTGACGGGGCGCAGCTGAATAAGGATGCGCTCTATCAGACAGTTCCTTTGGTGTTCACGGAAAGCCGTGATGAAAAGACGGGGGAGCGTTGGGATTCTAACACAAAGCCTGCAGCCATAAAGGCCAAAGGGTATAGGTCGGAATCTTTTTGCGACCCCTTGCGACCCTCCTTGCAACCCTCCCCCAGACTGTTCGAAAATCTTCATCCCGGTTTCCTGGCTCCCTGTCATTTTTCGCCTTATTCTCTGTCATTTCGAACGAAGTGAGAAATCTGTTTTGCGACCCTTGCGCCCCCCCTTGCGACCCCCTTGCGACCCCTTTGCGACCCCTTTGCGACCCTCCCGAGATTTCAATTACAACGCTGATATACAACATAATATATCATTACCAAGCTCTCCTTCGCTGCGACCTTAAGGGGGTCGCATCAAAGGGGGATTTTTTCTTGTTTGCATCCCTCCCCTTCCCCTATCTTTGCAGTGTCATCAGGAGAGGCAGTCACTGGTGATGGGCCTCATCAGGCCCTGCGAAAGCGGCTGACTAAGAGATCTATGACCGGCTGTAACACACGATTTGAATACACACCATCGCCGGCTAAGCGCTGAGCGGACGGCGATGATGTATGGTTCCGGCGGGAACCGAGAAGTGAATAATAATAACCCGAACGGAATCGGAATGTCTACCTTCCGGTTCGGATTTTTTTGATTTTTTTAGTGTGTGGCTGAAAAGGACAGCCACGTTAAACATTCTTCCGACATATGAATACGTTCTATCGGATTGTCAGCTGCGGCGACGTGCAGCAGGTGCCTTCGCAGAAAGCGGAGGGCGGACTGCTCTCGAAACGGGCCGTGGTGATGCAGGAAATCGGCGGGAAGGGCGCGAACCAGTATGTGGTGACACTGCTGGGCGAGTGTGCCGCCCGGATGCTGGCCCCGGGCGACTGGGTGGCGGCGCGGCTCCGCTTCCAGACGCACGAATACAACGGGCAGGTGTATCAGGAAATCACGGCTTTCGAGGTGGTGAAGCTGAACGCCTACTGACGATGAGAAAACTGAACGCCTACTGACGATGGGAAAGCTGGCAAGGGGGTTGCGCAACAACAACCCCGGAAACATCCGCCGCGTGAGGGGCCAGCGGTGGAAGGGGCAAAGCCCTGAACAGAAGGACCCTGAATTTGTACAGTTCCAGTCACTGGCGTGGGGCTACCGCGCCATGATGGTGATTCTCTCGAACTACCGGCGGATGGGGGTACGCACCGTGCGGCAGATGATCTGCCGCTGGGCACCGCCGGCGGACGGCAACCTGACGGATGCCTACATCGGCTGTGTATGCGACGCACTGGGCTGCACGCCCAACTGCATCCCCGACCTCACGGACCGCCCTACGCTGGTGGGGATGGTGGCGGCGATGAGCCGGGTGGAGAACGGGGTGCCGGCAGACCTGGCGGCGGTGGAGCGAGGCTTCGAACTGCTGGATGCTTAGGATTCAAACGCAAAGACACAAAGGACTCAAAGCTATTATTGGGGAGAGAATAAGGCGTTATTGCTAATTTTCATCTATGGGAAAATGACAGCCTGTCATCCTTTGTGTTCTTTGTGTCCTTTGTATTCTTTGTGTCCTATGTGACTTTGTGTTTAACTACAATCTCAACGAATTATCACTTAAAACTTTTTTACCATGGAACAGATAATCAATTTTGACAGCCAGCACGTCCAGATGGGCGGGATGGCACACTACGACCAATGCAAGTTCTTCCAGTTCTGTCCCGACGAATGTGGTGTAGGGGCAGTGCCGGGCTTCCGGTTGTCGGGAGTGGCCCAACAGCTTCCCGACGGCACGTTTGCCTTCCAGGCGCAGCCGAAGCGGAAAAGCCAGAGCACACTGCTGAAGAAGGTGGCGCACGGACGGCTCTCGGTGACGAAGGACGGATGTTACCAGCTGACGCTGAAAATCGCCAAGTCGGAAGGACTGTGCATCAAGGACACGTTGTTTCATGAGGTTGTCGAAGCCACCTCCTGTCTGGAGGAAACGCGATGAGCTGTTATCTCATCAGCTACGAGCAGGGACACAAGGTGGCCCGGCCTGTGACCTCGGAAGAGGAATACCGACGGCTGCGCGGTTCGGACGAGCAGCGCAAGAACGTGTACCTGGCGCGGCACGGCGACGAGAAAGCCAAACGGCGGCTGGTGCAGATGAACTACTCCTGCCTGCTGGCAGACGGGCGACTGAAGGGCTGCCGCACGCCCTCGGACACGGTGGGGATGGACGTGGACTTCGACCCGTCGGACCCTAACTACGAGCGCAAGATGGCGGAACTGCAGGAGCGGATCATCGACAGCCGGTGGCAGCTGGGACTACTGATGCTGGAGCGGTCGGCAAGGAAAGGCTATCACCTGGTGTTCGCCCGCCGTCCGGGACTCTCGCAGCAGGAGAACCTGCAGTGGGCCAGTGGTCTGCTGGGGGTGAAGTACGACGAGGGGGCGAAAGACTTGACACGGGTGTTCTTCACCACCACCGACTCGCCGGACGACCTGCTCTACCTCGATCCGGCTCTGTTCGGCAAAGCGGGAAAACGGGAAGAAGACCCGCCGGAAGCAACGAAAAAAACGACGGAGAAAACGGAGGCGACCGGAGCAACGGAAGAAGCGACGACGAAAGCGGCAGCGACCGAAGCAACGGCGAAAACGACGGCGAAAGCGGAGGCGAACGAAGCAACGGAGAAAACAGCGACGAGCGAAGCAACGGAGGAAACAGCGACGAGCGAAGCAACGGAGGAAACGACGACGAAAGCGGCGGAGACCGAAGCAACGGAGAAAGCGACGGAGAAAACGGCTGCGACCGAAGCAACGGAGGAAGCGATGGCGAAAACGGCTGCGACCGAAGCAACGGCGAAAACGATGGCGAAAACGGCAGAGACCGAAGCAACGGCGAAAACGATAGCGAAAGCGGCGGAAACCGAAGCAACGGAGGAAGCAACGGCGAAAACGACGGAGACCGAAGTAACGGAGGGAACGACGACGAAAACGACGACAGAAACGACGGCGGAAGTAGCGGAAGAAGAAGAAACAGCGGCGGAAATACCGGAAGCAGCGACGAAGGAGCTGACCTACGAGGGAATGCCCTACCAGCAGATTATCAACAAGTGGTGGGAACTCTACAACGGCGGACAGACCCCTGTGAAGTCGAACCGCAACACGCTGACCTACGAGCTGGCGGTGAACCTGCGCCACATCTGCGGCTTCGACCGCGAACTGATGCGACAGGTCATCCCCTGCTACGACGGATTCCCCGAAGCGGAACGCGACAGGTGCATCGACTCGGCACTGGAGACCCGGCGCACGCAGATGCCCCGCCGGCTGAGGGAGGCACTGGAGAAGGTGAAGGCGGAAAACCCGGACGACAGCCACGTGGTGCAGGCGCTCGATGATACGGTGGAGCAGGACGAACTGCACTATTTCCACCGGCTGGGACGGGCGGCACGCACGCAGGGCATCGCCGACACCATTGCCGCCGTGGGGCCCCGGCTCACCATGCCTGTGCTGACCGCCGTCTGCCCTGCCATCGGTACCCTCGCCACGGGCGTGGAGGTGATGATCCACGGACGGCCCTCGCGCCTGAACCTCTTCAGCTTTATCTGCGGGGAGGCGGCGAGCGGAAAGGGAAGCATCGACCCGGTGGTGGATGCCTGGATGAAGGGGCTGAAGGAGCAGGACATGGTGTACCTGAAGCAGGAGGCCGACTACCGCACGAAAATGAAGCGGGCGAAGAACGACAAGAAGCAGCCGGAGGAGCCGAAACTGCCCGTGAGGCTGCTGACGCTGAACAACACGCTGGCCAACCTCTCGGACCGGCTGGCGAACACGGGGGGAAAGCATGCCTTCTCCTACACGTGCGAAGCCGACCTCGTGGCGCAGAAGTGGCGGTCGAGCATCTCGGACTACTCGGTGATGCTGCGGCAGGCGTTCGACGGATCGGCCTTCCACCGGGAGGCGAAGAGCGTGGAGGCGGTGAACGTGCACATCGACCACCTGTATTGGAACGTGACGATGTGTGGCACGCAGGATGCGCTCTACCGGGTTATCTCCAACTCCACCGACGGACTGCTCTCGCGCGTGGCCATCGCCCGCACGCCGGACAACACGTTCGCCCGTCTGGAGGAACATCCGGCCCGGCTGACGGAGGAGCAGGCGGAGCGCATCGGGCAGGTGGCGCGGGTCGTTGCGCTGATGCAGGGACGGCTGGAGCTGCCGCGGCTGGAGGCCCGGAGCCTGGCATGGACGGAGGCGGTGCGCATGGAGTCGCTGAAGGACAACGACCGGGTGAAGGCCCGCTGCCGGATGCGCGACCACGTGATAGCCTACCGCATGACGGTGTGCCTGATGCTCTGTCTGGCGGCGGAACGGATGATACGGGAGTATGGCGAGACGGGGGCGGTACAACGGCTCACGGCGGACCCTGCGGCATTCGTGGAGTGGACGGCAAGGACGCAGACACCTTCGCTGCTGGAGGCGTATGATGCCTTTGCCGACTCGGTGCTGGAGAACGACCTGTATTTCTTCCGCGGACGCATCGAACAGGCGTATGGCAGCGAGGATTACCGTCCGGATGGCCAGCTGCGCCGCCGCAAGAGCAAGAACGACTCCATCTACACCCGCCTGCCGCCTGAGTTCGGCTTCGGACTGGCCTTGCAGGTGGCACAGGCGGAACGCCCGGACATGGGACAGAACGCGGTGAGGCAGATGCTGAAGAACTGGGAGAACCAGTTGCTGGCGGAACGGACAAGGGAGGGATGGAAAAAGCTGTCGCACTGATGCTGCTTGGGACAGCCTGTCCGAAAACCTTGAGTTCCCTATCCAACTGTCATGCTGAACGGAGTGAAGCATCTGAATACATTTACTTTGTGTTAACAGATTTCTCACTTCGTTCGAAATGACAGGGGAAAAGAGACAGGGAAAAGGAAGAGATTTCTCACAACGGTTTTTTTATTGTCATGCTGAACGGAGTGAAGCATCTGAATACATTCACTTGGTGCTAACAGATTTCTCAAGTCGTTCGAAATGACAGGAGAAAAAAGAGATTACTCCCTTCGTTCGAAATGACAGGAGAAAAAGTCTTCAAGAAAAATAGCTTTGTGCCCTTTGATTCATTGAGTTTGAATAACAATCAAGCAACTAAAACAGATGTTGGACTGAAAATTCAAGAAACGAATATGGAAATGTTCTTGTTCAGGACCCGCACCCATCCCGAAACGACGGACGGGGTGCTGGAAGTAGACGGCGAGAGATTCTGCGACACGGCAGAACGGACTGCCGGCCGGCTGCCTTGCGGCACGTACGAGGTGAAGGTGCTCCATCCGTCCGCCGGAACGGCCCGACTGGTGATCCACCGGACAGACAGGCGGCATTCCGTGGGAGAACTGCTGGCCGGCAACGGAACGAATACGCTCCGAAGAGGGGGCATCGTGGTGGGCGAACATCGCGCACGAGGACTCTGCATCCGCTCACGCCCTACCTTCGAGCGGCTGCTGGAACGGGTGGAGAGAGCGCGGGGACGGGAGATGGCGCTGTATGTGGTATAACCGACGCGTTCTTGTCATTTGTCATTTGTCATTTGTCATTAAGGACGTCTGTCGTGCGAAGCGAAGCCGCGGAAAAGCGGCAGTGGGTGTAGGGTTGATTCAACACAGAGGCACAGAGAGCACGAAGGAGTAAAACCCTTTGTGCTCTTTGTGCCTCTGTGTGTTGAATATATACAAATCAATGTGTTTGAATATATACCCATCAAGCAAGTGCGGGGAAGCCGCTTACTTGCGGTAGTTCTCCAGCTCCTCGGCCTGGAACTTGCGGATGAAGTTGAAGTGCTTTTCCACTTCGGCTTCGGCGTAGTTCACATAGACATCGAGGGACTTGGCAAACAGTTCGGGGGCCTTCTGGGCATCCTGCAGCAGCAGGCAGCTCATCACGTTGACCGCCGCCATCTCGTAGAGGCGACGGGCCACGAAGTCGAGCAGCTCCTGGTTCTGGGCTTCCTTGACGGCGCAGGTGCAGGCTTCGAACTTGGAGGTCATTTCCTGGATGCGGTGGAGGTACTTTTCGTATTCGGGAGCGCAAGGCTGTGCCTCGAACTCACGCAGGGTGGCTGCATAGGAACCGTTGGTGACGTAACGGATGGCAGCGACGGTCTGCAGCTGGGTGGTACCTTCGTAGATGCTGGTGATGCGGGCGTCGCGATAGATGCGCTGGCAGGCATATTCGAGCATGAAGCCGGAACCGCCGTGCACCTGGATGCAGTCGTAGGCATTCTGGTTGGCATACTCGGAGTTCATGCCCTTGGCCAGCGGAGTGAAGGCATCGGCCAGCTTGGCATAGCGTTTCTGCTCCTGGCGTTCTTCGGGCGTGAGCTTGCGCTCGCGGGCGATGTCGTCGAGGGCTTTGTAGATGTCCACGTAGCGGGAGGTCTGGTAGAGCAGGGCGCGGCCGGCATCGAGTTTCGCCTTGATGGTGGCCAGCATGTCGTAAACAGCCGGGAACTCGATGATGGCCTTGCCGAACTGCTTGCGGTCTTTGGCATAGGCCAGGGCTTCGTCGTAGGCGGCCTGGCTCAGACCGACAGACTGGGCGGCAATGCCCAGGCGGGCACCGTTCATCAGGGCCATGACGTATTTGATGAGTCCCAGCTTGCGGTCGCCGCAGAGTTCACACTTGGCGTTCTTGTAGACCAGTTCGCAGGTAGGAGAGCCATGGATGCCCAGCTTGTTCTCAATGCGGCGCACGTCGACACCTCCGTCGCGCTTGTCGTAGATGAACATGGACAGTCCGCGTCCGTCCTTCGTACCTGCCTCCGAGCGGGCCAGCACGAGGTGGAGGTCGGCGTCACCGTTGGTGATGAAGCGCTTCACGCCGTTGAGCCGCCAGCAGTTGTTGGCCTCATCGAAGGTGGCCTTCAGCATGACGCTCTGCAGGTCGGATCCGGCATCGGGTTCGGTGAGGTCCATCGACATGGTCTCGCCGGCGCAGACGCGCGGGATGAAGCGGCTGTGCTGGTCCTGGTTGCCAAACTCGTAGAGCGTCTCGATACAGTCCTGCAGCGACCAGATATTGCCGAAGCCGGCATCGGCCTGAGCCACGATTTCGGCGCACATGGTGTAGGGAGTGATGGGGAAGTTCAGGCCTCCGTAGCGGCGGGGCATGGTCATGCCGTTCAGTCCGGCCTTGACCATGGCGTCGAGGTTCTGCTTCGTGCCGCTGGCATACTCCACGCGGCCGCCGGCATGGTGCGGACCTTCCTGGTCTACCCCTTCGGCATTGGCAGCAATCACTTCGCCGGTGATTTCGCCGGTGATTTCCAACACTTTGTCGTACGAGTCGATGGCATCGGCATAATCCTGCGGTGCATAGTCGAACTCATCTTTGTCTCTATAGTCGCGTTCTTTCAACTGACAGATACGCTCCATCATCTCGTTGTTCAAGTGGAACTTGAGCTCGGGACGTTCGGTATAATAGTTTGCCATTACTTACTGTTCTTCTTATAATACTTAATCATTTTCGGAATCACTTCTTCTACGGTGCCGTTGATGACATAGTCGGCAATGGTGTTGATGGGGGCATTCTCATCGTTGTTGATGGAGATGATGATGCCTGCATCCTGCATACCGGCGATGTGCTGGATCTGGCCGGAGATGCCACACGCGATGTAGAGCTTGGGGTGTACGGTGACACCGGTCTGGCCGATCTGACGGTCGTGGTCGGCAAAGCCGGCATCGACAGCAGCACGGCTGGCACCCACCTCGGCATGAAGTTCCTTGGCCAGTTCGAACAGCATGTTGAAGCCTTCGCGGCTGCCCATGCCATAGCCTCCGGCCACCACGATGGGTGCGCCCTTCAGGTTGTGCTTGGCCTTCTCCACATGGCGGTCGATGACCTTCACCACGTAGTCGGTTTCGGGGACGAACTTCGCCACGTCGTGGCGGATGACTTCGCCCTGGTAGTTCTCGTCGAGGATTTCCTTCTTCATCACCCCTTCGCGGACAGTGGCCATCTGCGGACGGTGTTCGGGATTGACAATGGTGGCCACGATGTTGCCGCCGAAGGCGGGACGAATCTGGTAGAGGAGGTTCTCGTAGGTCTTGCCTGCCTTCTTGTCTTCATGGCTGCCGATTTCGAGCTGCGTGCAGTCGGCGGTGAGTCCGCTGGTGAGTGCCGACGAAACGCGCGGACCGAGGTCGCGGCCGATGACGGTGGCCCCCATCAGGCAAATCTGCGGCTGTTCTTGCTTGAACAGATTGACCAGAATGGACGTGTGAGGGAGGGATGTATAAGGAAAAAGCCCCGGAGCATCGAACACGTGAACACGGTCAACGCCATAGGGCAACACTTGTTTTTCTACGTCTGCAAGGTCGGAACCGGCACAGATGGCTTCCAGCTGGCATCCCAACTGGGCGGCGAGCTTCCGTCCCTTCGTCAACAGTTCGAGACTGACATCGGCAACCTGCTTGCCTTCCATCTCGCAATATACAAATACGTTGTTCATAGTCTTAAACTTTATCCGATAGTGTGGTTAGCCAACAGTTCTACAATCAAATTCTCCACGTCTGCATCGCTGCCGGTGAGGGTCTTGCTTTCCTTGGCCTGGAAAATAATGTTCTCAATCTTCTTCACCTTTGTGGGCGAACCGGAGAGTCCGCACTGGCGGGTGTCGCCGTTCACGTCGGCCACACTCCATTCGGTGATGTTCAGGTAAGGACGCTTTTCGTACAGGTCGGCATAGGGCAGGGCTGCCCCGTCTTTGGTGAGGGCCGCCTTTTCCTGTCCGCCGAGGGCCCGTTTGTATTTCTGCACCAGCTTGGCGTTGCGCGGACGGCAGGGGGCCGCACTGCCGTTGACGGTGAGCACGATGGGCAGCGGTGCCTCAACGGTTTCCACCCCGCCGTCGATGTGGCGTTTCACGCGGATGCGTCCGTCGGCTACCGACTGGATTTCCTCGACGTAGGTCACCTGGGTCAATCCCAGCTTCTCAGCCACCTGGGGACCTACCTGGGCCGTATCGCCGTCGATGGCCTGGCGGCCGCCCACGATGATGTCGTATTCGCCGATCTTGCGGATGGCCGTTGCCAGCGCATACGAGGTGGCCAGCGTGTCGGCTCCGGCAAAGGCACGGTCGGTGAGCAGATAGCCGTTGTCCGCTCCCCGGTAAAGGCCTTCACGGATAATCTCTGCGGCGCGTCCGGGACCCATGGTGAGGATGGTCACCGTAGAGCCGGGATGGGCATCTTTCAAACGGAGTGCCTGTTCCAAGGCATTCAAGTCTTCCGGATTAAAAATGGCCGGAAGTGCCGCACGGTTGATGGTACCGTCGGCATTCATGGCATCTTTCCCCACACAGCGGGTGTCGGGAACCTGTTTTGCCAAAACTACAATTTTCAAACTCATTAGATTTTCTATTTGGTATTAGTACAAAATGCATTAGTATGTGCTCGGCTTCCTCATTTCATGACCGTAAAAGACGTTTCGATGATGACGCTGCAGGAAGGTGTAGCAGCATCCGGCGCCGCCTATCGGAATTGTCATTCTGAACGTAGTGAAGAATCTGAATACATGCACTAACGCTTTACAGATTCTTCACTACGTTCAGAATGACAATCCAACGGGAATCCTGAAGCTTTCAGACAGTCGCTTGGACGTTCAGAATGACAATCCAACGGGAATCCCGAAGCTTTCAGACAGTCGCTTGGACGTTCAGAATGACCATCCGACGGGAATTCCCGAAGCTTTCTGTCTGTCTCAGGGGAAATCAGTTGTCGGTATATCGTTCGATGGTCTGTGCGCGGTCGGGACCCACCGACACAATCTTGATCGGAGTCTCCAGCTGCTCTTCGAGGAAGGTGATGTAGGCGTTGAACTCCTCGGGGAACTCGTCTTCGCTGGTCACTCCCGTCATGTCGGTCTTCCATCCGGGCAGTTCGGCGTAGACGGGCTCTACGCCCTCGGTGATGTCGAAGGGGAAATAGTCAATCTCTTCGCCGTTCACCTTATAAGCCACGCAGGCCTTGATGGTGTCGAAGCCGTCGAGCACGTCGCTCTTCATCAGGATGAGCTGGGTGACACCGTTCAGCATGATGGCATAGCGCAGGGCCACCAGGTCTACCCATCCGCAGCGGCGTTCGCGGCCCGTCACGGCCCCGTATTCATGCCCCAGGTCGCGGAGGGTCTTTCCGGTCTCGTCGAACAGTTCGGTGGGGAACGGTCCGGCACCGACACGGGTGCAGTAGGCTTTCATGATGCCATACACCTCGCCGATCTTGTTGGGACCCAGTCCCAGGCCTGAGCAGGCACCGGCGCAGATGGTATTGGAAGAAGTGACAAAAGGATAGGAACCGAAATCGACGTCGAGGAGAGTGCCCTGTGCGCCTTCGCACAACACGCTCTTGCCGGCCTTGAGGAGGCGGTTGATTTCGTGTTCGCTGTCGACCAGCTGGAACTGGCGGAGGTAGTCGATGCCTTCCAGCCACTGGCGTTCCAACTCGGTGATATCGTATTCGTAGTTCAGGCTCTTGAGAATCTGCTCATGGCGGGCCTTGGCGGCCGCATACTTCTCCTCGAAGTTATGGAGAATGTCGCCCACACGCAGGCCGTTGCGGCTTACCTTGTCGGTGTAGGTGGGACCGATGCCCTTGCCGGTGGTGCCTACCTTGGCATCGCCCTTGGCCGCCTCGTAGGCTGCATCGAGCACCCGATGGGTGGGCAGGATGAGATGGGCTTTCTTCGAGATGTGGAGACGCTCCTTCAGGGGATGGCCGGAGGCTTCGAGGGCTTCGGCTTCCGCCTTGAACAGAGAAGGGTCGAGCACCACGCCGTTGCCGATGATGTTCACCTTGTCGCCCTGGAAGATTCCGGACGGTATGGAACGGAGCACATATTTCTGTCCTTCGAATTCAAGGGTATGTCCCGCATTGGGACCTCCCTGGAAACGGGCAACGACATCGTAGCGGGGAGTCAGTACGTCAACGACTTTCCCCTTGCCTTCATCGCCCCATTGTAAACCTAACAAAACATCTACTTTCATGATTCTTAGTTTTATGGATGTTGATTAATTAAATTTCAATGTGATTTCTTCCGACGAGCCGTCACACAGTGGCTGCAAAGGCCGTAGACATAGAGCGAATAATGCGACATGGAGAAGGCCTTGAGCTGGCTGCCGGCAATGGCTTCCTTGATGGACTCGTCCTCGAACTCGGTGACCTTGCCGCACGATGTGCAGATCATGTGATGGTGGGTGCCGTTGTGGTAGGCTCGTTCATATTGGGATGAATTGCCGAACTGATGCTTGATGACCAGACCGGCATCAATGAGCAGGACTATGGTATTGTAGAGGGTGGCACGGCTGACGCGGAATTTCTCCTTCTCGGCCATATGCCTGTACAGCCCGTCAATATCGAAATGGCCCGTCAGGGAATAGATGGTATCGAGTATCGCAAAGCGTTCGGGCGTCTTGCGATGTCCGTTTTTCTGCAAATACTCGGTAAGGATCTGCTTGACCGTATGTCGTACATTTTCTTCCATAAGGGGCGTTTTTCAGTTCAGCGTCCAAAGATAGGCTTTTTCTGTCAAACCAAAAAAGAAAATACGTTTTTTTGCACTTTCCGCAGCGCTCATCCGCGAAGGGTTCCGTAGGACGGAGTGAGCTCGGCGTACTTCTGCAAAGCGACGGTGGCCGCACGCTGAACAGACGGCAGACTGGAGTCGGCCGCGGCCGCACGGGCCTGGTCGAGGAACTCGGCTGCTCCCCGCTCGTTGAGCGGATGTCCCTGCATCAGCAGACGGGCCATGAGCAGGAAGCCGCAGAGCTGAAAATACTCGCGCTCGTCGGCCATCCAGCGGAAGACCGCCTGAGGGGCATAGGGCAGGTGCTGGAAGAGGTTCATCACGGTGTATTGGGCCAACTCGGGATAATGCATGTCCTCTATCCAGATGTCAGCCAGCTCGGGACAGAACGAATCAAGGGGCTGCAGCAGTCCGGCCAGGATCTTGCACTCGCGGATGTTCTCTTTCCAGAGGGCCTGGGCCAGCTTGTGGTCTTTGGGGAAGTCTGCGGCCATCTCGCGGATACGCGGGTACTCGATGCCAAAGTTCAGCTTATAGTCGAGGCCCTTCTCGCGCATGCTTTGCGAGATGGGGCCGTTCATGAACAAGCGGAAACGGGCCTTGATGGCCCGGAGGGTTTCGTGGGTATCGTCTGTCATCATTAGTGCGGATATGTTGGGGTTAAAGTGCGGAATAGTCGCGGCTGTAGCGGAGCATCTGGCCGGCAAACGACTCGCCGTGGCAGAGGCGGACATCGACCAGCTGCCGGTGTTCGTCGTAGACCGGTTCGTAGCGGGGATTGACGAAGCCCTTGTAGGGGGCCAGCTGCAGGGCGCGGTAACGCTCGAGCACCTCGGCATGGAGCCGGGGGTCGACCTTTACACCGTAGTCCTCCACCAGGCGGCGGGCAGCTTCGTAGTCGCCCTCGCTCTTGATGCGCTGCACCTCGGCCAGCAGGCGGCCGAAGAGCTTCCGCAGTCCGGGATAGTCGTGGATGCGGACGTAGGTCTTGCCCTCGCGGCAGTCCAGCTCGACGATGTTTTCCCCGCGGCCCTGCTCCAGGGCCCAGCGGGCAATGAGCTGCCGGTTGCGCATGTGGGCTTCCTCGATCTGACAGCCCGGCTGGATGCGGACCAGCTGCGTCATCAGTCCGTTCATCATGTAAGTATAGTAGGCGGCCTTGTAGGCTTCTGCGTCGGGGGTCAGTCCCAGCGCCACCAGTTCTTCATCGGGCAGGTAATAGAGTCCGAAAAGGTCGGCACGGGCTTCCTCGATGGTGGCGCCATAGGCCTTCAGCGCATCGGGGTCCACACCCGGCAGCAGCTGTCCGGACCCGTGGCCCAGACATTCGTGCAGGTCGGTATGCAAGTCGTCGGTGATGTCGGCATAGCGGTCGATGCGGTCGAGCTCGTCGGGGTCGTCGATGAACGCCTCGCGGAAACCGCTGCCCTTTGCCGCCCGGTTGTAGGCCGCCGTCAGGTTACCGATGGTGACCGACTTCGAGCCATGGACGCTGCGGATCCAGTTCGAGTTGGGGAGGTTGATGCCGATAGCCGTCGACGGATAGAGGTCGCCGCCGAGGATGGCGGCCGTAATCACCTTGGCCGACACGCCCTTGACGTGGGGCTTCTTGAAACGGCTGTCCACGGGAGAATGGTCCTCGAACCACTGGGCATGGCGGCTGATGGTTTCGGTGCGGCGGGTGGCCTTCAGGTCCTTAAAATTGACAATCGACTCCCAGCTGGCCTTCAGCCCCAGAGGGTCGCCGTAGGTTTCGATGAAGCCGTTCACGAAGTCCACCTGCGAGGCGGTATCTTTCAGCCAGGCAATGGAATAGGCATCAAACACTTTCAAGTCGCCGGTGCGGTAGAACTCCACCAGCAGGCGGATCACCCGGCGCTGTTCGTCGCTCTCGGCGACCGTTTCGGCCTTTTCCAGCCAGTAAACAATTTTTTCAAGGGCGGCGGTGTACATACCGCCTATCTTCCAGACCTGCTCCTTCACGGTGCCGTCTTCCTTCACCAGCCGGCTGTTGAGGCCATACATGGGCGGTTCGTCGGCACTGCCGGCCGCCTTCAGGCCGGCATAGAACACCTCTGCCTCACGCTGGGTGACCCCGCAGTAATAGTTGGCGGCCGAAGTGAGCACCAAGTCCGCTCCGTCCTCCTGGTTGACGCGCTTGGGCAGGAGGCTGGCATCGAAGATGATGGGGAAAAGCCGCCGGCACATCTCGTCGGGCGTTTCATCCCCCTCCAACGGCAGCCTGCCGGCAGGGACGGTGTCCACGCAACGGCGCAAGTAACCGGGGGTGAATCCAGGCAGGAACTTGTCGGAAGAATAATGATGATGAATGCCATTGGAGAACCAGACCCGCTTGAGGTAAACCTCGAATTCGCGGAAATCGGGGGTGGTCCGGTCGATAGTCGCATAGATATACACACTTTCCAGCAACCGGCGAATCGGCAGGTTGCTGGAACCGTTCTGGTCGAAAAGAATGTCCCGCCCCCACAAAGCCGCTTCCGACAGGTAATAGACCAGCTGCTTCTGGCGCAGGGACAACTCTTCGAATCCAGGTACCGAATAGCTCAGCACCTGGATATCAGCAAACCGGTCGACCGACGTTACTACTTCTTCTCGCATTTCTGTTTACGGAAACCCGCAGGCGTGGAGCCCACATATTTATAAAAAGCAGCATAGAAAGACTGACGGTTGGAAAAGCCCACCATGGCACTGATTTCCTCGATGGTCTTTTCGGCATACCGCTTGTCTGTCAGCAAGTGCAATGCATCCTTGATACGATATTCGTTGAGCAGGCAAGAATAGTTCATCCCGAACCGCGAATTGACGACCGCCGACAAGTAGCGGGTATTGGTCTTCAAGTCTTTGGCCAAATCCTTGGCCGAATAGTTCGGATCTCTGTACTTCTTTCCGACAACGATAATACGCAGAATCCTGTCATACAAATCATCGGCCAGTTCCGCCCGGATCATAGTGCGGTATGGCGCATTCTTAATCTTCTTCTCCCGAAGATTGTAGGGTAATTTAATAGGCTTCTCATCAGGAGCCGCTGTTTTCTCGATTTCTCTCATCTGTTCCCTGTTTTTTTTATAGTTCTATTCTATAATCGCAATTTACATACAAATTTAAGAAGAATATTTCGTATTGTACCCATACTTACCCATCATTTTACTTAATATTTATAAAAAAGTGACTTTCCGATGCATTTTCACTATCTTTGCGCCCTAAAACCATCTATATCCATGATTTTTAAAATGCTCAAATCGTATTTCGGCTATAGCCGCTTCCGTCCGCTGCAGGAAGAAATTATCCGTCACCTCCTCGCGCGGAAGGATGCCCTCGTGCTGATGCCTACGGGCGGGGGGAAATCCATCTGCTACCAGCTGCCGGCCCTGATGATGGAAGGGACGGCCATTGTGGTCTCCCCGCTCATCTCGCTGATGAAGGACCAGGTGGAAAGCCTGCAGAACAACGGCATCCTGGCGCGGGCCCTGAACAGCAGCTGCGACGAGACGTCGCTGGCCAACATCCGGTTCGAATGCCGGCAGGGACGGGTGAAGCTGCTCTACATTTCCCCCGAACGGCTGCTGGCGGAAGTGAATTACCTGCTGAAGGACATCCGGATTTCGCTCTTTGCCATCGATGAAGCGCATTGCATCTCGCAGTGGGGGCACGACTTCCGTCCGGAATACACCCAGCTGAACGTATTGCGCCAGCAGTTTCCCGAGGTGCCGATTGTCGCGCTCACTGCCACGGCGGACAAGATTACCCGCGAGGATATCCTACGGCAGCTCCACCTGCGCGACCCGAAAACCTTCCTCTCCTCATTCGACCGCCCCAACCTGAGCCTGGACGTGCGGCGGGGCTACCAGCAGAAGGAGAAGCTGCGCACCCTGTTCCACTTCATCGACCGCCACCGGGGAGAGAGCGGCATCGTGTACTGCATGAGCCGCAACAAGGCGGAAAGCGTGGCGGAAAAGCTGGCCGGACAGGGCATCCGCACCGCCGTCTACCACGCCGGACTGAGCAGCCAGCAACGCGACCAGGCTCAGGACGACTTCATCAACGACCGGGTGCAGGTGGTGTGTGCCACCATTGCGTTCGGAATGGGCATCGACAAGTCGAACGTGAGGTGGGTGGTACATTACAACCTGCCGAAAAGCATTGAAAGCTACTATCAGGAAATAGGACGCGCCGGGAGGGACGGACTGCCCAGCGACACGCTCCTCTTCTACTCGTTCGGAGACATCCTGTTGCTGTCAAAGTTCGCGCAGGAGAGCAACCAGCAGGCCATCAACCTGGAGAAGCTTCACCGGATGCAGCAGTATGCGGAAGCGGATATCTGCCGCAGGCGCATCCTGCTGAACTATTTCGGGGAAACGACCGACCATAATTGCGGCAACTGTGATGTCTGCAGGAATCCGCCCCAACGGTTCGACGGCACCATCCTCGTACAGAAAGCACTGAGCGGCATCGCCCGGACGGGCGAACAGGTGGGCACGCATGCGCTGATCGACCTGCTCCGGGGGGCGGTCTCGCAAGAGGTCATCGAGAAGGGCTATGACAAGCTGAAGACCTTTGGGGTGGGACGCGACATTCCGGGACGCGACTGGCAGGACTATCTCCTGCAGATGCTCAACCTGGGATATGTGGAAATTGCCTACAACGAGAACAACCGGCTGAAGATTACCTCTGCTGGCAAGAAGGTGCTGTTCGGCCACGAACGGGCCGAGCTGGTGACCATCCAGCGCACGGAACCTGCCAGCAAGGCAGCCGGAAGGAAGAAGGGGCAGACGGCCCGTCCGGCCACGGAACAGGTGTTGTCGATCGCCTTCTTCGAAGGCGAAGACCCGGAACTGTTCGAAGCCTTGCGGCTGCTCCGCAAACGGCTGGCCGACCAGCAGGCGATTCCGGCCTATTTGGTACTGTCCGACAAGACCTTGCACCAACTGGCGACTGTCCGCCCGACTACTCTCGACGCATTCGGGGAAATCGGCGGAATCGGGGAATACAAAAAGGGGAAATACGGGAAAGAGTTTCTGGAAGTCATCCGTAAGCGGATAGGGGAAAAGGGGGAATAGGTCCGAAAACCTTGGGCCACCCTATCCAACTGTCATGCTGAACGGAGTGAAGCATCTGAATACATCCACTGAGCTAACAGATTTCTCACTTCCTTCGAAATGACAGGGAAAAGAACAGATTTCCCACTTCCTTCGAAGTGACAGGAAAAAGAACAGATTTCTCACTTCCTTCGAAATGACAGGGAAAAAGGAAAGCGGAAAACGATTCTCGGACAGCCTGGGGAGGGGGAATCAATGTGTCATTCCAACGAAGGTGTATCAAAAGAGACAACGCCTGCCATCTTGCTTGTCATTCTGAACGTTGTTTCTTCACTTCGTTCAGAATGACAAGCAGATAAGCGGCGCTGATTTTTGATGGATCAGGCTTTCCGGATATAGTCGACAATCCAGGCACCTACTTCCTTAGTACCGTACTTGGCACCGCCTTCTACCTGAATTTCGGGCGTACGGACGCAAGCGTCGAGCGATGCGTCGACGGCACGGCGAATCAAGGCTCCTTCTTCCTTGCAGTCGAAGTATTCGAACAGCATGGCTACAGACAGAATCTGCGCCAGCGGGTTGGCAATGTTCAGGCCCTTTGCCTGCGGCCAGGAACCATGGATGGGTTCGAAGACCGGCGTGCTTTCGCCCGTAGAAGCCGAAGGAAGCAAGCCCATAGAGCCACTGATGCAGGAGCCTTCGTCGGTGAGGATGTCACCGAAGGTATTCTCCGTCACCATGACATCGAAGAACTTGGGTTCCTGAATCATGCGCATGGCGGCATTGTCTACATACATATAGTCGGTAGTTACTTCAGGATACTGGGGAGCCATCTCCTGGGCAATCTGACGCCACAGACGGGAAGAAGCCAGCACATTGGCCTTGTCTACCACCGTCAGGTGCTTGTTGCGCTTCATGGCATACTCGAAACCTACCTTCAGGATACGTTCGATTTCGGGACGGGTGTACATATTGGTGTCATAGGCCTTCTCGTTGTCCTGGTATTTCTCACCGAAATACATACCGCCCGTCAGTTCGCGGATGCAGAGGAAATCGGCACCGTCTACCAAGTCGGCCCGCAACGGGGACTTATGGAGCAGGCATTTAAAGGTCTGCACCGGACGGATATTGGCAAACAGGCCCAGCTTCTTGCGCATGGCCAGCAGTCCCTGTTCGGGGCGGACCTTGGCCGTCGGATTGTTGTCAAACTTGGGGTCACCTACCGCCGAGAACAGCACGGCATCGGCGTTCTTGCAGATCTGGAAGGTTTCTTCGGGAAACGGGTCACCCACCTTGTCGATGGCATCGGCCCCGCACAAGGCATATTCATAACTCACTTCGTGTCCGAACTTCTCGCAAACGGCAGTCATTACGTCGACTCCCTGTACAGATATTTCCGGTCCGATTCCATCGCCCGGCAATACGGCAATTTTAAAATTCATGGTTTTATGTCTTTAGTTTATTTGTAATCGTTTTCTATCATGTTCAGCATCTTCATGGTAGCCTTGATGGCCGCCTCCGTCTGGTCGGCATCCAGGCCGCGGGTGCGGAACACCTTGTCCTGGAAACTCCAAGTGATGACGGTCTGCACAAAGGCATCGGTACGCCCACCGGGAGGGATGGTCACCTCGTAGTTGGTCAGCATGGGGAAGGGTCGATTGAGGGTGCCCTTGTAAATCTTGCGCAGGGCACGTACGAAGGCATCGTACTGTCCGTCGCCCGACGAGCTTTCCTGATAGTTGGTCCCGTTGATTTCGATGCTCAAGGTCGCCATCGGCTTGAGGCCTTGCGCGAGGGTGACGAAATAGCTGACCAGACGCACCCTGCTCTCGCCGCCTACATCGTGCTTCAGCACATCGGAGATGATATAGGGCAGGTCTTCCTGCGTCACCAGCTCCTTCTTGTCGCCCAGTTCGATAATCCGCTGGGTAACTTTCTTCATCGACTCCTCGTCGAGGTCGAGTCCCAGGCTTTCCAGGTTCATGCGGATATTGGCCTTTCCGGAGTTCTTGCCCAGCGCATATTCGCGTACACGGCCGAAGCGTTCGGGCAGCAAGTCATTGCAGTAGAGGTTGTTCTTGTTGTCGCCGTCGGCATGGACCCCTGCCACCTGCGTAAAGACATTGTTGCCCACGATGGGCTTGTTGGCAGGGATGGGAATGCCGGAATACGATTCCACCACCCGGCTGACATCGTTCAGACGGCTCTCGTCGATACGGGTCACGGCATGGAAATGATCCTTCAGGATGGCCAGCACGCTGGCCAACGGCGCATTGCCGGCCCGTTCGCCCAAGCCGTTGATGGTGGTATGGAGTCCCTTGACACCGCTCAACACCGCTGCCAGCACATTGCTGACCGCCAAATCATAGTCGTTGTGGGCATGGAAGTCGAAGTGAAGGTCAGGATAGTGCTTCTTCATCTTCCGCATATACTCGATGACCTGCAGCGGATTGAGCACGCCCAACGTGTCGGGCAGCATGAAACGGCGGATACCGGTGTCCTTCAGCCCGTCGATGAGACGATAGACATACTCGGGAGAATCCTTCATGCCATTGCTCCAGTCCTCTAAGTAGACATTCACGTCCATGTCTTTCTCGTGGGCATAATCCACCACGGCCAGGATATCATCGATGTGCTCGTCGACGGTTTTCTTGAGCTGGTAGGTGCAATGCTTCTCCGACCCTTTGGTCAGCAGGTTGATGACCCGTCCTCCGGCCTTGTAGATCCAGTCGACCGAGGTCTTGCCGTCCACGAATCCCAGCACTTCCACTCTCGACAGCATATTGCGCCGGGCTGCCCAGTCGCAAATCATCCTGACGGCACTCAGTTCGCCGTCGGACACGCGGGCAGATGCCACCTCGATGCGGTCCACCTTCAGGTCTTCCAGCAACAGCCGGGCGATCATCAGTTTCTCATGGGGCACAAACGACACTCCGCTGGTCTGCTCGCCGTCGCGAAGAGTCGTGTCCATGATTTCAATTATCGGATTCTTCATGTTATAATGAGATTATAGCCACGGGGTCACACAGAAGGGAAGATGAACACAGACTTCTTTTTCTGTCATGGGTAGGAAAGAACTGCATCATTTCCCTCTTCCATAAAAAATCTGTGTTCATCCGTGCCGTCCGTGGAAAACCGGTGGCCATTGATCAACTACGCTGCTGTTCGAAGCGTTCGATTTTGTCCTTGTTTTCCACCAGGAAGTCAATGTCATCCAATCCATTCATCAGGCAATGCTTCTTGTAGGCATTGATTTCGAACTTTTCGGACTTGCCGGTAGCCTTGTTCGTGATGGTCTGTTCGGGCAGGTTCACCTCCACCTCCATCTTCGGATCGGCATAGATGGAATCGAACAGTTCCTTCAGGAAGCCTTCGCTGACCACCACCGGGAGAACGAAATTGTTCAGTTCGTTGTTCTTGTGAATGTCGGCAAAGAAACTGGACACCACGACACGGAAGCCGTAGCCGGCAATGGCCCATGCGGCATGCTCGCGGCTGGAACCGCTGCCGAAATTCTTGCCAGCCACCAGTATCTGGCCCCCGAAAGTGGGATTGTTCAATACAAAGTCCTCGTTGAGCGAACCGTCGGGACGGTAACGCCAGTCGCGGAACAGGTTGTCGCCAAAGAATTTTTCTTCGCGAGTGGTAGCCTTCAGGAAACGGGCAGGGATAATCTGGTCGGTATCGACATTCTCCAAAGGCAAAGGCACACAAGTGCTTGTTATGATGTTGAATTTCTGTTTCATACGGATGAGCTTTTATAAAAGTGTTCTGGGGTCGGTAATCACACCGGTCACGGCAGCAGCGGCAGCCGTCAACGGACTGGCCAACAGCGTGCGCGAACCGGGACCTTGACGGCCTTCAAAGTTACGGTTGCTGGTCGATACGGAATATTTTCCGGCAGGAATCTTGTCGTCGTTCATGGCCAGACAAGCGGAGCATCCCGGCTGACGGATGGCGAACCCTGCGGCTTCCAGCACTTTGTCAAGACCTTCCTCACGGATCTGCTGATCCACCATCCACGAACCGGGAACCAGCCAGGCCACAATGTTATCCGCTTTTTTGCGGCCCTTGACAATGGATGCAAAGGCACGGAAGTCCTCGATACGGCCGTTCGTACAAGCCCCCAGGAACACATAATCCACCGGTTTGCCCAGCAGCGATTCGCCCGGCTGGAAGCCCATATAGTTCATGGATTTCTCGAACGAGCCCTTCTCAACATCGCTCATCCCCTCGGTGGTGGGGATATGGTCCGTAACGGCCATTCCCATGCCCGGGTTGGTGCCATAGGTAATCATCGGCTGGATGTCGGCGGCCTCGTAACGGATTTCCTTGTCGAACACGGCATTCTCGTCGCTCTTAAGCGTCTTCCAGTAAGCCAGTGCCTTGTCCCATTCTTCTCCCTTCGGCGCATATTCGCGTCCCTTGATGTATTCGAAAGTGACTTCATCGGGAGCAATCATACCGCCGCGGGCACCCATCTCAATACTCAGATTGCAAAGGGTCAGACGGCCTTCCATGGTCAGGCTGCGGATCGCTTCGCCGGCATATTCCACGAAATAGCCGGTGGCTCCGCTGGTCGTCATCTTCGACATCATGTAGAGGGCCACATCCTTGGCCGTCACGCCTTTCCCCAACTGGCCATCGATGGTGATGCGCATGGTCTTGGGGCGGGCCTGGAGAATACACTGCGAAGCCATCACCATTTCCACCTCACTGGTACCGATACCGAAAGCTACCGCTCCCATCGCACCGTGGGTAGAGGTGTGCGAGTCGCCGCACACGATGGTCATGCCTGGCAAGGTCAGTCCCCGTTCGGGACCCACTACGTGGATGATGCCGTTCTTCTTGTTCATCATGCCGAAGTGTGTCAGGCCAAAGTCGGCTGCATTCTTGGCGAGCGTATCTACCTGTGTCTTCGAAACAGGGTCCTCAATGGGCTTGTCCTGGTCATGTGTCGGCGTGTTGTGGTCCGGCATACAATAGATACGTTCCGGACGGAAGCACTTCAGGCCACGGGCACGCATCCCTGCAAAAGCCTGCGGACTGGTCACTTCGTGACAATACAGACGGTCAATGTATAATTGGGTAGGTCCGTCTTCTACCTGCTGCACCACGTGTGCATCCCAAATCTTGTCAAATAATGTATTTGCCATATTGCTGATTCTTGTTTCCTGTTCGTTATTTCTTGAATTTGTTGATACAGTCTATGTAGGCTTCGACCGAAGCTGCCACAATGTCGGTATTCGCACCGAAACCATAATACATCTGGCCGTCGTATTCCACCTGCATGTGTACCTTACCTACGTCGTCACTGCCCTTGCTGATAGCCTGGATGGTAAATTCCTTCAGGGTCATCTGGCGCTTGATGATCTGCTTCATCGCCTTGATGGCAGCATCTACCGGACCATTGCCGGTGGCGGCAGCTTCGAAGTGTTCGCCGGCAATGTTCAGTCCCAAGCTGGCTACCGAACGGACACCGACTCCGCTGGTAACCTGGAGGTATTCCATCTTGATGTGGTGGTTCAGCGAACGGTCGGCGCCTGCCAGTACCAGGATATCGTCGTCGGTCACATCCTTCTTCTTGTCCGCCAGCTTCAGGAAATCCTCGTACACCTTGTCGAGCTTCTCCTGTCCCATTTCCACGCCAAGCACACTCAGACGGTGCTTCAGGGCAGCACGTCCGCTTCGGGCAGTCAGCACGATAGCATTGTCATCGATGCCGACATCCTTCGGGTCGATGATTTCATAGGTCTGCACATTCTTCAACACACCATCCTGGTGGATGCCAGACGAGTGGGCAAAGGCATTGCGGCCCACGATGGCCTTGTTGGGCTGTACGGGCATGTTCATCAGGCTGGACACCATGCGGCTGGTCGGGCAGATCTTCTGGGTATTGATATTGGTGTCAATGTTCAAGTGCTTGTGGCAACGCAGAATCATCGCTACTTCCTCCAACGACGTATTGCCGGCGCGTTCACCGATACCGTTAATGGTCACTTCTACCTGGCGGGCACCGTTCAGGACGCCGCTGATGGTGTTAGCCGTCGCCATGCCCAAGTCATTATGGCAATGCGTGGAAATGATAGCCTGGTCAATATTGGCTACATGGTCCATCAGGTACTTGATCTTGGCCCCGTATTCACTGGGCAGACAATAACCGGTCGTATCGGGTATATTCACGACAGTCGCACCGGCCTTGATGACAGCTTCCACCACTCTGGCCAGGTACTCATTCTCCGTGCGTCCTGCATCCTCGGCATAAAATTCTACATCGTCCACGTAGCGGCGGGCATACTTCACTGCAGCCACGGCCCGTTCGATGATTTCTTCACGGTTAGAATTGAACTTGTATTTTATATGCGAATCAGACGTACCGATTCCCGTATGGATACGTTTCCGCTTCGCATATCTCAACGCGTCGGCAGCGACATCAATGTCCTTCTGCACGGCACGTGTCAAGGCACAGATGGTCGGCCAGGTCACCGCCTTTGAAATCTCGATGACCGAATTGAAATCACCCGGGCTGGAGATAGGGAATCCAGCTTCAATCACGTCCACACCAAGGGCTTCCAACTGCTTGGCCACTTGAATCTTCTCCACCGTGTTCAACTGGCAACCGGGAACTTGCTCCCCGTCCCGGAGGGTAGTATCAAAAATAAATAATCTGTCACTCATGGTTATATGGTTTTTATTATTATCAATTAAAAAGCCTTTCTCACCGGGAAGTGAGAAAGGCTTTGTATCATGAATCTCCTACTATCATGCACACGACTCACTTCCTACTGGCTTTACCAACAGAATCAACAAACCGCATAGCAAAATATGTAGAAACAATGCATTCATCTTTTTGTCTTTTATTGTCGGCTGCAAAGGTAGAGATAATTTTGGAATCTGAAAATAAAAAGAAACTTTTTTATCCCATTCGGCTACAAATTCGCAATATTTTCCGAAACGATTCGTCAAACTATCATTCATTTCCTTTTCCCGGTCAGTCAAAACAGAAGATATAGGCCAAGGTAGACACGCTGATGGCTATCCAAAGCAGTACTCCCTGCACCATCGGTTTTACGCCGACGGCCTTCAATACGCTGCGCGAAAGCGAGGCACCGATAAAGAACAGTGTCAACGTAAGCGATTTACGGGCCAATGAATTGACAAAATGTCCCACGGCCAGACCTGTCTCAGATGCGGACAATACATAGGTATTGACCACCATGGCCAACACGAAGAAGAAAATGAACCAAGGTATGGAGATTTTTCCTCCCTTACGATTGAACACGACCGAAGTAAACAGGGCCAACGGGATAATCCACAAAGCACGGGTCAGTTTGATGGTAGTGGCCACCTTCAATGCTTCTTCACCGTAAGCCGCACCTGCCCCGACTACCGAACTGGTGTCATGGATGGCGATGGCTGCCCATGTACCGAACTGCTGCTGGTCCATTCCCAAGGCATGACCAATAGGCGGAAAGATAAACAAGGCAATGGCGTTCAGCACAAAGATGGTTCCCAAAGCGACCGACATATCGGTGTCTTTCGCTTTCAGCACCGGACCTACTGCAGCAATGGCACTACCGCCACAAATAGCCGTACCGGAACTGATCAGGTAAGAAGTGTCGCGATCTACATGCAACATTTTCCTCCCGATTACCCATCCGATGAGCAGGGTTCCTACAACGGAAATCACCGTAAAGGCCATACCTTCTTTTCCGGAAGCCAATGATTCCTGGAGGTTCATGCCAAAGCCCAATCCTACAACAGAGTATTGAAGCAGATACTTTGATACCTTCTTATTGAATTTCGGATAAGGCTGTCCGCATACCAAGGCAAATACCAATCCGGCAAAAAGAGCCACCGGTGGGGTCACCCAAGCGGTAAACGGAGTCAGATCGGGAACATACCCACCTAACAGGAAAACTACAAGTACTACCAAAATGACTTTGTACAACCACTTGCTATTACTCTGCAACCAGGAACCTTTTACAGGTTCTACTACACTTGATGCCATAACTCAATTTGATTAAAGATTAAAATCTGGCTGCAAAAATACGAAAACTTATCGAAAACAGCGCAGAAAAGGTACAGTTTTGGTTTTTATTCAAACACAGAAGCACAGAGGGCACAGAGAGTTTTTAGAAGGTGAAACACAAAGAAACAAAGGTACAAAGTCTTTTTTTCTTGATTAAATATTCTCTTCCTTCCTTTGTGCCTTTGTGTTCATCCTTCCTTTGTGCTCACATACAAAGAGCCCCGGACAACCTTTCGGCTTCCGGGGCTCAAAACGGCGACTACCTACTCTCCCACTTGCGCAGTACCATCGGCGTGACGAAGCTTAACTTCTCTGTTCGGAATGGGAAGAGGTGGAACCTTCGTGCCATAGTCACCTGAATATCCTTAAATATCCATGACACAACAGACAACT
>JALEPZ010000038.1 GCA_022767125.1 Phocaeicola plebeius
ATCAAGGACTGCAACCTGAAACGCCGCCGTTACAGGTTAGGCATTCCAAACACCGAAGTGAGGACAGGACTCATGGGCAGCCTTATACCTTATTATATCAGCACGGATACCGTCCGTGTAAATAACACGGCTGAAGAAATAGCCTACAGCATGGGGGAAGGCCACATGGATGATGCGCTTACACTCCTGCAATCATTCCTGCTCACCATCCCTTATTGTGACAATGCATCGAGCGAGGGGCATTATCAGCAAATGCTATATGTCATTCTCTCGTTGGTGGGCCAATACCACTACATTGATGTGGAGGTGCGAACACCCTCTGGCCGTGTGGATATGGTGATGCGAACGGACAAGGCATTGTATCTGTTTGAACTGAAAATGAACAAGTCGGCAGCAGCTGCCATGAAGCAGATTGACCTTAAGGACTACCCAGCACGTTTCGCCCTGTGCGGACTTCCCATCGTAAAGGTGGGCATCAACTTTGATGATGAAAGGCGCACTATCAGCGATTGGGAAATCGTGCCAACCCGGTAAGTGGATTATCTCATTTAGCACATCATCTTACAAAAAGATGCTCTCTACCAAGCAATACTTCGGAAATTTTTACCGAAGTATTATAATAATAATTATCTTTGCATAGTTTTAATCATATCTGTCTAATATCATGAGAACAATAACTGGTTCGTTTTGTGCCCTATTGGCACTGGCAACGGCCTGCAGTCCGTCACGGCCTACTGTTGCTGAAGAAGATTTTTCCCAATTTGTCAATCCGTTCATCGGAACGGACTTCACCGGCAACACCTATCCGGGGGCACAGGTTCCTTTCGGTATGGTACAGCTAAGCCCTGACAACGGACTGGGAGGATGGGACCGCATTGCAGGCTATTTCTATCCCGACAGCACCATCGCCGGCTTCAGCCATACGCATCTGTCGGGGACAGGGGCAGGCGACCTCTATGATATTTCTTTCCTGCCCGTCACGTTCCCGGTATCGGAAGGAGAAGGGACACTGGGCATCCACTCCAAATTCTCGCACGACGAGGAAAGTGCGTCTGCCGGTTACTACCAGGTGAAGCTGAAAGACTATGACATCAACGTGGAACTGACCGCTACCCCCCGTTGCGGCATCCAGCGCTATACGTTTCCCGGAGGGGACGCCGCCGTCCTGTTGAACCTCGCCAAAGCGATGAACTGGGATGCCACCGACGATTCGCACATCGAAGTGGTGGATTCGGTCACCGTGCAAGGCTACCGGTTCTCGGAAGGATGGGCACGCGGGCAGAAAGTGTTCTTCCGTACCCGTTTCTCGGAACCGTTCGCCAAGATGACTGTCGATTCGACCGCCATTGTCCGCGGCGGCAAACAGATCGGTTGGGGATATACCGCCCGTTTCGACTATCCTACCCGTCCGGGACAGCAGGTGACACTAGCCACTGCTTTGTCCTGCACCAGCCTGGAAGGAGCTGCCTGCAACCTGGCAGCCGAGGTCAACGACGTGGACTTTGACCAATGCCTCGCCGCCGCCAAAGCCGACTGGAACCGGGAGTTGGGCAAGATTCGTATCGAAACCATCGACAACAACCAACGTACCGTCTTCTATACCGCCCTCTACCACTCGATGCTGGCTCCTACCCTATTCTGCGATGTGGATGGCAGCTACTACGGACCGGACAAGCAGGTACACCGGGCCGACGGATGGGAAAACTACGGCACCTTCTCGCTGTGGGACACCTACCGGACCGCCCACCCGCTGTTTACCTTCACGCAGCCGGAACGTACCAACGACATGGTGAAATCATTCATTGCCTTCTTCGAGCAGAACGGCCGACTGCCGGTATGGAACCTGTGGGGCAGCGAAACAGACATGATGATTGGCTATCATGCCGTACCCGTCATCGTGGATGCGTACCTGAAGGGCATCGGCGACTTCGATGCCGAAAAGGCACTGGAAGCGTGCGTTGCGACAGCCAACTTAGACAACTATCGGGGCATCGGCCAGTACAAGCAACTGGGCTACATCCCGTACGACCAGAAGGACGAATACAATGCCGAAAACTGGTCGCTCTCAAAAACACTGGAGTATGCCTTCGACGACTGGTGCATCGCCCGCATGGCTGAAAAGATGGGCAAGACGGACATAGCCAACGAATTCGATGCCCGTGCCCGGAATTACCGCAACGTATATAATCCGGCTACCTCGTTCATGCAGCCGCGCGACGGCAAGGGCAACTTCCAGCCTGATTTCCGGCCGGAAGACTATACAGAACCCATCTGCGAAAGCAACGGCTGGCAGTATTTCTGGTCGGTGCAGCACGACATAGATGGCCTGATTGCCTTAGTGGGGGGCAAGGAACGCTTCACCGAGAAGCTGGACAGCATGTTTACCTTCCACCCTGCCGACGACGAGGAACTGCCCATCTTCAGCACGGGCATGATTGGGCAGTATGTACACGGCAACGAACCGAGCCATCACGTGGCTTATTTATACAATAAGGTAGGACAACCACACAAGACACAGTTCTATGTCCGCCAGATCATGGACGAGCTGTATAGCAATACGCCCGCCGGGCTGTGCGGCAACGAGGACTGCGGACAGACTTCTGCCTGGTACGTGCTGAGCGCCATGGGCTTTTATCCGGTCAACCCGGCAAGCGGGGTTTATGAGCTGGGAGCTCCGCTCTTCCCGAAAGCGGAACTGCACTTGCCGGGCGGCAAGACCTTTACGGTCATCGCCCACAATGCCAGCAAGGAGAACAAGTTCGTCCGGTCGGTGAAACTGAACGGACAGCCTTACGACGCGACCTTCATCACCCACGAGCAGATTATGAGCGGCGCTACCTTGGAAATGGAAATGAGTGCTGACTGACAAAGCCACCATGAATACGTATAACCTCCTAACCCAATTCATATGAAGCATCTACCATTGATTCTCTGCTTCGGAACACTGCTGCTGTCGGCCTGCCAGGGCCAGCAGAAGGCTTCCACAGACTACACCGCCTACGTGAATCCCTTCATCGGGACAGGCGGACACGGACATACCTTTCCCGGTGCCGTGGTGCCCAACGGCATGATCCAGCCCAGTCCCGATACCCGTATCGACGGATGGGACGCCTGTTCGGGCTACTATTATGCCGACTCTACCGTGAACGGCTTCAGCCATACCCACCTCAGCGGTACGGGCTGTGCCGACTTCGGTGACTTCCTGCTGATGCCGACCACCGGCGAACAGCAATGCGACCCGCAGGACTATTCGCAACAGACACTGCCGTTTGCCTCCCGGTTCAGTCACGACAGTGAAATCGCCGAACCCGGCTACTACTCCGTCTTCCTCGACCGCTATGGAGTCAAGGCGGAACTGACCGCCACGAAGCGTGCCGCCATCCACCGCTATACCTTCCCGGCATCGGAACAGGCCGGATTCATCCTCGACCTGGACTACTCGGTGCAACACCAGATGAACCTCGACATGCAGGTGGAGGTCATCAGCGATACGGAGATACGCGGGCACAAGCTGTCCCTCTACTGGGCTCCCCAGCAGCAGCTCAGTTTCTATGCCAAGTTCTCCAAACCCTTTACCTACTCCATCCTGCGCGATACGCTGACCGACCAAAAAGGCGACCCACAGCCCCGCTGCAAGGTGTTGCTGCAGTTCGCTACCCAGAAAGACGAACAGGTATTCGCCAAGATGGGCATATCGGCAGTGGATATGGAGGGAGCCCGCAAGAACCTGGAGGCAGAGATTCCTGGCTGGGACTTCGAGGGCGTACGCCGCGATGCCCGTGCGGCATGGAACGAGCACCTCTCGAAAATTGAAGTCGAACCGATGGATGCAAACGACCGCACCATCTTCTATACCGCCATGTACCATACCGCCATCAGTCCGAACCTGTTTACCGATGTGGACGGACGCTACTGGGGCATGGACCGGAAAATCCATCAAGGCGATGCCGCCCGTCCGGTGTACACCATCTTCTCGTTGTGGGACACCTTCCGTGCCCTGCACCCGTTGCTGTCTATCATTGACCCGCAGCGGAACAACGACTATGTGCGTTCGCTGCTGCTGAAGGCCCAGGAAGGCGGCATCCTGCCCATGTGGCCCGTAGCCGGCAACTACACCGCCACGATGGTGGGCTATCACTCGGTATCGCTCATGGCGGATGCCGTAACGAAAGGATATGCCGACTTCGATGTCAACGAAGCCTACCGGGCAGCAGTACGGGCAGCGGAATACGACACTACTGGCATTGTCTGTCCCAAATGGATGGTGGACTACTTGGTGCCGAAAGCCAAGTATTACAAGAACACACTGGGCTATGTGCCTTGCGACAAAGACAACGAAGCAGTGGCAAAGGCATTGGAATATGCCTACGACGACTACTGTATCTCGCTGCTGGCAGCCGCTGCGGGGGATACGGAAGGCCAGAAGAAATATGAAGCCTTCGCCCAGGCCTACCGGCACTACTTCGATCCCTCTACCCGATTCATGCGCGGCAAGGACGAGCAAGGGAAATGGCGCTCGCCGTTTAGCCCTACCCGTTCGAACCACCGCAACGACGACTATTGTGAAGGCAACGCCTGGCAATGGACCTGGTTCGTGCCGCAAGATGTGGAAGGGCTGATGGCTCTGATGGGCGGCCCGGAAGGTTTCACCGCCAAACTTGATTCGCTCTTTACGGCCGATTCTGCCCTCGAAGGCGAGGCGGTATCGGCAGACATCAGCGGCCTCATCGGACAGTATGCCCACGGCAACGAGCCCAGCCACCACGTCATCCACCTCTACAATTATGCCGGACAGCCGTGGAAGACACAGGAGCTGATTGACCGGGTGATGAAAGAGCAGTACCGCAACGAACCGGACGGCCTGTCGGGCAACGAGGACTGCGGACAGATGTCGGCCTGGTACATCCTGAACGCCATGGGCTTCTACCAGGTATGTCCCGGCAAACCCGTCTATTCCATCGGCCGTCCGTGGATGAACCGGAGCGTCATCCACCTGCCGGACGGAAAGACCTTCACCATTGCGGTCAAGAACAACTCGAAGGACAACAAGTACATCGAGTCCATGACCCTGAACGGTGCCCCGCTGACAGCTCCTTTCCTCCGCCATGCAGACATCGCAGCCGGAGGGACCCTGGAAATCAGCATGACTTCGCAGCCTCAGAAACAACAATAATAATATCTAAACCTCATACCGTATGAAAAAACTTGCATTATTCGCACTCTTCGCCGGTTTCCTCAGCGTTGCCCAGGCAGCCGACCCTTCCTGCCCGACAGGAAAGAACTATGCCGACTATGTCAGTCCGCTGGTAGGTACCCAATCGACCTTCGAGCTATCTACCGGCAATACCTATCCCGCCATAGCCCGTCCGTGGGGAATGAATTTCTGGACGCCCCAGACCGGAAAGATGGGGGACGGATGGCAGTACATGTACACCGCCACCAAGATCCGCGGCTTCAAGCAGACCCACCAGCCCAGCCCGTGGATCAACGACTACGGACAGTTCTCCCTCATGCCCATCGTCGGCCAGCCGGTCTTCGACGAGAGCCAGCGGGCCAGCTGGTTTGCCCACAAGGGAGAAGAAGCCAAAGCCTATTATTATAAAGTATATCTGGCCGAACACGACATCGTGACCGAACTGACTCCCACAGAACGAGCGGCCCTGTTCCGCTTCACCTTCCCCGAAAACGACCACTCCTACATTGTGGTGGATGCGTTCGACAAAGGCTCGTACATCAAGATTGAACCGGAGAAGAACCGCATCGTGGGCTATTCGGTCCGCAACAGCGGCGGCGTACCTGACAACTTCCGCAACTACTTTGTAGTGGAATTTGACAAGCCGTTCACCTATCGGGCTACCGTGGCCGACAAGAACATCCAGGAGAACGTGAACGAACAGCAGGCCGACCATGCCGGTGCCATCATCGGATTCGCCACCCGCAAGGGAGAAGTAGTCCATGCCCGCGTAGCCTCCTCGTTCATCAGTCCCGAACAGGCCCTGCTGAACCTGCAGGAACTGGGCAACGACAGTTTCGACGCACTGGTGGCCAAAGGGCGTGATGCCTGGAACCACGAACTGGGCAAGCTCGAAGTGGAAGGCGGCAACCTGGACCAGTACCACACGTTCTATTCCTGCCTGTACCGCTCGCTGCTCTTCCCCCGGAAGTTCTACGAACTGGATGCCGCCGGGAATCCCATCCACTACAGCCCCTACAACGGCCAGGTGCTGCCGGGCTACATGTACACCGACACGGGCTTCTGGGACACCTTCCGCTGCCTGTTCCCGCTGCTGAACCTGATGTATCCTTCGGTCAACAAGGAAATCCAGGAAGGACTGGTCAACACCTATAAGGAAAGCGGCTTCTTCCCTGAATGGGCCAGTCCCGGCCATCGCGGCTGCATGGTGGGCAACAACTCCGCCTCTATCCTGGTGGATGCCTATCTGAAAGGCGTGAAAGTGGAAGACGTGGAAACCATGTACCAGGGCATCCTGCACGGTACGGAGAACGTACACCCGGAAGTATCTTCCACCGGCCGTCTGGGCCATGAATACTATAACGAACTGGGCTATGTCCCCTACGACGTCAAGATCAACGAAAACGCTGCACGCACCCTGGAATATGCCTACGACGACTGGTGCATCTACCAACTGGCAAAAGAGCTGAAACGCCCGAAGAAGGAAATCAACCGCTTTGCCCAACGGGCACTGAACTACCGTAACCTGTTTGACCCCGAGACCAAGCTGATGCGCGGCAAGAACAAGGACGGACAGTTCATGGCTCCCTTCTCTCCGCTGAAATGGGGAGATGCATTCACCGAAGGCAACAGCTGGCACTACACATGGTCAGTCTTCCACGACCCACAGGGACTGATTGACCTGATGGGCGGCGACCAAGTATTCGTCACCATGCTCGATTCCGTCTTCAACGTACCGCCCCTTTTCGATGACAGCTACTACGGCCAGGTCATCCACGAAATCCGCGAAATGACGGTCATGAACATGGGGAACTATGCCCACGGCAATCAGCCCATCCAGCACATGATTTACCTGTACGACTATGCCAAGCAGCCTTGGAAGGCACAGTATTGGCTGCGTCAGGTGATGAACCGGATGTACAGTGCCACTCCCGACGGCTATTGCGGCGACGAAGACAACGGACAGACCTCTGCCTGGTACGTGTTCTCTGCTCTGGGCTTCTATCCCGTGTGTCCTGGTACCGACCAGTATGTCATCGGCGCACCGCTGTTTAAGAAAGCCACTCTGCACATGGAGAGCGGCAAGGACGTGGTCATCAATGCGCCCGACAACTGCGCCTGCAAGCTGTACATTCAGGACATGAAGGTCAACGGCCAACCCTACTCGAAGAACTACTTCACCCACGAAACCCTGACGGGAGGTGCCACCATCGACATCCAGATGGGCAAGGAACCGAACAAGCAGCGGGCCATCGGTGATGACGATGCGCCTTACTCATTCAGCAAAGAGATGAAGACCAAGAAATAACCTATAACAACAATCGATATGAAGAAACTGTTTCTCGCCTTAACCGGCCTGTTGGCGCTGACGAACCTGTCAGCGCAAGAGCCGGTAGATTATGTCCACCCGTTTGTGGGCACCACCAACTACGGCACCACCAACCCGGGTGCCGTGTGTCCGAACGGTCTGATGTCGGTAGTCCCCTTCAACGTCATGGGGTCTGAAGACAACAAGTACGACAAGGATGCCCGCTGGTGGTCCACCCCCTACGAATACACCAACAGCTATTTCACCGGTTTTGCCCACGGTGCCCTGAGCGGTGTAGGCTGTCCCGACCTGGGTTCCCTGCTGCTGATGCCGACGACCGGAAAGCTGGACGTTGACTACCACAGCTACGGCAGCAAATACGAAAAGGAGAATGCCCGTCCGGGCTATTACACCATCTCGCTGACCAAATACAACATTCTGGCAGAAGCTACCGCCACCCCGCGTACCGGCCTGTCGCGTTTCACCTTCCCGAAGGGCGAAAGCAACCTCCTGCTCAATCTGGGCGAAGGCCTGACCAACGAATCGGGAGCCTACCTGCGCCGTGTCAGCGACCAGGAAGTGGAAGGCATGAAAGTGCTGGGTACGTTCTGTTACTATTCCCAATCTGTCTTCCCGGTCTATTTCGTGATGCGCGTCAACAAAGCGCCGAAAGCCACCGGCTGGTGGAAGAAGCAACGCCCGATGGGCGTGGAGGCCAACTGGGATGCCGATGCCGGCAAGAACAAGATCTACACGCACTACAACCGCGACATGGCCGGTGACGACATCGGTGCCTGGTTCACTTTCGACACAGCGGAAGGCGAACAGATTGAAGTCTCGATGGGTATCTCCTACGTCAGCATCAAGAATGCCCGCGAGAACCTCGACAAGGAACAGCACGGCCAGCACTTCGACGCTATCTGCAAGGAGGCTCGCCAGCGTTGGAACGACGACCTGGGCCGCATCCGCGTAGAAGGTGGCACGGAAGAACAGAAAGGGGTCTTCTATACTGCCCTGTATCACACGCTGATTCATCCGAACATCCTGCAGGACGTGAACGGCGAATACCCGCAAATGGAAGGCGACGGCACGATGAAGGCCAAAGGCAACCGCTATACCGTCTTCTCCTTGTGGGACACGTACCGTAACCTGCACCAACTGATGACATTGGTCTATCCGGAACGCCAGATGGACATGATCCATTCCATGCTGAGCATGTACGACGAGCACGGATGGCTGCCCAAATGGGAGCTGTATGGCCGTGAGACCCTGACCATGGAAGGCGACCCCAGCATCCCGGTCATTGTAGATACCTGGATGAAGGGACTGCGAGATTTCGACATCGAAAAGGCATACGAAGCCATGTACAAGTCGGCCACTCTGCCGGGCAAGGACAACCTGATGCGTCCCGACAACGACGACTACATGAGCCGCGGCTACGTGCCCTTGACCGAACAGTTCGACAACTCGGTATCGCACGCACTGGAGTATTACATTGCCGACTATTCGCTCTCTACACTGGCTAAAGCACTGGGCAAAAAAGAAGATGCCAAGCTGTTCTACGACCGTTCGATGGGCTACAAGCACTACTATAGCAAAGAGTTCGGCACGCTGCGCCCCATCCTGCCCGACGGCAAGTTCTATGAGCCCTTCGACCCGAAACAAGGCGAGAACTTCGAACCCAGTCCCGGCTTCCACGAAGGCAATGCCTGGAACTACACGTTCTACGTTCCTCACGATGTGATGGGACTCGCCAAGCTGATGGGCGGCAAGCAGCAATTCGTCAACCACCTGCAGAGTGTGTTCGACCGCGGCAACTACGATCCAGCCAACGAGCCCGACATTGCCTATCCGTACCTCTTCAGCTACTTCAAGGGCGAGGAATGGCGCACACAGAAACTGGTGAAGGAACTGCTGGCGAAGCATTTCACCACACAGCCTAACGGACTGCCGGGCAACGAAGACACCGGTACCATGTCGGCATGGGCCATCTTCAGCATGATGGGACTTTATCCCGACTGCCCCGGTGTACCGGAATACACACTGACCCTCCCCACCTTCGACAAGGTGACCATCCAGCTCGACCCGAAGTATTACGGCAAGGACAAGCTGGTCATCGAGACCGTCAATCCGGAGAAAGACTCCGAAACCATCGGCTCGATAGAAATGGGCGGAAAGAAATGCGGCTACCGCATCAACCACAACGACCTGATGAAGGCAGGCAGCCTGAAGTTCACGAAGAAATAACGTTAATGGCTCTCTTAACAGAAAGGGTGTGTCGACCCAGGGTGCTAACTGCCCGGGTAGACACACCCTTTCTGTTAAGGGGAAATTGTCGGCATACCCCGGGAAATCCCTATGCAATATTTGGCAGTATGGCGCAAATTCCGTACCTTCGCAAGAGGAGGAAAATTCCTCCCGACGGAAAAACGGCAGCAGTATGGAAAAACTGACATTGAAGCGGTGCCCCCTCGGCATCCAGACATTCGAGATTATCCGCGAAGGTGACTACCTGTATGTAGATAAGACGGATCTTGTCTACCGCATGACACACGACTATACGTATGTGTTCCTGAGCCGTCCCCGGCGGTTCGGAAAGTCGCTGCTGGCCTCCACGCTGCACAGCTACTTCGCCGGGCGCAAGGACCTCTTCACGGGGCTGGCCATAGAAGGGCTGGAGAAGGAGTGGACGAAACACCCCGTGCTGCACTTCGACATGAGCACGGCAAAGCATTTAGACCGGGAGAATCTGGAGAGGGAACTGAGCGGCAAGCTGACCCGATATGAGGATATCTACGGGAAAGGAGCCTATGACCAGACGAACCTCAACCAACGGCTGGAAGGGCTTATCCGCAGGGCATACGAACAGACAGCACAGAAAGTGGTAGTGCTCATCGACGAATACGATGCTCCGCTGCTGGACGTGGTGCACGAGGAGGAACTGCTGCCTCAGCTGCGTCAGGTGATGCGCAACTTCTACTCGCCGCTGAAAGCCTGCGACCCCTACCTGCGTTTCGTGTTCCTGACGGGCATCACCAAGTTCTCGCAGATGAGCATCTTCAGCGAGCTGAACAATTTGGTGAACATCAGCATGGACCCGGAGTATGGTGCCATCTGCGGAATTACCCAGGAGGAGCTGCTGACCGTGCTGACAGACTACACCGCTGCCCTGGGAGAAAGTCAGGAGTTCAGCTACGACGAGACAGTGGAAACCCTGCGCCGACAGTACGACGGCTACCATTTCGCGTGGCCCTCGTCCGACCTGTTCAACCCTTTCAGCCTGCTGAACGCCCTTGCCCGGAAACGGATTGACAACTACTGGTTCAGTTCGGGCACACCCACCTACCTGATTGAGATGATGCGGAAATTCGACGTACAGCCCTCACAGGTGGGGCCGATGGAAGCGTTCGCCAGTGACTTCGATGCACCTACGGAAAGCATGACTTCCTTAGTTCCGCTGCTCTACCAGAGCGGCTATCTGACCATCAAGGGCTACAACAGGATGCTTTCCGCTTATACGCTGGACATCCCGAACAAGGAAATCCGCATCGGGCTGTTGAAAAGCCTGCTGCCCCACTATGTAAATGCCAATACCATACAGACCTCTCAAGTACTGATGAGGATGTACGAGTGCTTGATGAAAGACGACCTGGACGGAATGCTCCGACTGCTGCAGCAGTATCTGCTGACCATTCCGCAATGCGACCATACGGATTACGAAGGACATTACCAGCAGGTCCTGTATATCCTCCTGTCCCTGCTCGGGACCTACGTAGACGTGGAGGTACGCACTGCCACAGGCCGCGTGGACATGGTGATGCGCACCTACGGTAAGCTGTACCTGTTTGAACTGAAGCTGGGCCGTTCTGCCGCCCCGGCGATGGAACAGATCAACCTCAAGGACTATCCCGCCCGCTTCGCCCTCTCGGGGCTCCCCGTCGTAAAGGTAGGCATCTCGTTCGACACGGAACGCCACACCATCAGCGACTGGAAGATAGAAGACAATCAGCCGAAGAAAGAAAAGCCCCAACAACCGGAAGCCGTAGACCCACGGTTAGTGAATGCAGCAAAAGGAATGCTGTCCTGGGGAATGGACGTAGCCACGGTGGCCTCCCTGCTGGGGCTCTCCGAGGAGGAGGTCAGAGGCTGTCAGCCATAATACCGCACGTTTCATTCAAGTTGTCTCCTATCCGAATCCTTTTTGTTGGACAAATATAAAGAGAAAAAAGCGTGAGGGTGTGTCAAATTCAGCATCGCCTATCTAATCGTCATTCTGAACGAAGTGAAGAATGACAAGCAAAATGAAAGGCGTTTTTTATTTTGACACACCCTCACTGCACAAGTGTCCGTATTCAGACTAACGAATGTCGAAACGGAAAGCCAGTGGTTCGTTTGCCAGCCCCTTTGGAAGGGTCAGGATGACCTTGCCGTTCTGAATCTTATAACTGATGTTCCTGTTGCCTTTCAGCAACGTCATCTTACCGGTCGGTAAGTTCTCGGTCCATTCGATGGTTTTGGGCAGGGTCTTGCCTTCTTCCAGGGCATAAATGGCATAAAGGGTCTTACCGTTCTTGTCGGCAGTGAACCATACGCGGTCGTCGTTGTAGTGCGGAGTAGTGCGCGTATTGTAGATGGCATCCCCATTGGCACGCAGCCATTCGCCCGTTCCATGCAGGCTCTCCACCACTTCCGGTTGTATCAGTCCTTCGGGAGTAGGACCTACGCCCAGCAGCAGACAGCCACCTTTGGCACTGATTTCCGCCAGGATGCCGACCACTTCCGTCGGGGTCTTGTAGCGGGCTACAGGAGTCCATCCCCAGCTGTGCGACAGCGTGATGCAGCTTTCCCACGGGTGGTTGATCTGTTTCTCCGGGATGCTCCGTTCCGGTGTCTGGTAGTTCTCGTTCTTGCCCTTGATGGTACGGTCCACGGCTATCAGGCCCTTCTGCTGGCCGCCACGTGCTTTGGCCAGCACTTCATCGAGGTGGACTTCATCGCCCGTAATCCATCCGCCGTCCAGCCACAGGATGTCGAACTTGCCGTAGTTCTCCATCAATTCGTCCAGCTGGTTCTTCGTGAAGTCCTGGTACTTCTTCCACCAGTCGGGATGCTGGTCACGCTTGTAGTTCTGCATACGGTTCGGAGTGGCGTAGTAGTCGTTCCAGAACCACTGGCAGTGCCAGTCGGGCTTCGAGAAGTAGCAGCCAATCATGAAGCTCTTCTGGCGGAAAGCGTCGAATACGTAGCGGGCCACGTCCTTGCGTGGATTCTCGGCAAACGGGCCGTTGGCGATGGAGAAGTCGGTGTATTTCGAGTCGAACATGCAGAAGCCGTCGTGGTGCTTGGTGGTGAAGATCATGTACTTCATGCCGGCATCCTCCATCACGTCCGCCCATTGTTCAGGATTGAACTTCGTGGGGTTGAAGGCGCGGGAGAAGCCCCAGTACCAGTCCTTGTAGCTCTCGTACGTAAATTCGTCGGGACGTGTGATCCAGTCTTCCGAGCAGAGGGGCCACGATTCGCAGATGCCGGGTACGGAGTACAGTCCCCAGTGGAACAATACGCCGAATTTCTGGTCCTGCCACTTGTCTAATTTTTCCAGTACCGCCTTGTCAGTCGGCCATTCGTAGCCGTCGGACTGTTCGTGGACATAACTGTTTTCTTCTTGTGCGTAGGCACCGACGGTCAGTGCCATACCCATAACAAGGGTAGCTATTCTTTTCAGATGTTTCATAAATAGAAGTATATTGAGTTAACATTAACTATGACAAAGATAAACAATTTGGAGCTTGTAGCATAACAATAATAGTATTTAATCTTTCATGCAGAACTCCACTAATTGTGCTACCGTAGAAGGATCATTAAAGTGGATCTTTTGTTGCTTGATAAATGTTTTGAGTGCACCTTCTTTCTCCGGGAAAAGCTTCAGTAACTCCTTTTCGGTTCGGAATTTTTTCATTTTGCTCTTTACTACAATGATATACGTATTAGCCTCTTTGTATTCCCATACTTCATTCCCTTTTTTCCATTCTTCTGTATGTCGCCCTCCAAATGAACTAAAATCCACGTTTTCTACCGTTCCCTGCGTTCTGATACCCATGCCACCAGTTTTCCCTTTGTTCACGCATGTCCGTTTATAATCAACAAGGAACGCGTATTTAGGTGCTCGAGATACTACATCCAGAAAACGAGTGCCATACGGAATCATCCGATGATTCTCCAAATAGAGAGTGTCAATGTGTTGGATAGGTGTAAGTTTCATCACTTCAGTTCCTTCTCTGAATTCCATCGTCTGGGTAACACAATTGTAATTGAAACAAGCCTGAATAGGCTGTCCTCCTTTTTTTACTGTTGCTATTGATGTTTTGAAATCTTCCAGTAAATATTCTTGTGCTCCAAGAGAACCTACCATCCCAAGCAATGTTATGACTAGCAAAATTCTTTTCATCCTGGTTGTCTTTAAAATGATAAGGCGGACTTTACGGGGTAGAAAATAATCCCATAAAGTCCGCCATTATGATGAAGATTCTATCTAATTTCAGCGTTTATTTCGCCCAGAAAATCTTGATATAGGCATCGTCAGAACCACCCATTGACTGAATCTGTGCATTGTAGTTGGTAACATTGTTGTTACGTTCTGAAGACGGATAGCGGACACGGTTCGGGATGCTCTTCAGCAACTGAGCCGTAGCGTCTTGCGGATAATACAACTGCGGGAATCCTGTACGACGTACTTCGTTCCACGCCTGTGTAGACTGCAAGAAACCAAAGTTCAACCACTTCTGCTGTATCAGGACTTCAAGTTTGTTGGCAGCATTGTCCCACATTGCTGAGGCAAATGCTTTCACATCATCTTCATCAGGTTCTGTTCCCTTGAAACCATAAGAACTGGGACTGGCAGCATTGCAATCGAAATAATACTTAGTTGAATTTACTACTCCAGCTACAAAAGCAGCCTTCGCATCACCATTGGCCCAACCATTCAAGTAAGCTTCAGCACGGAGGAAATCCACTTCGGCAGTAGTGATAACCGGGTGACGAAGATATTGGTTGTAGATAACCGTCGTAGAGTCAATGCGAGAGTAAACACGTTTGTCTTCGGTGAAAGAAATGTTTGTTTCCTGCTCGCCGTATTCATCGTGAGTAGACAAACCCTTGTACTGGCCGGCAGCGTTTTTCGAATACATGATAGGCAGACGATAGTCGTTAATGCCCAGTGCTTTTTCTGTCAACAAGATATCCAGCATGGCCTGATTGGCACGGCTATGATCCTTGTAGCCATCACGGATAGCATCAGAGAAGTTGAATTGGTCAGTACTGCCATCATCTCCCACCAGACTGATATTGTCCGCAAATGTGGTAGAAATAGACTGGTTGCCATTCAGGATTTCAGCGACAGCAGCTTTACCTGTAGAGGCCAGTGCACCCTGACTGGAAACGCGAACTGCCAAACGCAAGCGCAAGTTATTACAATACTTCATCCATTTGTCCAAATCACCCTTGCAGATAAAATCCTGTGCAGGAAGCGCAGAAGCTGTTGTAGGAGGAAGAGAACTCTTCATAGAAGCAATTTCCTTGTTAATCTCACCCAAGCGAGCCAATACTGTAGTGTACAGCACTGTTGCCTTGTCGTACGAAGGATAAGAACCTGCTACATCGCCAGTAATACCTAAGTAGCCTGCCTTTGTGAAAGGCACGTCACCGAAAAGGTCAATCAACTGGGTCAAATGGTCATACAGAAAGATTTCAGAAAGATCTACGAAAATCTTATCGCCGGTCTTTGACTTTTCGTCTTCGTTCTCATAAACATTCTGCAAGGCTCTGAACTGTGCCAATACCTGATAGAAGTTCTCCCAGCGGTTGTTGGCATAGGAATCCTGTGCGGAATAGAGGGCACCCGGAGCGTTAGTAAAACCAATGGTCTGAGCATATTTTCCGATAACTCCGTTGTCCCATGTGTACATACGCCAATATGTGTTGTACGTATACTGCTTTCCGGCATAGAACAAACCTGTCATCAATTTGTCGCACGACGCTTTCGTGGTCTGTGCTGGGTTATCATACTTGCTGGTGTAATCATCATCCGAACAAGCGCCCATCAAAAAGAGCGACGCAACCCCAACGAATAAGGTATATATCTTTTTCATTTTTTCAATTAATTAGATAGTAACAACATAAATGAATTAGAAGCTAGCACGCAATGAGAAACCGAACGAACGGGTAGTGGCGGTAGAACCACCAATCCATGACTGCGAAACCCAGCTTGTTCCGTCTGTAGCTTCTGCATCGAAGATAGGAAGATTCTTGTAAAAATAGAACAAGTTACGACCATAAACACTCAGCTGTAGACTCTTACAGTGGAACTTTTCAGTGATAGACTTCGGGAAGTTATAACCGATGGTCAACTCACGCAGTTTCACATAATCGTTGGAGAAGGAACTATGCGAGTAGTATGTTACGTCGGAAGGATCGTAACCACCCCAGTTATAGGTCCAGTTCATCAACTTGTCTGCACCAATCATCTTGGTATTCTTGTTGCCATTTTCATCAACACCTTCCAGAATGATACCATTGTCGTGGATTCTTTCACCATTAGGACCTACGGTTCCGTTGTAAGGAACGCATTCCATATTTGAGTTCAAGTAATAAGTCAAGCCCTTGCCTTCGCCGTCGTGTGCCCACAGAGTTTCTTCCAACGCACCACGACCCATCATGTACTGATACGGCATATTGAATACGTCACCACCGATACGGAAGTCCAATGAAGCATCAACGAAGAAGTTCTTGTAACCCAATGAAGCTGCGAAACCACCGGTAGCCTTCGGCATGGCATTACCTACCTTTACCCAATCGTCTGTCAATTTGTACAGGCCATTTGAACCAATGATATATTCACCCTTTTCGTTTTTGGCGGGAGCCAATGCGTAGAAGTCACCCATGGATTGTCCCACATACGAACGCAGGTACATAGAACCATTGTCCCAATTGGAGTGCTGGATATAATCCACACCATCGTTCAGTTTCGTTACCTTGTTCTTGTTGAACGAGATGTTTCCTCTCAAATCCAAGTGCCAGTCTTTCGTGTCCACCAATGTGCCGTAAACAGAGAATTCAAGACCGCTGTTCTGCAACTCACCGATGTTCATCAAGATAGATCCGCCACCGGAAGACATCGGCATGGTAGTCTGCAGAATCTGGTCTTTTACAGTATTGGTATAGTAAGACGCTTCAAAACCTAAGCGATTGCCGAAGAACTTTCCTTCCAAACCAAATTCCCATTCGTATTTCTTTTCTGGTTTGATGGCATTGTTACCTACAGAAGTCGGAATCTGGTTATAGATGTAACCGCCGGCAGTATTTTGATTGTATGCCTGAGTAGCCTTATAGATTTCAGGAGCATTACCTACGATACCGAATGAGGCGCGTACCTTACCATAATCGAACCATGTCGGTTTCTTTTCGCCGAATAATTCAGAGAATACAACGCTGGCATTGGCAGAGGGGTATACAAACGAATTGTTGCCTTTTGCCAAGGTGGAAATCTTTTCCGAACGGATGGTTCCTTCCAGATATCCCCAGTTAGAATATGCCAATGATGCTGTTCCCAAGAAGGCTGTCTTCAAGAATTCCTGTTTCGTCATGCTGGAGTTCGGTGTATTCTTGGAGGCATTAATGTGGAACCAGTTTTCAACCGTCAGACCACCGTTGGTGCTTACTCCCGATACAAAGTAACTTTCCTGACGAGCCTGCCAACCTGCATTGGCTGTCAAACCGATCTTTTCAGTCAACTGCTTGTCGAGCATTAACATTGCATCAAAATAATAGATTTCATACCGTTTGTTCTGCAAAGAGTAATAACCGCTCATGCTACCGAATGAATTCGATTGTGTAGTGTTCTCTTTCAATTCAATCTTTTCGGTCGTATAGTCGGTAGCCACACGGGTACGCAGAGTCAGTCCCTTAATGATTTCCCAGCTAGGTGTAACACTTGCAATCAAACGGTTGTTGTTTTCTTCCTGTTTCTTACCCATGATGTTCCAGAAGTATTCATCCACCAATGCTCCGCAAGAAGGATAATAAGCGAAACCTTCATCCGGATTCTCGTGGGTGGCAGAAGAGTATACCTGGTTTTTATAACCTGCCGAAGTAACGGTGTGTTCACGCAGATACTTCACGTCATCGAAAGCACCGAACATACCGCCGAAGTTGGTTACCAAACGTGACATACGATAAGCACGGTTGTCCACATCCTGCAAAATATAGTTGGCAGCATAATCAATCTTAATGTTGTCGATGATATTGTAGCTACCTGTCAGCGAGAAATTGTGTTTCTTGTAGGAAGAATTGTACTGAGTCGGCATGTTGTCTACATACGTATAAGAGAAACGCATGTTACCATGTTCTGTCGCTTTTGTGATACCCAGGTTATACTGCTGGTTGATACCCGTACGGAACACGTCGTTCCATGGATTATCGTTCTGTGGCTCGTATTTGCGCATGGTACCATCGTAGTAATACACTTCACGTCCATCGTAGGCAGGACCCCAATAGTTGGTACCATTCTGTGCTCCGATACGTTCGTTGCCATTCTTGTCCGTGAACTTGTAAAAACCATCTTCCGTCCAGTTGGATCCAGTACGGCGCTCTACAGGGGCAGCTTTACCATACTTGTCCTGGTACTTGGGCATGTAAGCTACGAAGTCTGCTGTTACACTGGCATTGAAATCTACACCAATACCCTTTGAGCCCTTACCGGTTTTTGTAGTAATCAAAACAACGCCGTTCGCACCTTCAGAACCATACAGGGCAGAAGCAGAGGCACCTTTCAGGATGGAGAGGTTCTCAATGTCCTCTGGATTAATATCTGCCAAACCATTGGATTGCACACGCTGGCTACCCCAGTAGTCACTGTTGTTGGCATCACCGTTTCGCACAGGTACACCATCAATGACAATCAGCGGCTGGTTAGAACCGGTAATGGAGTTCAAGCCACGAACATTGATAGAGATAGATCCGGTTGCGCCACCCGGAGCTGTCTGAATACGAACACCTGCTGCTTTACCATACAGTGCAGAACCCAAGTTGGGAGAAGCTGTCTTGATCAGGTCTCCAGCTCCAACAGAACTGACGGCATAACCCAACTTCTTGGCATCCTTCTTGATACCCAAGGCCGTTACCACTACTTCTTCCAGCTGTTTTGAATCATCTTTCAGGGTAATGTTCAACGGCTGTCCGTTCCAAGCCACTTCCTGAGTCTCAAAACCTACGAACGAAATCTGGATAATGTCTCCCTTCTTCACGCCTGAGAGGGAGAAGTCACCGTCCAGACCGGTGATGGTACCGTTGGTGGTACCTTTAACCAATACTGATGCTCCGATGACCGTTTCACCTGTAGCATCTTTCACAACACCTGTACAAGTCCCCGCCTGCTGTACGGAACGAACGCCGTCCACACCCGGGAGCACTTCAGCATACATCGCGCCCATGGAGGCTGCCCCCATGAGGGCAATCATCATGCTGACTGATTTTACTCGCTTTGACATAAATGTTACAATTAATGTTTATAATTTTTGTTAGGGTTATTTCTTACCGGACGTTTTGTCAACTAACGATTATGAGTGACAGGTCTTTCCCGGT
>JALEPZ010000040.1 GCA_022767125.1 Phocaeicola plebeius
CCAGAAATGGCTGAGCCTTTATATGGTCGATCCCCTGGAAGCATGGAGCGAAGTGCGCCGCACCGACATGCCGAAGGAGCTGCCTTGCTCACACAGCGCACAGTACAGCAAGAAAATCATGGCCCGTTTCATGTATCCCAACACCGAGAAGAACCTGAACCCGGACAACTACGTGGATAACATTGATGTTTTCACTGACCTGCTGTTCTGGGACAAGGAAAACCCCGACCGGGAGAAACCGACCGTATTCCTTTAATTAGTAGATTCATTTAACGAAAAGAGATAAACATGAAAACAAGATTCATATCCCTGTTGCTCGTGGCGTTGGTGGCGGTGACCTCCACCTCCTGCCTCAAGGACGACTATCTGTTTGATTATGATAATATGAAGTCGGTGATTGAGCTGCCGTATCTGGACCATTCCAAGACCCTGTCCTATAAGTCCGGTGCAACTTCTGTGTCCGCGGATTTGTATGTCAACTATTCCATCGCTGACTGGCGCGACATCCAGGAAGATATTCCCGTAGTACTGAGCATCGACGAGTCGCTGTTGGGCGGTGCGAAGCTGTTGCCTGCTTCTGCCTATAACCTGAAGTTCCCCTTAACGATGACCATCCTCCGGGCTTCCGAACAGGAAAAACTGTCGCAGCAGGTGCACGATGGCGAGAAGCTGAATTGGCAGAGCGCCCAGGAAGTGCTGACCATCAGCCTGACCGATCCGAATTTGGTGTCGGGTACCCTGTATGCTTTGCCGCTGACCATCAGCAACGTACCGAGTCAGTACACCATCAGCGGTAATTTCCGCACCGTGGTGTTCTATGTAACGGCACCTTGATTTAATTTTCCTTCATTCCAGATGTCATTTTGAGTGGAAGCGAAGAAACAACGTTCGACGAAGTCAATCTGTATACATCCACTATGTTTTTCCAGATTGACTTCGTTGAATGTTGTTTCTTCGCTTTGCTCAGGATGACTTTTTTATAAGCGAACGTGAGTCCGATGCATACCATAGCGGGCAAGACTTGCCTGGGAAAAGCATCCTGTTGAGCTGCGTTACCAAAGCCAGCTACCTTCATGGATAATAAGATTAATAACCTTGCGGCCAAAAGGTTATTAATCTTATGCCCGCAAGGTTATTAATCTTGTCGAAAATGGAATTGTATGGGTCCTTTCCTGCTGTACGTTTCAATTCATCGAATTCACGTATACTACAACGAATTCAACAGAACGGGCAAAGCAATCCGTTTGCCGAAGGCAGCCGTGTGGGGAATATCCTTCACCAGTATGCCCTGTGAAGCACTCCGGCCCTCAGCTGACGTTTCATACACCTTTCCCGCACTTTCCAGCGCCGTCCGCAGCAAAGGATCCCGTTCGTCACCCCAGGGCACCAGGTCGATTCCCTCGGCCACTTCTTTGTCGGGCTTGATACCGTTCGGCATGCAGGGCGTCTCTCCGTTGGCATTCTGATAGATGCTGATCATCACATACATGCCCCACTCCTTGATGGCCGTATTATATTTTGAATAGATGTCCTCTGGCGAAAGCATTTGTCCTGTACAATACTTCCCGTGCGTATTCGTACCGATGGTTTCCACCTCCATGTAGGGCATCAGTCCACCCAGCAGGGCTTCCGAAGCGGAGGCTGTATTGACGGTAATCAGTCCGTAGATTTTCTTCAGGCCCAGATTTGCATCCGAAGTGTCGTAAACGAAATCGATGCCGTTCTTTTCCGCGGTGTAGTTCCAGGAGGTCTGGAAACAGGTCTCGGTGCTGATGCCTTCCTCCTTGAAGGTTTCCATGATGACGGAGTTGTACTGTTCCCGTTCGAAGACCGCCTTGGGGTTGTGGGCCACTGCCTCCGGAGCTAGCATGGATGCCAGAACCAGTTCGGTCACTACATACCCGCCCCCGTTGTAGCGGAGGTCGAGAATCAGTTCCTCGATGCCGGCTTTCTTAAACTCCTTGAAGAGCTCGATGAGCAGCCCTACCGACTCCAGGTCAAAAGAGCTGTAGCACAGATAACCCACCTTCTTGCCGTTGATGTCGTAGACCTGATGGTGCAGGATGGGGTTTGTGTACATTTTCACGGCAGTCAACTGAAGGGTATTGCCGTCGGGAACCAGTTGTCCGTCTTTCAGACTGCCTGTAGTGAGGGTGACAGACGACTGCAGGTTCATTTCCTGCATCGTCTCTTCCGTGACGGCCTTTCCGTTGATCTGGGCGATGATGTCTCCTCGTTTCAGGCCGGCCTTGGCGGCAGGACTATCATCATAGATGGTGGCGGCCACCAGGTAGTTCGCCGAACCCTGTGGGGCCTTTCCCGCTTTATAGACAATGCCATAGGTGGTCTGGATGCCTTCTACGCTTTCTTTCAGGCTGCTCAGCTGGCTCGTCAGGAAAGTCCATTTGTCTTCCACTCCCGTAGCCGGGTCGTGGTAGCGGATTTCCTGCACCACCTGGAAGGGATTCGTGCAGGTATCCGGATCCAGCCGTGGTAAGTCCTTGGCGATTTCCTTGTTCCAGACATAATAGATATCCAGGAGGTCGGCGGCAAACTGGGTAGCGCTTTTCGTCTCTCCGGAAATAGTGACTGAAGGAGTTTCGTCCTCCGAAGGCTGTTGATCGTCGTGGCAACTGTTCATGAAGCAGTTGCCGAACACTGCCATCAGGCAGATAAGTAATTGTTTTTGCAGTTTCATATCAGGTGGTATATGGATTGTCAGTGGTCAGAACGGATAGCCGATGGCGAAGTGCAGGCCAGTGCTGTCTTTGAAATGAGGAATGTTGTAGTAACCGTTCTTGCCCGTTTCGTAGGGTACGTGCAGGGCAATGCCCCAGTCCAACCGCAGAATCAGGAAGGAGAGGTCGTAGCGCAAGCCAATGCCGGTGCCCAGCGCAAGGCTGTCGAAGAAGCGGTTCAGGGTGAATTTGGCGCCGGGGCGGGCCGGGTCTTCCCTCATCAGCCACACATTGCCGGCATCCAGGAAGACAGCCCCGTTGAGGTGTCCGCCCAGGAAACCCGACATCAGGCGGAAGCGGTATTCCAGATTGGCCTCCAGCTTGATATCGCCCGTCTCGTCTACATACGAGAACTGGCTGCCTTCCGCCGGATGGAAGCTGCCAGGACCGATGGAGCGCACCGTGAAGGCGCGGATGCTGTTGGCACCGCCCACGTAGAACTGCTCGCTGTAGGGGGCGATGGTCTTGTTGCCATACGACCAGATGATGCCTCCCATCAGGCGGGCGGCAATCTGCTGCTTGTCCGAGAGATAGTAGAGGTAGCGAGCTTCGCTGGTCATCTTCAGAAACTGGGCGAAAGGTGTGCCGAACAGCTTCTTATCCTTTTCGCCCAGCCCTTTGCCGAAGGCGGCATAGACGAGGGAGGTGACATTGCCGGCCGAGGTGAATGAGTGTTCCCACCAGAGGCGGGTGCGCTCTTTCCTCCACGAGTTGTCGTAGGTGAAGGTATAGCTCACGGACGGGATGAACTGGTCGTCCAGACTGCGGAACAGGTTGGGGTTGGCGGCCGAGATGGAGTCGAAGGCAGCCGTGCGGTGCTGTAGGTGGTTGAAGGTCAGGTTCAGCGGGGTCACCGTGTGTTTCCACGAGCGCGACCGCTGGAAGCTGTAGCCCACCGTTCCTCCGAAGGACAGCATCTTGAAGTAGCGGGCCCGGTTCAGCTGGTCCAAGTAAATCTTGAAGTTCGTTTTCGAGGGAAAGCGGAATGGGTCAATTTTGCGCTTCACCCACGGCAGGATGATGCGGGGAAACTCCAGTGAGAGGGCGGCTCCCAGTTCGTAGGAGTTCATCACCGACTTCTCGCCGTCGACCGTTGAACTGGTCTGCCATTCGTAGGAGCCTTTCAGCTCCAGGTTCAGGGTGGCTCCCATGCGTTGGAAATTCTTGTGCGAGAGGGTGAAAATGGCTCCCGGTCCCGTTTGCTTGGTACTCTTGGTGGTCACGTTCAGTTCCAGTTCGCTGTCGTAGGGCAGGTCGAACATCGAGTTGACACGGATGTCCAGGGTGTCGCTGCCTACTCTGCGGGGAACGTACTGGAATTCGCTGAACTTGAAGACTCCCAGACGCGCCAGGGCTTCCTGCGTATAACCTTGCCGCTGCTCCGAGTACAGTTCGCCGGACCGGTAGATGAAGCGGTTGCGCAACACGCTGTATCGGATTCCGGGCCGTTCGCCGGAAAAGTGCAGGGTGAAGTCGCGTCGGCGCACCGAGTCGGTCGGCGGTTCGCCGTTGTGGCCGGTCAAGTAGACATCGGTCTGTCCGATGCGGTAGGTGCGCAAGGCTTCGTCTGGGATGTTCTGGCGGGGCACCATCTTCAGTACCACGTGGCCCGGGTGCATCAAGGTGTCGGCCAGCAGGCTCAGAAACTCGCTACGGGCATAGTAGTAGCCATGGTTGCGCAGTTGGCCGATGACCCGCTCCTTCTCGCTGTTCAGCACGGTCACGTCGAAGGGCTGTCCGCGGCGCACCAGCCGCTGGCTGAAGAACAGGCTGTCGTGCAGCAGGCTGTCGATCTGGGGAGAGAACCTTTCGTAGGTGAGGGTATCTATATAATAAGGTGTACCCATGTCAATGTGATAGCTCAGCTTTACGGTCCGGGGGGTGCGGGTGCTGTCGGTCGAGTAGCTCACCCTTCCGTTGAAATACCCGTAGTCGTGCAGCAGGTTGGTGGCCACCTTCACGCGCGTAGTGGGATTGACGGTCGAAAGCAGTACCGGTTCGGCGGCGAGCTTGTTGAAGATCCATTTTCCCAGTCCCTTCTCGTAGTGCTGGAATCCGTTGTAGATCCACAGTCCGATGGGGAAGGGCGTGCGCAGGGACGCGCTCCCAAAGAGCGAGTTGTTCGGTGCTATGCTCAGGGCTGCCTCCACTTCTTCCAGGGTGCGGCTGCCGTTGCTGCTCTTGTCTTCCTGCTCAATCTGGATGTGTTTGATACCCGCATACAGTGTTTCCCCTTCCGGCAAGTGGCGTGTGGTGGAGCAGCTTGCTAATAAAACGAGCATCCCTAACCATAGCTGACAATGGTGCCATCGGTGCTGCCAATGAATCCACAGACGGGGACCGATGACCACCGATTCTTTTTTGTTCTTCTGTGGCCTTTTCTTGGGCGTGTATTTATAAGAATGTAGTATCATGGTAAATGTTCACTGATAAAGCCTTGTTAATAAAAAGATAAAGAACTCTGTGCTCAGCGGTCCTCATCTGTGGTCCCATTGGATACATCCACAGCATCCTCCACAGAACCATCCGCCACAGTTCGCTTTTTCTTTTTGCGGAAGATGAACAGCTCGCTCAGCTTGCTGACCTTCTTCCGCAGGACGATACCCGCACCGGTTTCGATGACCTCCCCGTCGAGGATACTCTCGTAGTTCTTGTCGTGGAAGACCTTGATGTAGCGCGTCCCCGAACTGTCCAGGCGGTACTCCAACGAGATGTTATCGATGAACGACTCGTCCTGCTGCACGTTGTTGCCCGATGAAATCTTGCCGCCTATGACCACCCGGAAGCGGTTGTTCCAGAAGCGCTTGGCAAACTGGAAGTTATAGTCGGTACTGCTGCTTCCGTCTTCCTGTTCGTTGGTCTCCATGCCGAAATTCAGGTCGATGGTCTTCAGCGCATTGCCCGCAATGTTGTTAATCTGTCCCTGCAGGAACGAGTTCAGCATGCTGTTGGTATTGAAGTTGCCTGATGCGTTGGTCTCGGTCATGTAGATGCCGGTCACCAGCATCGTGACGGCGAGCTTGTTCTTCTCTTCGCCCGACATGGCAGCCAGTTCGTTCTGCACTGTACCGTCCTCCGGAGCTTCTAGGGTGAAGGTGAACCCCAGGTTCTCCAAGCGGTTGGTCAGGTTGACTCCCACGTCGAAACTCACCATGCGCGAGCTTTGTCCTTCCTCGCTCACCGAAGCCCGCATCCGTTCGTAGGCCTGGATGTTGAGAGTCGGATTCATCATGTTGCCCGTCCATTCGATATAGCTGCCCTCCTTGATGTGGAAAGTCTTCAGTGGGATGATGGGCATTTCGTATTTCATCTCTCCGCTCATCAGCGAGTAGCGGCCGTTGAGCAGCATCGAGCCGTCGGGCTTGTACTGGAAGGAGAGGTCACCCCCGCCTTCCAGCAGCATGTAGTTCGACCCGCTGGAGGTCAGGTCAATGCGGGCCTGTACGGCCTCGTCGATGTGGAGGGTCATCAGGATGTCCATTCCGCCCAGGGTCAGTGAGGGTAGGGTGGAGGGATGTAGGGTACTGACCGTATCGGCGAAGTTGACGAAGGTGACGGTCTCGTTCAGCCGGTCTTCCACCTCCAAGGGAGAGTCTTTCATCACGTAGGTGAAGTTGCTGTTGCCCAGCACGTTCATCGTGCCGCGCATCTTCAGGTCCTCCAGGTTGCCTTTCAGCGTGCTCTGGATGTCGACATACAGCTTGCCGTAGACCAGGGCATCCTTGGTTCGCTTGGCATTGATGAGCTCGAAGTAGCGGGCATCCATCGTCAGGTCCATGCGGGGATTCGATGGGTCTGTCAGGTTCACGTTGCCGTCGATGGTAAACGGATTCTTGCCCGAGGTATAGATGTTGTAGCGGTCGAAGTGCAGGTGGCTGTCGGCGATACGTACCTTCCGGTCGTCCATCCGCAGCAGCAGGGAGGCTTGGGGGACACGTACACTCACACTGTCTAATGACAGCTCTCCATTCAGTATCGGACGGCTGCCTGATCCAGTGACACTTAGGGTGCCGTCCATGTCGCCGGTCAGGGTAGCCATCTTGTCGGGGATGAACGCATTAGCCACAGACAGTGGGAAATGTTCCAGCGACAGGTAGGCATCAAGGTGGTCATGGCCGCTATCCGTCTTGTCCGATTGGTAGGAACCGTTCAGCGAAGCCACCTGACCTCCGTTGCGCAACAGGTAGCCGTCTACAGTGTGCTCCCCGTTGTTCAAGGGTAAGTAGACGGCATTCATCTCCCAGTCTCCCAGCGGCTCCTGGTTGTAGGCTAACTGGTCGATACGCATTTCCGCAGCGATGGTGGGTATCTCGTCGCGCTGTACATAGTGGGCTTCCAGTGAGGCGGCACCTGCCATGTCAGGCATATAGGGGACAATGCGTTTGAGTTCCCCGATGTCGATGCGGTGGAGTGATAAGGTCAGGTCCTGTTGGGCAGTCGAGTCGGGGGAGGAATAGAAACTGAGTCCCGTCTTTCGTCCGTCGTACAGCTTCAGGTCGGCATGGATACGTCCCTGGTCGCTCAGGAAGATATAGTTGCCGGGGTTGGCTTGGAAGGTGCGGTAGACCAAGGTGGGATTTTCGGGGACTACGTGCAGGCTGATGCCTTTTTCGCGGAGGTTGGCATGGAAACCGATATAGGCTCCCCGTTGTCCCTTCCCGTTGAGGTATTCCGCGGTCATCTGTGCCTCGGTGGCACCGATGTGGCTGTTCAGGGCAATGCTGAAGGCTTCCTGCCAGGGCTTGGCCAGGGCCTTCACGCCGGTGTTGAAATAGAACAGGGTGGAATCTTGCCGGGCTTCGCAGTAAAGGGTGTCCAGTTCCAGGCTGTCGGTCCTTAGTCGGTAGAGGTAGGCATTGCCGTTCAGTCCTTCTTCGGGAGAGGTCTGCAGGTGCACATCCAGCCGCTGGTAGCGCAGATGGTTGCGGGCCGACAGTATGTTGGCTATCGGGTTGTCTCCTTCTGAGAACAGACGGCATTCAGTGGTGGGCAGCAGTTGCCGCACCTTGGGCTGGTCGATGTGTTTGCCGGTCCATTGCCGGTCCATCTCTGCTGTGAGCCGTTCGGTCTGGGCAAGCAGGGCATTCAGGCTGTGGGGCGCACGGAACAGGAAGTACAGGTCGCCGGCGTTGACGAAGCACTTCACTGAGTCGGGACGGGTCTGGAAACCGGCATGCAGGTCTTTCGTTCGGAAAGTCTTCTGGTCGGTGATGACCTGTATATGGGTCATGTCGGCCTTTACGGCATGGGTGGCGCGAAGATCTGACTCCATGTGTACCTCCATCAGTTGACTGGTTTTCAGTGGTTTGTTGGTTAGGTTCATGCCGTAGAAGTCGATGCGGTCGGCCTGTGCCCGCAGGTCGGCCACTACCTGGTGGGGATGCAAGGTGGCGTGTAGCTGCGTGGTGAGGTCAATCAGGTGGTCGCGGGCACTGAAAGCGGCCGTCAGTCGGGTGTCCTGCAGGTCGGCGTTCAGGCCGATGCCCGAGAAAACCCGTTTCCCATACTGCAGATGGTCGAGGTTGCCTTGTACGTGGGTGCGTGTACGCGGCGAAAACAAATTGGTCCCTTCTCCTTCTGCCTGAAGGGAGGCATGGATGGCAAAGAGGGAGTCGTCGGGCAGGAAGGCATGCAGGTCCAGGCCGTTCACGTTCAGTTCGGCCCGGTAGGCTTCGCGTTGCAGGTGGTAGCCGGCATCCAGTACTATCCGTTCCTGTTCCTCCTGCATCACTTGCATGTGGGCCTGTGTCTGCAGGCCGTCGATGGAGGCTTTTCCGTAGAGGGCTAGGCCTTCCGGCAGGAGGATTCCTCCTGTCAGGGCCTGCAGGAACCCCAGTTGTCCGCATTCCAGGGCCAGACTTATTTCTCCCTTCCGGCGCAGGCTGTCCAAGGGCAGTTCGATGCTGCCTGTAGCAGTGGCTCGGAAGGCCGAAGGCAAGGTCAGGGAGAGTTGGGTCAGCTGCAGTCGTCCCAGATTGCCGTCAATGCCGGCTTTCAGTTGCAGCGGTTCGGCCGGGTACTGCCGCACGAAGGTTTCTGGCTGTCCGGCTAGCAAGGTCATCATGTCTTCCTTGCCGATTTCCGCCAGCAGGCGGGCCCGTATGGCTCCGGTCTGCAGGGCTTCGGCGGCTGCCCAGTCCATCGAGGCACTTAGCTCCACGGACGAGTTGCCCGTGGTCAGGTGCAGGCGGGGGATGCTGATGGCCTGGTTGTTCGAGAGTAGTTGTCCGCTGGTCTGCACCAGTTTCAGTCCCGACTGTTCCTGCAGGCTCAGTTCATCCAGCCGGGCACGGATGTCATTGCCGGCATAGTAGATTGAGTCGGCGGCGAAGCGGATATGCTCCAGCAACAGGTGATTAGGGTCCAGCCCTTTCGGGGAGGTCACTGAGTCAGAGGGCAGTGCCGGTAGGGTACCATGGTCATAGCGCAGCCGTGCTTCCTTCAGTTCGAAACGGCCTGCCGAGTAGCATCCCTGGTGCAGGTCGGCAGCTCCTTCCGTCAGTGCTGCCTGTTGCAGAGAGAGCTGCAGGTCCATGCTATCTGCCGGCAGCAGAAGGCGGAAATCGAAGTTTTCCAAGGCCATCTTATGCAGTTGCACCTTCCATAGGGTAGGTTCCGTCTGGGTTGTATCAGCGGCAGTGGCGGTATCGTTCAGGCAGAGGGTCAGTCGGGTATCTTGTAAGGTCACTTCGTTGACGATCGCCGTCGAAGGGGCCAGGTCCACCCCGTGGGAAGCCACGAAGCAGCGTCCCATTTGTCCGTACAGCCGCATTCCTTCAAGGAGTCCGGCAGAGTTGACGTGAGCCTCCTTCAGCTCCAGTCCGTCGAGTTCCACCTTCTTCTTCAGCAACGGCAGCAGCTGTACTTTGGCGGTGAGCTGTCCGGCGTAAAGCAGGGTGTCCTCCTTGTCCGCTACAGTCGTTTCGTCGACGACAAGGTTGAGCGGGAAGCGCAGGGAGATGCGTCGGATATGGATGTCCATTCCTGTCGCTTCTGAGGCCATCTCCGTGGCAGTCCGCACCAGGTAGTTCTGTATCGGTGGCAGGTAGATGAGCAGGCACACCAGCAGGAACAGCAGGAAAGGCGAAGCCAGTGCCAGCAGGATCCGTCGGAGGTATTTTCTTTTTTTTGTCATAGTCGGGCCTAATTTATTGTCTCTGTCTGTAGGTCAGAGTTGCAAAGGTACAAAGTTTTTTTTCATTGAAAACAAGTCCCCCTCCCACATTGTTCTTGTTTTCAAATTTATCAATGATTCTTCACGACAGTTCAATAAAGGGAAGGTGGTCTATGGCCATTCTGGCAACAGAAACTGCCATTCTACATGAGCAGTCCTGCACTCAGCAGCAGCCCGAAGAAAAGCATGTTGCGGGAAGTTTCTCCCAAAATCAGGTTCAGTTCCCTGCCCCGGCCGATGCGGGCCATCTTTATGGTCGTGAAGATATGGGGCAGCAGGTAAAATTGGGGGAGAAGAGCCGCCAGGGGCTTCCCGCAGCTGAGAAAGTAGAAGCAGCACCAGCAGGCCAGCATCCCCAGCAAGTAGTAGAAGACCAGCCCGAAACGGGCACCGAAGCGGACCACCAGCGTGCGCTTGCCGCTGACTGCATCCTGGTCGCGGTCGCGGAAATTGTTCACCATCAACAAGGTGTCGATGACCAGACCGCAGGCCAGGGAGGCAAGGGCGACCGGTAGATTCCATGTGTGCGCCATGACATAATAGGTACAGCCCACGGGGACGAACCCGAAGAAGACCAGTACCAGTAAGTCGCCCCAGCCGTGGTAGGCCAGCGGGTAGGGGCCTGCCGTGTACAGGAAGGCGAAAGCGATGCAGGCCAGTCCCACCGGCAGCATCCATACCCCTCCGTAGGCGAGCAGGCACAGTCCGCAAACGGCTGCCGCGAGGGTGGTCAGGACAATCCCTCGCTTCATGGCCTTCGGAGAAATCCAGCCTTGGGCACAGGCCCGTTCGGGTCCCAGCCGGTCGGCCCGGTCGCTCCCCTTCAAGTAGTCGTACAAGTCATTCATAAAATTGGCATCAATCTGCATTAGAAAGGCAAAGCCCAGGCATAGCAACGCCGGCAGTCCTTGGAACTGTCCCTGCCAATGGGCAAGGGAACAGCCGATCAGGACCGGAATTGCAGCTCCCGTCAGGGTCTTGGGACGGGCGGCCAGTAGCCAGGCCCGGAAGGAATTCTTTTTCATGTTCGTAACAAATCTATGGGTTTGGAGGGGCAAAGATACATTTTCGGCCATAGATAACCAATGAGGGACGAAATTTTGTTGTAAAAAGTTGCGTAAGTCCGAATTATTTCCGATTTTTGGTTGCGATTGGAGCTTTCGGTCAATCGGTTGGCTGGAACGTGTCTCCACCGATTGACAATCAGCGGATTTCCACTTGAATAAATATACCTGATGAAAAAACACATTGATGATGGATGCAAAAACATTACAGAACCGTATCAGAGGTTCCTTGATAGGAGGAGCAGCAGGTGATGCCTTGGGCTATCCGATAGAATTTGCTCGTTCACAGGAAGAAATCTGGCGGATATGCGGTATTGGCGGCCAACTGCTGCCGGGCCGTTTCCTGGCAGGAGGTATGTATGCTGAAGACGAAAAGGCGTTGATCTCTGACGATACGCAGATGACACTCTACACGGCTTATGGACTGCTGAATGCCCGAGGGCGGTCGGAGGCGCTCCTTCCGTGTATCCGCGATGCCTATATTGAATGGTACTTGGGCCAGGTGGGGTGGCGGAAGGGGAGGGATGCCTCCTGCTGGCTGCGTACCGTACCGGGACTGAACGAACGGAGGGCACCGGGCCATACCTGCCTGATGGCCTTGAAGGAACTGTTCGAACAGAAGGTGCCGGTCAACTACAGCAAAGGCTGTGGTGGTGTGATGCGCATTGCGCCAATTCCTTTGTATGCGGTGTCGCGCGGCTGGGAGGATTTCGTAGCGGTGGTCCGCCTGGCGGCTGAAGCATCGCGTCTTACCCACCGGCATCCGTTGGGTTATCTGCCGTCGGCAGTGCTGGCCTACCTGATTCTTCGGTTGGTGTCCGACGAACGACCTACCCGGAATGCCTTGAAGAGCTACGTGGCGGAAAGCGTGGCTTTTGTCCGCACCCTGTATGCCGAACATTCGGTGGAGGTGGATGTCCTGCAGCAGTTGCTGGAGAAGGCGGTAGAGTTGTCTGCGTCGACCCTGACCGACGTACATGCCATTTGTCTGTTGGGAGAAGGCTGGGTGGCCGAGGAAACCCTGGCCATTGCCCTCTACTGTTCACTGAAGTATTTCGGAGCTTTCGACAAGGCGTTGGTTGCCGCCGTGGCCCATCCCGGCGACAGCGATTCCACCGGAGCCGTGACAGGAAATATCCTGGGGGCGGCCATCGGGTATGATGCCTTGCCGCGTTCCATCGCCACTACGTTGGAACACCACGACATCGTGCTCCGCATAGCGGATGAACTTTCCCATTAAAAAGTCATTCCGAGAGACCATGCAATCCGTGTAATGGGCTCTCGGAATGACTTTTTTAGTGGGTAGTCCTTGTCAAGGACGCTTTACTTCCATTCAGCATGAAATTAATAGCCCGGATTCTGGGTCAGGTTCGGGTTGGCGTCGATGGCACTCTGCGGAATAGGGAGTACCTCGTGCTTGCCAACCGTAAACGTGCGCTCTTCTTCCAGAGTGGTACCGGTAATTTTCACGTTGAAGTCGCCCTCCTCGTTCTTCGTGGTCAGCAGTTCGCCTTCTACCCGCACGATTGGCTGGTTCATCACTTCGTTGGCGATGCCCCAGCGCAGGATGTCCCAGCGGCGCATGCCTTCGTAGGCGAATTCTACCCGGCGCTCGCGGCGTACCAGTTCGCGCAACTTGGCCTGGTTGCTGTATTTGGCCTGGTCCACGTCCGGCATGCCGGCACGGCGGCGTACCTGGTTGATGGCCTCATAGACGGAGTCGTCAATCTGGTTCTGCTCAATCTTGGCTTCAGCATAGGTCAGCAGCACTTCTGCATAGCGGAGCACAGGGAAGTTGCGTTCATCGTCCCATGCGTTTTCGTATTCGCTCAGGTCAGAATAGAACTTCTTGAAGTTGTAGCCGGTGTGTGTACAGTTGTTTGCATCGGGTCCGTAGTCACCGCTACCTTGAATGACAGAGGGGAATCCGCTTCCCTCGTAGATGCCGTAGGCCTGTCCTGGATAGAGGATGGTGGCACGCAGACGCGGGTCACGGTTCACGTACGGATTGGTCTTGTCGTACGTTGGGTCTTCGTCGATGGTTAGGCCGTTCTTAGTCTCGTAGGCATCCACCAGACTCTGTGTGGGCACGATGGAGGACCAGCCTCCATAGCCGTTCGACATATAGGGAGCAAACCACATGCTATAACCACCGGCTTTGTTGTGCTCGGTGGTGAAGATGACTTCAGAGTTGTACTGGTTAGCCTTCAGAAACGACTGTTCGTAAGTCAGGTTAGGCATGGAGTAGGTGCCTTCGTTCATGATGGTCTGTGCCGTATTGGCCGCGTTAGTATAGTCGCCTGTAATCAGGTAGACACGGGCCAGGAACGCCTGTGCAGCGCCACGGGTCAATCTGCCAGCCACAGCTGTCTTGGGCAGGGCATTGATGCTTTCGCTGAGTTCTTTCTTGATGAAGGCCAGGATTTCTTCCTTCGGCGTACGGGGCACCATGGATTCTTCGATGGAAGCAAACACTTCCTCGGTGAAGGGGAAGTCACCGTAGCACATCACCTTCCAGAAGTACTGCATGGCCCGCAAGGTGCGTACCTCGGCACGGTACTGCTCGCGCTTGGCCTCGGAAGAGAACTCGATGGTGTTCTCCATCGTTAGGTATTCGTTAAACGTACGGATGTCGAGGAAGTTGAAATAGCTGACAATGCTCACGCCCGATGGAGCCATCGTACCGTTACCGATGCAACGGTAGCCTTCGTGGGTGTGGAAGTTGTACTGGTTGTCCGATGTGCAGTCCCAGTACCACATCTCCTCGATACGGTAAGGGCTGGCGTTCTGACGGTAGCAGCCGGTCAGGGCCAGGTCGGCATCCGATTCTGTCTTCCAAAACGTGGCGGGAGACAAGGCGTCACCCGGTGCTCTGTCGAGGAAACTCTCGGAACAGCTGGACAATGCTGCCGGAATGGCTAAAAGCAAACAATATTTGATGAACTTTTTCATATCAGTTTCTTTTTAAGGTGAATAATTAGAATGTCAGGTTCAGGCCGAACGAGTGAACCTGTGTTTGAGGATAGTAGTTGCCTCGGCCAGCCGGCGCTTCGGGGTCCCATCCTTTCAGGAAACCCGTGAAGGTGAGGATGTTCTGTCCGGAGTAGTAGATTCTCAGTTTGGAGATGCCTAACTTGCTGACCCATGCCTTCGGGAAGGTATAGCCGATTTGCAGGTTTTTCAGGCGGAGGTAGGTGGCATCCTGGAGCCAGAAGTCGGAGCTGATGCTCGGCATGCTGACGCCATTGGAGCCGATGGTTACGCGCGGATAGGCCGCACCGGTATTGTTTTCGTTCCAGCTGTCCATCCAGAGTTTGGCAGGCTTGGCGGCATCTCCGTCAATCGAACCGATGGCTTCCAGGCCCAGATAGCCTTTCACGTCGGTGGCACCCTGGAAGAAGGCCATGATGTCCCAGCCCTTGTAGTTGGCCCCTACGTTGAAGCCGAAAGTGATACCTGGATCCCAGGAACCCAGCACCTGGCGGTCGTCGGTGCTGACCTTGCCGTCGCCAGTCACGTCAACGTACTTGATGTCACCCGGCTGTACGGTATAGCCCGTGTTGAAAGCATAGGCATACTTGCCATTGCTCAGGGCTGTGATGCCCGGCCAGTTTTTGATTTCATCCCACGATTGGAACAGTCCGGCGGTCTTGTATCCGTAGAAGCTGTTCATGGGTTCTCCTTCGCGCATGATGTAAGTATAGTCTCCTGCATAGATTTGTTCGCTCACATCGCCCATGGTCTGGATCTTGTTCTTGTTGAAGGCGATGTTACCGCCGGCATTGAATTCCACCTGTCCGAAGCGGTCGCGGTAGTCGAGCGAGAGTTCGAAACCACGGTTGTTCACTTTGCCCACATTATCATAATACGACTGCAAGGCGAAGGTCACCGGTGTGGAAACGGCCATCAGCACGCCGTCGGTGGTCTTGTCGTAGTAGTCCATCGTCACGTTCAACTTGTTCCACAAGGTAAAGTCTACACCGACACCCCAGGTCGTGGTTCCTTCCCATTTCAGGGCCTGGTTGGCTGCATACTGGGTATAGGCACCCGACTGGATGGCACCGCCGAAGGGATAGTTCTTTCCGAGGGTCAAAGTAGAGACAGTCGGGTAGTAACCCTGGCCGATATCCTGATTACCCAGTTTTCCCCAAGAGGCGCGAATCTTGGCGTTGTTCACCACCTCCTTCAGGTTCTCGAAGAAGCCTTCTTCGGAGATTCTCCAACCGGCAGATACGGAGGGGAAGGTACCCCAGCGGTTGCCGCGGGCGAAGCGGGATGTACCGTCGTAACGGAGGTTGGCTTCGAGCAGGTACTTGCCGGCATAGTCGTAGTTGACACGGCCGAACCAAGACATCATGGCCAGTTCACGGCTGTAGCCCGAGTTGCTCATGTTGGCGGTACCGCCCGCATCCAGGTCGGTCAGCAGGTTGCTCGGGAAGTTCTCGCGGTAGGCTGCCGTATTCTTGTACTTGTACAGTTCGGCATGGTAACCGCCCATCACCTGAAGGTTGTGAGAACCGAAGTTGTCCTTGTATTCAGCGATGATGTCGCCCGTCACGCGGTCGTAGAAGGTGCTCTGCTCAGTCAATTTGTCGATGGAACCCTGGGTCCAGGTATCGGTGAACTGCAGGCATTTCACCATGGCGTGGAAGTCCTCGTAATAGAGCTTGTAGGCTCCCATGGCCTTCACGGAGAGCTGCGGCAGGAGGATGAGCTTCACAGAACCGATGGCCTGTAGGTTGTGGCGGATGCGGTCGGTGGTGGAGTTGTTGTCCAGCCACGCGATGGGGTTGCCATCGCCGATGTAGCCGTAGGAACCGTCCGCTTTCTTGTAAGGTACCATCGGAGAAATCATGTTGGCCTGACGGAAAAACTGGGCCAGGTCGGCTCCCGTGTACGGGTTGTTCGGCTCGGTCAGGTCGATACGGGTGTACGACAGGCTGAAGGAGGTTTCCAGGAAGTTCTTGGGCTTTCCGTCGAGGTTCAGACGCATGTTGTACTGGTTCTTGTCGGCGTTGCGGATGATACCCTTTTGTCCTTGGTAGCCGACGGAGGCCATGTAGCGCATGGCTTCAGTGCCGCCGTTCACGTTGATGTTGTGTTGGGTCTGGAAGCCAGACTCCGTATAGAGAAGGTCCTGCCAGTCGGTGTTCGCATAGTTGTAGGGATCGGAACCGTCGGCATACTTACGGATGTCTTCTTCCGAGTAGCGGATGTCGTAGCCGTTGTTCAGACGGGCTTGGTTGGTCAGCTGGGCGTATTCAGCGGAAGTACAGTATTCAGGCAGTTCCGTTGCCGACTGCCAGCCGAACAAGCCGGAGTAGTTCACGACGCTCTGTCCAGCCTTACCGCGCTTGGTGGTGATGAGGATGACACCGTTGGCGGCTTTCGAACCATAGATGGCTGAGGAAGCCGCATCCTTTAGGACAGAGATGGACTCGATATCGTTGGCATCGATATCGTTCATCGTAGATTCCACACCGTCGACAATGACCATCGGGTCGGCGACGTTAAAGGTACCTGTACCACGCACACGGATGGTACCGTTATCCGAGCCCGGTTGGCCGCTTCGCTGGGTGACCGTTACGCCTGGCAGCAAGCCTTGCAGACCGGCAGAAACCGAGGTGATGGGGCGGCTCTCGATGAGCTTGTTGTTGACATTAGCCACAGAACCAGTCAGGTTGGTCTTTTTCTGCGTACCATAACCTACGACCACCACTTCTTCCAGGTTCATATTGTCTTCTTTCAGGGAAATCTGCAGGGGTTGTCCGTTGTACTTGATCTCCTGGGTGACATAGCCGATGTAGGAAATGACGAGGATACTGCCTTTCTTCACGCCGGTTAATTCGAAGTTACCCTCAAAGTCGGTAATCGTACCGTTGGTGGTACCCTTGGCCAGCACGGAAGCGCCGATGATCGCTTCTCCGGTGGCATCTTTTACCACACCTTTACATGTTCCGGTCTGTTGAACAATGGCCGAAGCCGCTTCGGCTGCTGACAATGGATTGGGAATTAATGCAATGCCCCCTCCCATCAATAAAAGCAAGCCCACTGATTTGAATTGCTTTAACATAAAATTAATTATTAAGGTTAATAATGTAATAGGCTGGTTGGTTCTCCGTTGCTTGTGAGCATGTCCTTCTGTCGGCCATGCCATAAATGCAAAGGAGTACTCTAAACTGACCTGCGACAAAGGTATGGATTTCTTTCTCAGGGTAACTGAGCTAAAAGAGTACATTGTTGTTCAAGACGTAGTATCTTTATGCCATGCATCCATTTTCTGTTTTTTCGGGGGAGTCTGTCCGAAAACTTTGGACTACCTATCCAACTGTCATGCTGAACGTAGTGAAGCATCTGAACACATCCACTTTGCGCTAAGAGATTTCTCACTTCGTTCGAAATGACAGGAAAAAAAAGCGGAAAAACAATTCTCGGACAGGCTGTGGGAGGGAAGCGATCCTCTTGTTGTATTTATTAAGTTCTTGTATTTCAGGTTTAGCCTATCATGGCCACAATGCCGCTGGTGAGCATCATGAGGTAGACAATGCGCTTGAGTGTGCGGTGACCGATGGCTTCGAAGCAGCGGCCACCCAGGGCGGAGCCGGCAACGACCCCAACGAGACCGATGCCCCACAGCAGGAGGGTCTGGTCGGAATAGAAACCTACGCGGGCACGAAGGAAGGTGTAGAAAACATTGAAGACAACGGAGAACGCCTGCATGGTGGCCATGTACTGGCGCTTGTCGGGCAGCGATCCGATGCAATAAAGAACTACCGGCGGACCGGGCATGGCGAACATGCCGCCCATCAGGCCGCTCACGGTGCCGATGCCCATCTGGGCCTTGTGCGAGCGGACCGGTAGCTGCAGCTTGTCGGCTCCGAACAGGAAGTAGCCGCCGATAAGGAGGAGTACCCCGCCGAGACACCGCTTCAGCACGTCATTGCCCAGCGAAGAGAGGTAGGCTACCGACAGGGCCGACACCGCCAGGTTGAAGACGGTGATGAGGCCCATGACATCCCAGCGGATGTCGCGCCAGTGGCGGACAGCCACAAGAAGGGCCGTGGTACCGGCCAGCAGGCCGGAGAGCATGATGGATTCGCCGTAGGAGGACAAGAAGAAGGGGAAGAACATCATCACGAAGATGCCGAAACCGAAACCGCTGACTCGCTGGATGAAGCTGGCGGCTACGGTGAGCAGGAAAACCAGGATGAACAGTGTACTCATGTCTCGTGGATAATTAGGGTTCTTACCGGTGCAAAGGTAGGAATTTTCCGTTAATCAGTGAAAAGAAACCGTTAATTTCTGTACAGAATCCAAAAACAAGGTTTTTCCTTTGGCGCTTCAAATGGCTTGCGCTATCTTCGTAGCCAGAACGGATAACCCCTGAAGCGTAGAAAACGATGAGATACCTACTTTTGACAGTTGGCCTGCTGGCCGGTATGGCCGTACAGGCACAGGACCTGAGGAACTTGTTTGTAGAGTTGCCCGATTCGCTCTCGCCCCTGTTGACGAAGGTGAACCGGGAGGATTTCGGTGACTTTCTGGACAGTGGAATGCGGGCGACGGTGAAGGACCGCTTCGGCGGAGAGGCGGAGATGCTGCGGCTCACGTCCGACTACCTTTTCTTGCAGGAAACGGCGGCCAGCACAATCGAGATGAAACTGCTGCCGGTCAACGACTCGGTGAAGGTGGTTTGCTGCGTACAGACCTGCCTGGCACCCGTGCCCGACAGCCGGGTTACTTTCTATTCCACCCGTTGGGAGCCGTTGCCGCAGGAGGCATTCCTGACTCCTCCTGTTGCGGACGACTTCTTTGTCCCTGTCCAGGAGGAAGCTGGCAGTGCAGATTGCCGCGAGTGCCGCCGGCTGGCCGACATGACCCTCCTGAAAGCTTCCCTCTCGGCCACCTCCGATTCACTTACCTTTATCTATACAACTCCCGACTATCTGGACAAGGAATCGGCCCGGAAGCTCCGTTCGTGCCTGCGATCCTCACCAGTGGCTTACCGCTGGCAACAAGGGCACTTCCAGCCTTTGGTTTTGTCAGACGATATGTTATATAGCATAAAAAGAGAAGATTAGCCGGTCCTTGAGAAAAATTAACATGAAAAATAGTTAACCGGGACACAGGGTTAGCCGGAAAATCATTATCTTTGAAACGATTTAGTGAACATCAACGGGTAGCAATACCTTTTCGATAATGAAACTCAGTAGATAGCGTAATGATTTTAAAATGTATCCGAACAGTAGCAGTGGCCGCCTTGGCGATGGTCAGCGTGCAGGTTTCCGGTCAGGACCTGTTGGCGCGTCAGGCACCTGTTGACAGAAAGCTCAAGGCGGTTGATTCATTGGCGTTGATCCGCCAGATAAAAGTGGAGCAGTCGGTCTATCCTGCTTACAGTCTTTATCCCACTTGGAGTAACGATCGTGTTCATGCCTATGGCAATACCGTGAGCGTCCCTGACAGCTTCCGCATCGATCTCACTGGCTTCTGTATGCCGACAACACATACCCAGATTACCTCAAAATGTGGTCCCCGCTGGCGCAGAATGCACAACGGTCTCGACTTGAAAGTTTATATTGGTGATACCATTCGGGCTGCCTTCGACGGTAAAGTGCGAATGGTGAAGTATGAACGCCGTGGTTACGGAAAATACGTGGTCATCCGCCACGACAACGGTCTCGAAACCATCTACGGCCACCTCTCCAAGCAAATCGTGAAAGAAGACGAATATGTCAAGGCAGGCGACCCCATTGGTCTGGGGGGCAATACCGGCCGTTCTACCGGTTCTCACCTGCACTTTGAGACCCGCTTCCTCGGCGAGGTCATCAATCCTGAATTCATTTTTGACTTTCCCAACCAGGACATCGTGGCCGACAGCTATCTGTTTGTCCGTGGGGCGAACCGCTATGCCAGCCAGCGTACGCGCGCCTTGGCCGCCATCCGGAACGGAAAGTCGGGAGTTGTGGCGGCAGCAGCGGCTTCTTCGGAGGCAAGTGGCAACGGCCTTCGTTACCACAAGATCAAGAGAGGAGATACGTTGGGTAGCATTTCGCGCAAGTATCATGTCTCCATCGACCGCTTGTGCCAGCTCAACGGAATCAAACGCACCACGACCCTGCGCATCGGACAGGTGCTGAAGTGCTCTTGATGTATGGATACAAAGCAACAATTCGAACAGGTCATTGCCTTGTGCCGTGACCTGTATGCCAAGAAACTCCATGATTACGGGGCGGCATGGCGTATCCTCCGCCCCAAGTCGGTGACCGACCAGCTGTACATCAAAGCCAACCGCATCCGCAGCATCGAGACCAAAGGGGTGACGCTGGTGGGTGAGGGCATACGACCTGAACTGATAGCTCTTGTGAACTATGGCATCATCGGACTAATCCAACTGGAACGGGGCTATGCTGAGAAGGATGATTTGACCGAACAGGAAGCACTCGACCTGTACGACGGGCAGGCCCGCAAGGCACTCGACTTGATGCTGATGAAGAACCATGATTACGACGAGGCGTGGCGCAGTATGCGGACTACTTCGTATACTGACCTGATTCTGATGAAGATTTACCGCACCAAACAGATAGAGGCCCTGAGCGGGGCCACCTTGGTGTCGGAAGGGGTTGATGCCAATTACATGGATATAATCAATTATGCTGTCTTCGGACTCATTAAACTGGAATTTGGAGAATAAACGGATACATACAGCCCTGAAGGCAGGGGTCAACTGCTGCCGGTTCTTTTTGGGGGGGATTTTCATCGCCTCCGGCTTTGTCAAGGCCAACGACCTGTGGGGCACTTTCTACAAACTGCAGGATTACCTCGAGGCTGCGGGTGTGCCGGTGTCGCAAATTCCCAGGGTCTATCCATTTCTGTTTGCGGGTTTGCTTGCCTGCTGTGAATTTGTCCTGGGCATCCATCTTTTTTTTGGTATCCGCCGCAAGACCTCCGCTAGGGTGGCTCTCCTCTTCCTTTCGTTCATGACTCCCCTGACCCTTTGGCTAGCCGTGGCCAATCCTATTGCTGACTGTGGCTGTTTCGGGGACGCCGTGGTGTTGAGCAACTGGGAAACATTTTTCAAGAATATGACACTGCTGGCAGCGGCTGGGGCCCTATGCTGGGGACAGCAGTATGTGTTCAAGCTGGTCACCTATAAGGTCGACTGGCTCATTTCCCTTTACAGCATCGTGTATGTCCTGTTCTTCTCGCTCTATTGCCTCCACGAACTACCTGTTTTTGATTTCCGTCCCTACGCCATCGGTGCCGATATTCGGAAAGGGATGGAGGTACCCGAAGGCAAGCATCTGCCGGTCTACGAGACGACATTCGTGTATGCCAAGGAGGGGCGGCAGCAGGTGTTTTCCATTGACCAGTTGCCTACTGATACGGCTTGGACCTTCATTGAATCAAAAACCGTACAAAAAGAAGCGGGATATGAGCCTCCGATTCACGATTTTTCAATAACTTTGCAAGAAGATGGGACGGATGTTACCGATGAGGTGCTCGATGACGGGAACTATACCTTCCTGCTGGTGGCTCCTTACCTGGCGCAGGCCGACGACAGCAGCATGGATCTGATTAATGAAATCTATGACTACAGTGTGGAACATGGGTACCGGTTCCTGTGCGTGACCGCTTCGTCGGACGAGGACATTGCCCAGTGGCAGGAGAATACGGGGGCCGAATATCCCTTTGCGCATATGGACGACGTGACCTTGAAGACCATGGTCCGTTCCCATCCGGGGCTGGTGTTGTTGCAGCGCGGGGTTGTAGTCAACAAGTGGAGTGCAGACCACCTGCCCGACGAATATCAGTTGGGGGCACCGCTGGACGAACTGCCCTTGGGACAGGTGAACCGCAAGAGCGTTTCCCGGAAAATCTGTGAGGTGCTGGGATGGTTCTTTGTGCCCTTGCTGTTGTTCTCGTTGACCGACCTGGCCTGGCTGGCCCGACAGAGAAAGAAAAAGAAAGAATGAGAGTTTTTTAATCCTTTAAATAGTATAACAAAATGAGAAAGAACATTGTAGCAGGTAACTGGAAAATGAACAAGACCCTGCAAGAAGGTATCGAACTGGCGAAAGAACTGAATGAAGCGTTGGCAGCTGACAAACCCAACTGTGATGTCATCATCTGCACTCCGTTTATCCACCTGGCTTCTGTCACTCCGATTGTGGACAGTGCCGTCATCGGTGTGGGTGCCGAAAACTGTGCCGACAAGGTATCGGGTGCATACACGGGTGAAGTTTCTGCTGCTATGGTAGCTTCTACCGGTGCACAGTATGTCATCTTGGGCCACTCTGAACGTCGTGCCTACTACCACGAAACCGTAGAAATCCTGGAAGAAAAGGTGAAGCTGGCTTTGGCCAATAACCTGAAGCCCATCTTCTGCATTGGTGAAGTGCTCGAAGAACGCGAAGCCAACAAGCAGAACGAAGTGGTAGAAGCTCAGCTCGCTTCTGTCTTCTCACTCTCTGCAGAAGATTTCGGCAAGGTAATCCTGGCTTACGAACCGGTTTGGGCAATCGGTACCGGCAAGACGGCTACTCCCGCACAAGCTCAGGAAATCCACGCTCACATCCGTTCGCTGGTGGCTGCGAAGTACGGTCAGGAAGTGGCCGACAACACTTCTATCCTGTATGGCGGTAGCTGCAAGCCTTCCAATGCGAAGGAACTGTTTGCTAATCCCGATGTGGATGGTGGCCTGATTGGTGGCGCTGCATTGAAGGTTGCTGACTTCAAGGGCATTATCGACGCATTCAAATAAACCGGTGAAACGTAACGTCTGAAAGCACAAAGACACAGGGGAGGGGAGGACAACGGCTGTAGGTCGTGTCCAGACTGCCGTGTGTCTTTGTGGCTTTCTGTTTTTGTGAGTAATAGTCTATTTAGCAACGAAACGTACCGACAGAAATGAAAAAGTATTTGCTGACGCTGGTTTTCGCGGTCGGGGCTCTTTCCCTTTCCGGACAGACCATTGTCGATGCACTCCAGTCCCGTCAGGTGGGGCAGGGGGAAGTGAACGTGCATCAGAGTGCGGCGATTGCGGCCCTGATTGGCAAGCGTTTCCAGTTGTCCACCGAACCGGCTGCACAGAATGTGCTCAAGGCTAAAGGATATCGTGTGCAGGTCTATGCCGGCAACAACTCGCGGGTGGCCCGCAACGAGGCCACGGCTGTGGCCGAGAAGGTGAAAGGGGCCTTTCCGAAGATGCCGGTCTATACCTATTTTCAGCCTCCCCGCTGGTTGTGTCGGGTGGGCGACTACAAGACGATGGAGGAGGCGTATGCTGCCATGCTGCAGCTCAAGAACAGCGGACAGTTCAAGGAGGTGGCCATCGTGCGCGAGAACATTAACATACCCATGGAAGAATGATTGATACGAATTTGATGAAGTGGCCCGAGGACAAGGTGCAGCAGCTGATGGGACACTATCGGGAAATACTGCAGCTGCTGGGCGAAGATCCGGAACGCGAAGGATTGGTCAAGACGCCCGAACGGGTGGCCAAGGCGATGCTGACTCTGACCAGGGGATACGATGTGGACCCGAGGGAGGTGCTGAACGCGGCTAAGTTCCGCGAGGAATACCGACAGATGGTCATTGTGAAGGACATCGACTTCTTCTCGTTGTGCGAGCACCACATGCTGCCTTTCTATGGTAAAGTCCACGTGGCCTATATTCCCAACGGCTACATTACCGGGCTGAGTAAGATTGCCCGTGTGGTGGACATCTTTTCCCACCGCCTGCAGGTGCAGGAGCGCATGACCCTGCAGATAAAGGAGTGTATCCAAGAAACGCTTAACCCCCTCGGCGTGATGGTGGTGGTAGAGGCCAAACACATGTGCATGCAGATGCGCGGGGTGGAGAAGCAGAATTCGGTGACGACGACCTCAGACTTTACCGGGGCCTTCAACCAGGCCAAGACCCGGGAGGAGTTCATGAACCTGATTCGCCGCAACTGACCATCAGACTTTCAGGACAACGCGGTCGCCAGCGCGTTGCGCCATCAGCCGCTGGGTGTCGTGCAGGTCCTTGTAGCGTTGCATCATGTCCATGCAACGCTGCGGGTCGTTGGCTACCGACGGGTTGTTTAGGGCCTGCAGGATGTGTTTCAACTCTTCGTCGACGATGGCCATCTTGAAGTCAATAAGCAGGCGCGGCACCAGTTCGTAGAGCCGCTCTTCGTCGGTCACGATTTTCTGGGCCTTCGAATGGTACTTACTCAGCTGGTAGCGGTCGCTCACCAGTTCGGCGGCCATGGTGCTGACAGTCGGATCGGGGTGATTCACGAAATAGCGTTCGGCCACGAAGTTCGGGTCGGACACATGACATTCAGCTTCCTTCAGGATGTGCCGGTGGAGGACGTTGTGGAACTGGAGGTCGTCTTCTTTCAATCCCTCCGAAATGAACTGGATGACCGTCAGGGGCATCTGTTCACCCTCTCCTGTCTCTATGTAGCAGACCATTTTTTCTCCGTAACGGATAATCATCCGCACCAGTTCTTCTTCCTTGGCATAGAATACTTTCTCTTCATTCCCTTCTTGGGGAATGAAGGAGCTGTAGTCTGCTTCTGCCGGCACTGCAGGAGGAGGCGGGAAGGCGGCGGGCGGAACATCGGGGGGCAGCACTTCGTTGGGCATCGGAGGTACGGGAGTCTCGGGAAGGGGAGGAACGGCCGGTATGTCGCTCGTCGGGAAATCAGTAGGAGCGGGTGTTTCTGGGGCGAGGGCGGAAGCAGCCTGTGCTGTCCTTTGTTCCTGGTTCTTCCGGCGTTGCATCTCTTTGTACCGGTTTTCGCGGGCCTGTTCGATCAGTCGGGCCGTTGCTTCCATCAACACTTTTTCCTCCATCTGCAGCGACTGGCTACACTCGCGGATATAGACCGAACGGACAATGGCATCGGGAATCACCGAAATGCTCTTGACGATGCTGCTAATCAGGGCAGCCCGCTTGATAGGGTCTTTCCCGGCTTCCTCTAACAGCAGTTGCGACTTGAAGCGGATGAAGTCTACTTCGTGTTCGTTGATGTAGGCCTGGTAGTCTGTGGCGTTGTGCTTGCGGGCAAAGCTGTCGGGATCGTCCCCGTCGGGCAGCAGGCAGACCTTGACGTTCATGCCTTCTTCCAGTAGCATGTCAATGCCTCGGATGCTGGCCTTGATGCCGGCACCATCGCCGTCGTACAAGACGGTGACGTTGTTCGTGAAACGGTGAATCATCCGAATCTGTTCGGGTGTAAGGGCTGTCCCCGATGAGGCTACCACGTTCTCAATACCGCTCTGGTGCATGGAGATGACATCCGTATAGCCTTCCACCAGGAAGCAGCGGTCCTGACGTACGATGGCTTGCTTGGCAAAATAGATGCCGTACAGTTCGCGGCTCTTGTGGTAAATCTCGCTTTCTGGCGAGTTGACGTACTTCATCTGCACGTTCTTCGTCGCTGCGTTCAGTACGCGGCCACCGAAAGCGACCACCTTTCCCGAAAGGGTATGGACGGGAAAGATGACCCGTCCCCAGAACCGGTCGCGCAGGGTGCCGTCCTCTTTTCGGTAGCAGAGTCCCGTCTTCACCAGGTAGTCTTCCTGATAGCCTTTCTGAAGGGCCGTGCGGGCCAGGGCATCGCGGTTGTCCGTACTGTAGCCCAACTGGAATTTTTTGATGATGTCATCGCGGAAGCCGCGTCCCCGCAGGTAGGTCATGCCGATGCGCTGCCCTTCCAGTTGGTGGTAGAGCACCTCCTGGAAGTACTGGTTGGCGAACTGGTTGACCACGAACAGGCTTTCGCGCAGGCTGTGCGCCTGCTTTTCCTCTTCGCTCAGTTCCCTCTCCTTGACTTCGATATTGTATTTCCGGGCCAGCCATTTCAGGGCTTCGTAATAGTTCAGCTGCTCGTGCTCCATGATGAAATGGACCACGTTTCCTCCCTTGCCGCAGCTGAAGCATTTGCACAGTCCTTTGCTGGGCGATACGCTGAAGGAGGGCGTCTTTTCGTTGTGGAACGGACACAGGCCGACATAGTTGACGCCGCGACGGCGCAGCGTCACAAATTCTGACACGACATCCACAATCTGTGCCGCGTCCATAATCCGGTCGATGGTAGCCTGGTCAATCATACCTATTTAATATATAACAAAGACACAAAGAAATGAAGGAGGTATCCGGAAAGAGGCGCAAGGCCCGTTCCGTGTTTGTCCTTCGTTTCTTTGTGTCCGCTTATTTTGTCAACCAATCAAGCTTACTTGATGTTCGGGTTCAACTTGTTCCATTCGGAAACAGGAGGCAGCACGCCCATGGCGATGACTTCGTCGCGCAGTTCGCACAGGTGAGCATAGCTCTTGTCGAGGGCAGCTTCTTCTTCGGGAGTACCGTTCAGCTTCTGGCAGATGCAACCTTCAGCCGTAATGGAAGTTTCCCATGCCATCATGATGTGGTCGTATTTTTCGTTGGAAACGTATGTGCCTGCCGGCCAGCGGAAGGCCTTTCCGCCCATGGCAGCACCAATCATTTCGATAGAAACGTAAGACGGGCTCTGGAAAGAAGAACGGCCGCGGAGAGCGATGATATTGGCACCACCTTTTGTTACTTTCTGCTGGATTTCAGCCCAAGTTTCCTTCGGCAACTTGTCGGTACCGATGATGTTGGTCAGCGGAGTGCCGGCTACCTTGGCAGTAGAAGCGAATACAGCCATCTGTTCGCCGTGGCCACCGTAAGTGCGGCAGTTTTCCACTTCGTCCAGACTTACCTTGAAATACTTGGCCAGTTCGCTGCGCAGACGGGTAGAATCGAGGGCAGCCAGTGTAGTTACCTGAGAGGGTTTCAGACCAGCGTACAGCAGGGTAATCAGACCAGTGATGTCAGCGGGGTTGAAGATAACAACGATGTGCTTCACGTCCGGGCAATACTGCTTCACGTTCTTGCCGAATTCTTCGGCAATGGCAGCGTTGCCTTTCAGCAGGTCTTCACGGGTCATGCCGGCCTTGCGGGCAGCACCTCCAGAGTTCACGATATATTTAGCACCAGTCAAAGCTTCTTTGATGTCAGAGGTGAAAGTTACGTTCACGCCTTCGAAACCGCAGTGGTAGAGTTCTTCAGCCACACCTTCCAGGCCTGGAGCGTAAGGGTCATACAAACAGATGTTCGGAGTCAGTCCCATCATGATGGCTGTCTGAGCCATGTTCGAACCAATCATACCGGCAGCACCAACAATGGTCAATTTTTCGTCTGTTACAAATTTCATAATACTTAATTCTTTATGTTATTGTTATAAAAGTGTATATCCTCTTTTCCTTATTGCGATACAAAGTTAGGAAAGTTCTCACATATAACCAACCGCTGACCCCTTATTTTTTACGACATCTCCGGGATTAAGGAAAAAATTCCCTAATCCCGGAGATGGGATTGCCTAATTGCAAAGAACGGGTAGCAATTTATTCGTCAGCCGGTACTTCCGAGATACTTCCGTAGCGGTGGTACTCAAAGGAGATACTTTGTTCCTTGATGTAATGAATCAGTTCCACGCGGCCTTCCTTCACGGGAGCGGCGGTAGCGATGTACTTGTCGGCAGCGGCGGCCTGCGCAAACATCTCGGCCGGCAGGTCGGCACGGCAGGTACGGATGCGCTCGTACTGGCTCATGGAAACGAGGAAATCGCTGAGAGACTCCTTACGCAGCGGGCAGCCCAATGCTGCCAAGTTCTTCGAACGGTCGTCCGAGGGGTCGAAGCTGATGGTCAGCGGAGTGCCACACAGCCGGGCGGCATAGGCTACCATGGCAGTCTGTTCGTCGGTATCGCCCGCGAACAGGCGGAGAGCCATGCTCTTCAGCGGCAGGTAGCGGAACAGGTTCTGTTCACCGTACAGATGATGGATGTCGCGCGGACGGCTGAACTCGTCGCGGTAGGCGGCTGCATAGCTGGCCTTGTAGTCGGTACGGCTGCCCGGCTTGTCGGTGATGTGGACAAAGCAGGCGCAGTAGTTCGGGCCACCGGCCTTCACGCCGCCGCCGAAGGCCGACAGCTTCATGCCGCCGAACGGCTGACGGTTGACGATAGCTCCCGTGATACCTCGGTTGATGTAGAGATTACCCGCCTGAATGGAGTTCTTCCACCGTTTCTGTTCGTTCTCGTCCAGGCTCTGCAGACCGGAAGTTAGTCCGTAGTCCAGACCATTTACCAGATTGATGCCTTCCTCCAGGTCGCGGATGGGGCAAACGCTCAGCATCGGACCGAAAAGTTCGGTGCGGAACGAATAGCTACCCGGACGGACACCCCATTTGACGGTCGGAGCCAGGATATAGTGTTGTTCGTCGAGGAAGCGAGGGGGAACTAGCCAACTTTCGCCCGGATCCAGTGTGAGAGCCTTCAGCAGTTTCTCGTTCTGGTTGGTAATCATCGGGCCGACGATGTTGCCCGCGTTCCACACACTGCCCACCTTCATGCTGGTAGCCGCATCCTTCAGCTTTTCCTGGAAGTCCTTGTCATCGTAGACCGACTGTTCTACCAAAAGGAGAGAGCAGGCCGAACACTTCTGTCCGGCATTGCCGAAGGCCGATGCCACGATGTTCATGATGGCGTGGTCGCGGTCGCCCGATGCCGTCAGGATAATGACATTCTTGCCGCCTGTCTCTGCCGACAGCGGAGTGGCGGGAACCGACTTGGCGATAGCACGGGCCGTATCGGTGCCGCCGGTCAGAATGATGTGTTTCACCACGGGGGAGGTCGTGAGGGTCTTCAGGGCTTCCCGGTCGGTAATGATGACCTGCAGGGCTTCTTTCGGTACACCGGCGTCCCAGAAGGCCTTGGCGAACAGCCAGGCTACGGGAGCCGCTACGGTAGCCGGTTTCAAGATGACCGTGTTGCCGCCGGCCAGTCCGGCTACGATACCGCCCACAGGAATGGCGCAGGGAAAGTTCCACGGGGAGATAACCAGAATGGTGCCCTTTGCCGTGATGTCCACATTTGAGAGGGCAGCGAACTTCTTCATCGTCGTGGTGTAGAAACGGGCGTAGTCGATACCTTCCGACACTTCCACGTCACCTTCCACTACGGTCTTGCCGGTGATGGCACACATGCACCCGATGAGGTCGCCGCGCAACTCGCCCAGCTTGTTCGCGGCAGCGTACAGAATGCGGTGGCGTTCTTCCAGCGAAGTCTTCCTCCAGCCGGAAGGGTCAGCTTCGGCAATCTGCAGGATTTCCTGTATCTCTTTCTGTCCGGCCATCGACATTTCACAGACGCATACCTTGTCGTCCTGGCAACGGTCCATGTAGCGGTGGCGCTTTTCGGTCACAACCGTCTTGGCACCGATCTGCAGCGGCAGGATGTCTGGGATGTCCTTTTCCGACTTCTTCCATTTGGCAAAAATTTCCCGCTGCCACTGCTGGTTCACTTCGCGGTCGAAGTCCGTGTCGGGTTCGTTTTCCATTTCGTCGGCAGGAGGTACGGGAGTATAGGGCAGGTGACGGTCTTGGGTGCGGGTGGGCACGTGCGTCAGGTGGTCTTTCAAGACATATGCATCCTCAAACTGTTTCTGCAGGAACTGCCAGGTCTCGGTGTCCGGTTTCAGGTTGAACGAGTGGGTCAGGAAGTTGTCGGGAGCCGTGTTCTCGTCCATGCGGCGGACCAGGTAGGAGACGGCATTCAGGAAATGTTCGTCTTTCACGACCGGCGTGTAGAGGATGACATGGTTGCCCAGGATGGACTGTGCCCGCCATACGTGGTTCGCCATGCCTTCCAGCATCTCGAAGCAGAAGCAGTCCTTCGGTGTGCCGTATTTCTGGCTCAGCAGATAGCCGTAGGCGATGGTAAAGAGGTTATGGGATGCCATGCCGATGTGCAGCACCTTGGCGTTCTCAGGCTTCAAGCCGCGTTCCAACAGATGCAGGTAGTTGGCGTCCACCTCCGTCTTGCTGCTGCGTACGGGGTTGGGCCAGCCGCGCAACGAGGACACCACGGTTTCCATTTCCAGGTTACAGCCTTTCACGATACGCATCTTGATGGGAGCGCCTCCGGCGGCTACACGGGCCTTCGCAAATTCAAGCAGTTCGCCTTGGAACTCGTAGGCATCGGGCAAGTAGGCCTGTACCACGATACCGGCTTCGTAGTTCTTGAACTGCGGCAGGCTCAGCACGTGCTTGAACAGGCGCATGGTGAAGTGGGCATCCTTGTATTCCTCCATGTCGAGGTTGATGAACTTGGCCCGTTTCCGGCCGTTCTCGTCTACGTATGGGAAGTCAATGGCTTTCTGGTAGAGTTCGGACATCCGGCGTACCAGTTCGGGGAAGCTTTCCTCGTAGTTCAAGGCGTGTGTCTGGGCATAGATACCCGAAATCTTCACCGAGATGTAATTGATGTCGGGGCTTTCCAGCGCTTCCAGGTAGTGGTGGTAACGTTTGTCGGCCTCGCCGTTGCCCAGCACTACTTCTCCCAGCAGGTTCACGTTCTGGCCAATCTTCTCCTTGAAGCGGGTAGCCAGGTGTTCGGTCAGCCGAGGACGGGCCTCGTCGATGATGACCTTCGATGTGTCCGAGCGTAGGCGGCGCTTGATGATGGGGATGGCAATGAAGTCAAAGTGGTAGCCGAAGGCCTGATACATCTTAAATAATAAGGTGTCTCGGGTGTTCAGGAACTGAGGGACACCATAGAGGTCGATAAGGGCCTTGATACGCAGGGCCAGCTTCTTGCGGTCTCGGATTTGGGAAGATTCGTCCAGCATCTTCACCAGGAATTTCTTGTCCTGCGGACGCTGTACCATGATGGCATATTTTTCTTGTTCTTTGCGTTCTTCGTTGGTAATGGTACTTTCGCAGGTATGATAGAGTTTCATTACCCATTCTTGTACTTCAGCAATAGTCGGTTTGTTCATAAAAACAATGTTTTTTAGTGAATAGATAGGTGTTAGGAGTCTCACGGAAAGAAGGAGGCTCGGTTCGCGGTACAGTACAGGAGATAGGTAGGGCTGAACATGACGGCCTGATAGCGATGCAGCTCTTGGAGAGCCTGCATGGAATACATGTCAAAAAGTAGCCGTTTCATGGTATCGTTCTGTAAAAATGTTACTTGATTTGCTTCACTCTTTGCAAATGAACGAAAAATATCTTGAATCAGCTTCTTTTATTGCGTTAATATGCGTTAATGGATGAAGGAAATCTACAGGGGATAGCGTACAAAAGAGGGGCACAATTCCATGCATTCCTCTCCGGTGGAAAGATCTGTGGCCTTGTGCCCCTTTTGGGCTGTCTGTGAAACTACCGCTTACTTCTGGTATCCGCACTTCGGACATTTGCCGTTCGCATCGAGGGCGATGCCGCAGAGCGGGCAGCGGTCGATATTCTTATGGTCGGTAAACTCGCAGGAGGCAGCGTTCACGCCACTGGTGAAGGTCAGTTTGGCAATGTTGAGTTTGTCCTTCAGCAGGTCATACACAATCTTGATCATGCCTTCCACAGTCATGGTCTCCTTCGTCACCACCAGTCGGCAGTCAGGATAGGCAGTGCAGAGTTCGGTCTTGAAGGCTTCACCCTTCATCTTGTTCTGGGGATGGCCGTTCTTGATGCCCTGTTTCTCATATACATCGAGGATGGCGGGCAGCAGCGGGTCGTCTTCGCGGAGAATCAGCGCGTGGTCGAAATTCTTGAGCACATCCCATGCCACCTTCTGAATCTCGTTGCAGGGATAAACCATGTTGACACCTTCGTTGACAGAGTCTTCCACCTCAATGGTGAGAACGCCGGTGTGGCCGTGGAGATACTGGGCCTCGCCCTGGAATCCATAGAATCTGTGTGCATACTGCAGGTCGAATGTTGTGATACTTCTCATAATCGTTACTTATTTAAAAGGTTCATACTAAACTGAATGGTTCTCTTGTTTTCTGGTGCAAAGATAGGCATAATCAACATTCAAAGCAAACAGGTTCTTTCTATCAGATGATAGATTTTATCAATACTGAATCAAAAAACAGGTCGAAAAGGATGGTGCATTGGGGATTTTTATGTATTTTTGCCCTTAGAAACAAAGCCTGATACTTTTCAGTACAATCGCATTCAAGAAAAAAACTGACAACTATTCCGACTATGACACTACAACAGATGGAATATATCGTGGCGGTGTACCGTTGGCGACACTTTGCCAAAGCCGCCGAGGAGTGTGGCGTGACACAGCCCACACTGAGCCAGATGATCCAGAAACTGGAGAACGAACTGGGGGTGAAAATCTTTGAGCGTTCCTCGCAACAGGTGGTGCCCACGGCCATGGGCAAGATGATTGTGGAACAGGCCTGGAAGGTCGTGAACCGTGCCAACCGCATCAAGGACATGGTGAGCGAGGCCAAGGAATCGCTGTCAGGCACCTTCCGTATCGGCATTCTGCCCACCATAGCCCCCTATCTGCTGCCCCGTTTCTTCCCGCAGATGATGGAGGATTATCCCGAACTGCATCTGCACGTGACCGAGATGCAGACCTCGGGATTGGTCAAGGCACTGGAGCGTGGAGAGATAGATGCCGCCATCGCCGTGAGCATGGACGGCATGGACAAACTGGTGCAGACACCGCTCTTCTATGAGCAGTTCTTCGCTTACGTTTCGAAAAAGAGCCGACTCTACGAGGCGAAGAGCGTGAAAACAGCCGACCTGGGCAACCAGCTGCTGTGGATGCTCGATGAGGGTCACTGCTTCCGCGACCAGTTGGTGAAGTTCTGCAGTCTCAAGTCTGCGGACATGAGCAAGGACACCTACCGGTTGAGCAGCATCGAAACCTTCATGAGGATGGTGGAGGCAGGACTGGGCATGACCTTCATCCCGGAACTGGCCGTCGAACAGCTCACGGGGGAGCAGCGTCAGCTGGTCAGACCCTTTGCCATCCCTATACCTACGCGGCAGGTAGTATTGCTGACCACCACTTCCTTCATCCGCCAACAGTTGTTGCAGTTGCTGGCTGAGTATATCCGCAAGGCGGTGCCGGAGAGGATGCTCAAGTTCAACAACACGGAGCAGCGGGTATGAACCACTACCGAGGGATGAAGGCAAGGTCGAGCAGTTCGCAGACAGACTGTCCCGGCTGTTGACTGCGGAAACAGAGGAAGAGGGCGTGTTTGCCTCCGATGGCGGTGAGAGCGGGAAGAGACGCCTCCAAGAGTGTAGACCGACAGGGCATCTCCTTCGTGAGGGTCATGGAGCCAAGCAGACGGCCACCCGTCTCTGAACGGGGACTATCGAGCATGATGTCGATAGTGGCATCCAGCCCTTGCGGGATGAGTCGCAGGCTCAAGGCCAGTCCACTCATGCCTCGGGTTTGGCTGAAGTTGAAATACTTGTAGCCCACAACCGAACCGTCAGTGTTGTTGACCACAGGATTATGATTGACATCGATCGCATAGGCAAACTCGGCTGGACAACCCTTTGCCATAGCTGGACAATCGTCAGGCAAGCGGCGCGGAGCCACATACGAGCCATGGAAAGTCTTGCGTGGCCAATGGTGCTCCGCAGGCTTCGGCCCCGTGTAATAACAGGCGATACCTGCCGAATATCGTCTGAGCGGAGGCAGTCCCTCTGTAAGGAATCCCTCCGAGGTGTATGCCCCCTCACTGATGCGCACCTTGCCGCCCCCCCTTCTTCCACTTCCACCTCGATGGGAGCCACCATGGCCTGGCGCGAATACTCGTCGAGTCCGGTCTGACGATGGTAGAATACCCACCAGCGGCCATTCACTTCGCAGATACTGCCATGCGTATTGCCATTGGGCGTGGCAGTGAAGACAGGTGTGCCCTGGGCATCGAGGTCGCGGCCGCGTCCGTCGATGATGGTGCCGCCATAGGTAAAGGGTCCCATGGGCGAAGAGCTGTAGGCATAGGCCAAGGTATAGTTGGATGTAGGCAGACCAAACTCATTCTGCCCCGTCATGCGGCTGTAGATGAGGATATACTTGTCCTTGACCTTGCGGATGGACGAGGCTTCGAAGAAACGGAAGATGCCCGGCTGCTTGTAGCCGTTGATATAGTTGTGGAGCACTTGGGTGCCCGGTTTCACGGTGGCCATCGTCGTGGGGTCCAGTTCAGCCACATAGGGTTCGCCGAAGCCCCAATAGCCATACACCCTGCCGTCGTCATCGCGGAAGACAGCGGGGTCGAAACCCAACACGCCGATGGTCTTGGAGGGCGAGGCAGGGTCCCAGTTGATGACCTCGAAAGGCCCGTCGGGGCGATAGCTCTTCGCCACCATGCCTTTGCGCCCGCCAGACTGGTTGTTGGGATAGAGATAGTAGCAACGCCTGCCAGCCTCATCGGTGGTCTCCACCACATCGGGAGCATAGAGCACATCCCCACGTTGCTGCCCATCCATATACTCGCCCCGGGCATTGCGCTTCACCTCGAAGATGACGCCCTCATAGCGCCAACGGTCGAGGCTGTCGACGGGAGCCGACCAGGTGACGAGTTCGCGTCCGCAGTACTCGCTGACCATCGAGTCGTGGGAGCCATAGATATAGACACGCTGCCGCCCCGGGTGGTCGGGGTCTTCAAACACATAGGGTTCAGCGTCGGGAATATATTCCCACATCGGGAGATAGGGGTTCTGCGACTTTGCGGAAAGGGTGGCCCCCAAGGCCAGGGTGAGCACAAGCAGTTGTTTCTTCATACGGATGGTTTATTTGAGGCGGCGCAAGTTGCCGAAGGTATCTTTTTCATAAAGATTGCCACTACCGTCTCTGTAGACCGTCTTGCCGGCCGATCCACCAAGGATGGCCAGCACAACCAGCGCGATGATAATCTGGATGATGAGCCGGATGATGAGGTAGACAAGACCGCCAATGGCAATGAGCGAGGCGATGACATAGATGATGGAGAACAGCGATACCCATACGCCCAGTTTGGCGCCATAGGTATTGATATTCCTGCGGAAGGTGTTAACGAATCCGCCCACAAACACGCCCAACATCAACAGCACGAGCACCATGGTGCTGGCATCTCCCTTCCATCCGAGCAGCCAGTAGACCACAATCATATAGACGATGGCGATGGGCACAGGCAGCACGAAAGCCCAGACGAGCGAGCGGAGATGGATGCCATTATCATCGTCGGGAAGGTCGGCCGCCACCATCAGCACCGCATCATAAATCTTGATGACATAGAGCTGGGCAGCCACCACCAGCACGAAGGGGATGACACGCCACAGGGAACCGAAGAAGCCGTAGCGGTCGTAGTCACACCACCAGAAGACGTCGCCTCCCAGCAATGCATAGCCACCAATCTCGACGGCTGCTACAAGCAGCAGGCAGACGGGGACAATCATCGGCAGCGAGAGGATGAGATCGGCACGGGGGAACTTGACGGTGACAAAGAAGAGGATATAGACAAAGGCCAGCAGCCCTACCACGAGCCAGCAAGGGCCGTAGGAGGAGAAGAACTTGCCGAGTTTGGAGTGGCGCAGGCGCTGCTTCAAGGGCAAGGGGTTTTCCGTCTCTGCCGGGTTGAGTTCGCTCCACTTCAGGTCACTCCTGCTGATTCGGTAGGACCGGTTGCCATGGTCGAAAATCAGGTAAGAGGAGAGGTTGCTCTTCTTGCAGGTGTCGACCTGGATGACGGTTCCTTTCGACAGCGTCAGCACCTGCCGTTGCTTGTCGGTGGCTTCCTTCCATACGCTGTCTTTCAGGACTACCCGATAGCAGTTAACCGAATCGGCAAAGAGCGGGTCAACAACATACTGCTGGGCCAGGGCGGCCAGCGGAGCAAAGAGCAGGCAGAGCCAAAGCAACAGGCACCGTTTTGGCGCGGTCAATCGTCGTGATAGGGTCTTCATTGTCATCATGTTATGATAAGTTTTACATTTCCTCTACATTCCCTGATAGATTTGGTTTTGGTCCACTTTCTCCAAGCGGAACCCCCCACCCTTCTTCTTGGGCTCAGGCTCCGGCTGGGGTTCAGCGGCAGGTTCCGTCTTCAGTGTCTGTCCAGGTGCCGTCCGGGGAGTTGTGGCGGGCGAGGTTGCAGGCTTGGCCGAGCTGCCCTCCGACGGTTTGTTGCTGTCCGTTGAGGATCCGCTCTTCCCCTTTCTTCCCTTCTTGCGTTCCTGCATACCGGGAGTCCTGCCCAGTCCTTCCACCTCTTCGTTCTCCTGTTTCTGGAGCGTCATCTCTGACTGTTTATCTGTATCGTTGTTGGTGTACGTGCCCTTCATCTCACCGCCGTTGGCGCTGATGGTCATGAAATAATTGCCATTGAGATGATGGTTGATGGTGGCATCGATGTCGACCAGTCTCACCGTGGTGTTACCGTCCTGCTGGTTGATTTCTCCCTTGAGCCGGTGGGTGACGATGCTGTTGCGGAACTCGACATGGATTCTGCCAAACACAGCGTTGCCCGAAAGCGAGTCGAGGGTGATGGTGGCAGGGAACGACTGGAGTTTTCCGTTCCAGTGTCCGATGACCTGTTCCTCATAGCCGGCCCCCGACGGTTGTTCATCCGATGTGAACTTGTTCCATATCCAGTAAACGCCTGCCAGCACAGCCACCAGCAGGAGAATACGTACCAGCCAAGGCTTCCTAGGCTGATCGCCACCGTTGTTTCCAGTAGAGGTGCCGCTGTTTCCGGAAGCGGTGGTGGTGCCGGTGCGTGTGACCGGCCGCTGCTGTGTTTGCGTGGGAGTCACCCGCGTGGATGATGATGTCCGCGTATTGGATGGGCGCTGCGTGGATGATGGGCGCTGCTGCTGGTTCTGCGCCTGTCGCTGCTGGGCCTCGCGCAGCTGTGCCTGCTGCCGCTCTTCACGTCGCCTTCGCTGCTCCTCGGTGAGTTGCGGTCCGCCCTGTGTCTTCTGCATATAGTCGGCAAACTGCTTGAAGGTCTCCTCATCGGTCGTATACATCTCCCGTGCTACACCACGGAAATCCTTGCTGGCCTGTACCACGTCGAGTTTATTGCTGTGCTTCTTGTCACAGTCAATCATGTTCTTCACCATGCGCTCCACGTCGGCACTACACTCTTCGCCAAACTTCTTCTTGCGCCAATAGTTGGTCAGGGCGTTGATGGCTTCAATCTCAGCCCCATCGAGATACTCCTGGTTCTGCTGCAGTTGCTGCAGGGCCTTGTCCCACAGTTTCATTCGCATCTTGAAGATTGTCTCCTGCATATCTTTCTATTCGGTTCTACTGAAAAAAAATGGGTTCAACTGATAAAAACGGGAAAAGGTGGGTCAAGATGGAAGGCCACCATTGTCTGGCGACACTCCATGCGAAGACCCACCTGTCTATGAGGTTGAAGAGTTATTCAACGGAAATCTTGGCCACGGCAGCGATGGCATCGTCGAGTTCCTCGCGCGACTTCACACCGTTGATCTTCAAGGTAAAGTCGATGGCCTCCTGCCCCACATTGGCGTGGACATGGAGAATACCCTCATTGTCAACCTCGAACACCACATCGATTCGGGTTCCCTTGGGCCAGTTCTGCGTGATTTGGAGCACCCGGTCTTCGAGCATCGTGCAGAAGCGCTCTTCCACCATATCCTCCGTTTCGGGATTGGTGAAGTCGCTCTCGAACACCTTCATCGACACCTGTCGCTGGTTATCGAATCCGGTGGTAAAGGTATCTACCACCTTGGTGGGCAGCGAGGTGTTGGCGAAGACGAGGTTTTTCACCATCGGGTTGCCGTTGGAATCGTTGCAGTCTGTACCATAGGTCTTGCTGGTGACATTCACCACGCGGGCTCTCGGCCCTTTGATGGGTGCGGGACGTTCGTCGATGTTGCCCTCCTCATAGTCTTCCATGGCCTGTGAGTAGGCAGCGTTCATGGCATAGATGGCGGCACCCTTGGCCACACACTGGTCGGGATCGCTGAGCTTGGCGTCGCAGTTGAACTCGGCATCAAGCCGCTGCTTCACCTGTGGCATACGGCTGCTGCCTCCCACGAGCAGGAACTCCAGTTCGTCGTTGTAACCCTTCTGTCGGGCGATGTCAATGGTCTTGTGGGTGCAGTCGATGGTCTCTTCCAGATGGTTCTTGGTGAGGGCGTCGAAGATTTCGCGCGACACCTCGAAACGGGCCGAAAGGCCGTCATACTGTACGTTGCACTTCACGGTCTCCTTCGACGAGAGCAGTTTCTTCTTGTTCTCGGCTTCGAGCAGCAGGGTGTTCTTGAGCACCTCGTCGTCCATGGTATAGGAGGTGCCGTTCTGTTCGTTGAAGTTGTCGAGCATGAACTGTGCGAAGTCGGTGTCCCAGTCCACACCGCCGAGGTGGTGGTCACCGCCGGTGGCAATCACCTTGATGGCACCATTGTTCACATTGATGATGGTCACGTCGAAGGTACCGCCTCCGAGGTCATACACGAGCACGGTCTTCTTCTCGGTCGTCTTCATGCCGTATGCGATGGCGGCAGCAGTGGGCTCGTTGATGATACCCAGCACGTTGAGTCCGGCAATCTCTCCGGCCTGCTTGGTCTGCATGCGCTCCTTGGTGCCGAAATAGGCTGGACAGGTAATCACGACATCGTTCACGGGTTCGGGATTGTCGCCCAGGTCGTTGGCATCCTGTACGAGTTTCTTGAGGATGAGGGCCGAGATTTCAGAGGGGTCACGGTGATAGGGGAAGGTGTTGGTGGCCTTGTCGAAGGCGGCATCCACACCCATGCTGCGCTTGATGAAGCTCACGGTGTTCTGGGGCTCGGTCACGAGCATGCCTTTGGCATCGGCTCCCACAATACTCTTGTCTTCACTCTCGAAATAGACAACGGAGGGGGTGGTGAGACTGCCGTCGAAGTTGGTGAGCACTACCGCCTGGTCAAACTTGTCCATCTGTGCGATACAGCTATAGGTGGTTCCCAGGTCAATGCCGTAGACGGCACGGGTTTTATCAAATTCTGCCATGATAATTGATGTATATTATAGGTTACTGATTTTCTGAAATTTATCTGTTGTTTCTCTTATTTCTGGGGATTGGGGGCAACGGTGAGCTTGTAGACCTTGATTTTGGCCTGACGGATGATGCGTCCGGTCTCATAGTTGCGGAAACCGCAGGCGATACATGCCGCCACGGTATTGGCCTTGGCGGGGTCATCGGTGGCTTCGGTCTTGAGCGCTTTTTGCTCCTTGGGCTTGTAGTCGTCGCCGGGCTGTGGGGTGAAACACTCGATGGAATACTGGTCTTCGAGCAAGTCGGAGATAAACAGCATATTGTTTTCGAGGAGCCGCTTCAGCGCCTTCACATCCACTGTTTCGTCATCGGGGTTGAGATGGCTGTTGGTATCGGCCACCCGCTCATACACCTGGATGATGTCGGCCAGATAGCCCTTGGTCAGGTCTTCAAGGAAGCCTTTCTTGTACTGTTGCAGTTCGTGGTGGAGTTCCTTGACCATCTTCTCCTGGTAGGCGGCATTGTCGACGGCCTCGGCCAGTTTGGCCACCTGCACCTTCAGTTCTTCCAACTGCTTGCAGCAGTCACAGGAGGCGACTGCTTCCTGGGGCACTACTGTTTCCACGGGTTTCTCGGCAGCGGGAGTTTCAGGGGTCACAGGAGTTTCAGAGGTCACAGGAGTTTCAGAGGTCTCAACCGCAGACTCGGCAGTTTGCTCGGGTTCTGTCTCTCCGGCAGTTGCTGAGCCCACCTCCATAGGCTCTGCATCTGCAGGCGTTTCAATCCGCTCAAGAATTCCTTGTACTTGGCGCTTCAGGTTTATAACATCTTCCTTCAAAGAAGCAAGTTCTGTGTCGTTCGTGAAAAGGCCCATAATCGGTTGTTTTATGTTATTATTATTGGATGTTTTCCTTATCGTCTGCAAATATAATGAAAAATACTGATTCTTCCAACTTTTTGTCGTTATTTTTTTTATGTGTCAACTGATTGCCCTATTCAGTTGACAACTGATTCTGGTAGTGTAAAAAAAAAGAGACTCAGATACAATCGGTTCAAATCGTCCTTCGTTATTGGATTCACTTTTCGCAAATGAATGATGAACGGATGTAAAGATTGTTATTTTATAACGAATTTACAGGTTGTACATGGGTTGGGTCGGGACTACCGTCTAAGTGCAGGCCAGCAAGGACGGAACTTTTTCCTTGAAAGAGTTGGGCGGAATCGTTTAATTTTGTACCTTTGCCGTCGAAACAGCAGCATCATCAACAAAGGGTATGGGACACACCCTCGGAGATTGGTCCATCCTCTGACACCCTTTTGAGCATTTATCATCTATTAACCGAATATTACCCTTAAGAAATGGCACAACGTAAGCAGACAGACAAGGAGAAAAAGACGAAGAAGACCAGGAAGAAGACCGTCAGGAAACTCTCTGATATCGTCAAACCCGAGCATATGACCGTAGAGGAGTGGCAGGTGGCACTGCGCCAGCAGTCGGCCCGCGACGAGTCTTTTGTCATCCATGCGGTAGACGAAAGAGTGGCACCAGGTGAATACAGCGTGAAGAACCCCGCCACAAGGCAGACCTACAAGGTGGTCTATCGGGGAGAGAAAAGCCCGTGGAACTACTGCTCGTGTCTCGACTTCAAGACTTCGCAGCTTGGAACCTGCAAACATATCGAAGCCACGAAGATGTGGCTTGCCGGGAGCACGAGACACCATGTCCATCGCTCCGTTCCGGCCTATACGTCGGTCTACCTCTCTTACAAGGAAGGGCGCGCGGTACGAATCCGCATAGGCGCTGACCAGGAAGAAGCCTTCCGGGAGTTGGCCCGCGGCTATTTCGATGAGGCCGGTTATCTTTTGCCGAATGCCTACCGCTCGTTCCCCCGATTCCTTGAACAGGCGAGGGCCATCAGCGATACCTTCAGATGCTATCACGATGCGCTCGACTTTGTGCTCGAGATGCGCGAAGCCGACACCCGGAGCGACATCGTCGAGGGACTTTCAGATACCGTCCTCGACTCCCTGCTCAGCGTGAAACTGTTTCCCTATCAGAAGGAGGGAGTGAGATTTGCTGTCGGGAAGGGACGGGTACTCATTGCCGACGAGATGGGATTGGGAAAGACCATACAGGCCATAGCCACGGCCGAAGTGTTCAGGGCCAACAGGCTTGTCGACGAGGTATTGGTGGTGTGTCCCACCTCGCTGAAATACCAGTGGAAGAGGGAGATAGAGCGTTTTGCCGGATCCGATGTCCTGGTGATTGAAGGCAATGCCGTAAAGCGCAAACAGCTGTACCAACAGCATGCAAGCTATAAGGTGGTTTCCTATAATGCCATGTCGAATGATGTGAAATATCTGGGGAAACTCGAGACCGACATGGTGATCATGGATGAGGTGCAGCGGCTGAAAAACTGGAACACCCAGATAGCCATCGCCGCCCGGCGTATCGATGCCCGCTATGCCGTAGCGTTGTCGGGCACTCCGCTCGAGAACAAACTGGAAGAACTGTTCTCCGTCATGGAACTGGTAGACCAGTACTGCCTCGGCCCCTACTATAAGTTCCGTCAGGAATGTATCGTCACCAATGAGACCGGCAAGGTCTTGGGCTACAAGAACCTGAATGCCGTGGGCGAACTTGCGCGCGAACGGCTCATACGCCGGAGAAAACATGATGTGGAACTGCAACTGCCCGCCCGTCAGGACAAGAACCTGTTTGTGCCCATGACCCAGCAGCAGATGGACATCCACGAGGAGTGTGCCGCCATCGTTGCCCGCCTCATCCACAAATGGAACACGCACCATTTCCTCTCAGAGTCTGACAGGCGCAAGCTGCTGCTCAATCTCAACATCATGCGCATGGTATGCGACAGTACCTATATCCTCGACCAGAAGACGCGCTATGACGTGAAGATTGGCGAGACGATGAATATCATCGGCGATATCCTGCAGGGCACCGACTGCAAAGTGGTGGTCTTCAGCCAGTGGGAGCGCATGACCCGCCTCCTGGCCATGGAACTCGAGAGGCTGGACGTAGACTACGAGTATCTTCATGGAGGTGTCCCCTCCGTGAAGCGTGGAGAGATGACCCGACGCTTCCAGGACAATGTTGACTGCCGGGTGTTCATCTCTACAGATGCCGGCAGCACGGGACTCAATCTCCAAACCGCATCCATCATCATCAACCTCGACCTGCCGTGGAACCCGGCTGTCCTCGAACAGCGCATCGGACGCATCTACCGCTTGGGGCAACAGCGCAACATCCAGGTCATCAACCTCGTGGCTACGGGAACCATCGAAGAAAGGATGATCGGCAAACTGCGGTTCAAGCAGAACATGTTCGAGGGGGTCCTCGACAATGGCGATGACTCCATCTTCGTTTCCGATGATAAGTTCAAGGATATAGTCAATCTGTTTGGAGGTATAATCGAAAAAGAAGAGGGCGAAGAAGAAACGGCCATCATCGATGCCGGGGAAATGGAACAGGCAGCCGACGAACAACCCGAACAGGAACAACCCGAACAGGAAGAATCGACAGAGACTTCTGCCGACAAAGAGAACAAGCCGCATGGAGATGAATCCAGCGAGGCTTCGCGTGGCGGTTCTTCTCAAGATAATGATGAATCATCCCATGACGAGTCTTCTCTTGATGTATCAACCCATGACAGATCTTCCCATGATGAATCATCCCGTGAGGAATCATCTCATGACGGATCTTCTCTTGGCGATTCCAACGAACCCGTTTCCTCGCCGGAAGATGCTGACAGCCCCGAAGCCCTTGTTGCACAAGGCGTGAAATTCTTCAGCGGAATGGCCAAGGCTCTGCAATCGCCCGAAGCAACGCACCGCTTGGTGGACAGCATCGTCAAAACCGATGAGGTAACAGGCAAGACCCATATCAACATTCCGGTAGAAAGTAAAGAGAGTGTGCTGCAGGTATTGTCGGTCATCTCTAAACTGTTCATCAAATAGTAACTTTCAAAACAGAAAAAATCTCCATACAACAACTGAGACAGCCTAACCATAACCCAAAAATGAAGGCGAAATTTTGAATTATGAATCATAGGTCGAGTAGAGCGAGGGAGTTTCACCCTCACCCTCTCACAGAACCGTGCGTGAAAGTCTCCCCTCACACGGCTCTTCACACTCAACTCTTTGTGCATTGACATAACCTTGGGGTCTGACCTCTCTGCCAATGATAGAATAGACTGCGGTCTTTGCTCGCTATCTCTTGCAGCCAAATGAAAGCCTTGACAATGGGCTTGCGATGGAAACGCTTGTATTTCCTGCGTATCCAATA
>JALEPZ010000094.1 GCA_022767125.1 Phocaeicola plebeius
CACCGTGGACGAGGAAAAGCCTTTCAGCGCCTCTGCGGCTGGCAGACAGCCACAAATCACCAGCAGAGCCATGACGGCAAGAAAAACCACGTCAGCCGGTATCCGTGTCTTCATTAACGTAATGAACATACCCACAACCAGCACGATCGTGATCCAAGCTTGAGAACTCAATCCCCACAGTAGAACATCTGTTTCCATTACCAATATTCTATAATTGTTTGTCCTTAATCCGCTACATGGCGGTTAACATGCATTTTCAAGTTCTTGAGCAACAAAAAGTTCTTGCTTGTGGCAAGCGGCAAAGCCGAGCGCCCCAGGATTTTGTCAGGTCAGACATTTCACCTGTCTTGGTGATGCAATAACAAACGAGGCTCTGAGATGACATGACAACCGATGCCAAGCCGAGAGCAATGTCAAAACTGGTTTGAACATTGCCGAGGCACGAAAGAGGAAACAGCTGCCGCTGCAAAGATACAAATAAAATCTGAGAAACTCACTCCTTGTAGAGTTTATTTTCAACAATGGATCCATTTGACTCCAAACTCTCATCTGTAATTGCTAATTTTTGCCTTTGTTTTCGCCATAAAACGAAATAAGTAGGTAATAATTGACAAATTGTCATAAAAGTAAGCAAATATCAGACATTCTATCATAACAATTGCTCAGTTTACGGAATAATTTTATAAATTTGCAGGTAAAATTATTCGGTTCATACTTTGCAATGCAACATTGCAAAAGTAGGGAATGGGCCCCTATTGTCATGCAGAACGCAGTGAAGCATCTGTATACATCTACTCGCGCTTTTCAGATTCTTCACTTCGTCCAGAATGACAAGAAACTATAAATCAGCGTATAACAAATAGCATACAGAGCAAGCGAAGAAGCGGTTGTAATAATGAATGATAAATGAGGAATGAAGAATTTCGCCATCCGGACGTACATTCTTCATTCTTCATTATTTTTCATTCTTCATTATTGAATTCAGACTTCGTCGTTGGCGTAGAAGATTTCAAAGAGTTCGCGCGGGAAGTCAAAGATTTCTTCATCCTTGAAGAAACGTTTCAATTCAATCGCTGCGTTTTCGAGCGAGTCGCTGGCATGGACGATGTTTTCCTGATAGCTCATGCTATACATACCACGAATGGTACCCGGTACACAGTTCGTGCGGCCGTTGGTGGGACCGGTAATGACACGCACCACATCGACGGCACTGACACCCTCCAGACAGATGGCCACAACAGGTGTCGCCATCATGGAATCCTTTACACGCTGGAAGAACGGCTTTTCCGACAAGTGGGCATAGTGCTCCGACAACACTTCGTCGGTCAGCTGCATCATCTTCAGACCTACGACACGCAGTCCTTTCTTTTCGAAAATAGAGATGATTTCACCAATCAAGTTCCGTTTTACCGTACAGGGTTTCAGGAGCACCAGAGTTCTTTCCGTTTTTTTCATACATTTGCAGAGTTTAGAGGTTACTTTATTTAGGTTGATACTGGATGCCTACAGGCATCCAGTGCAAATGTAGGTATTTTTTCCGAAAAAAGAAAGATTCTCCCCGAAAATATCCACCAGTTGTGACAAGAACCCTATCCGTCATCGGCAAGCAGCCGAAACGGCCCCGCACAGTTACCCGATTTTACTGATTTTCTTCAGTTTTTCTTCGTCGATGAGCTTGATTTTTCGTCCGTCGATGATAATCAGCTTCTCCGATGCGAAATTGGAAAGCGTACGGATGGCATTGGAAGTGGTCATGTTCGACAGGTTGGCCAGGTCTTCGCGCGACAGATAGATGCTCAGCGTACACTGGTCCTCCTCCACCCCATAGGTTTCCTTCAGGAACAGGAGCGACTCGGCCAGCCGGCCCCGGATATGCTTTTGCGTCAGATTGACCGTCCGCTCGTCCGATACCCCCAGGTCAATGGACAGCTGACGGATAAAGAACATGGCCAAAGAAACATTCTCGCTCAAGAGGTCTTCAATCAGGTCCATGGGTATGAGACAAATGGTACAGGGCTCGAAGGCCGCCGCAGCAGTGATGAAATTCTCCTGGGCGAAATAAGCGCGGTAGGCAAAATATCCTTTGTTCTTGATGACACGGATAATCTGGCTACGGCCCCCTACTCCGTCTTTATAAATCTTCACCTTGCCCGAAAGCAGACACATCAGGTGACGAGGGGTCTCCCCTTCGCAATAGATGGTCTCGTTTTTCTTGAATTTCTGGACAACAAAATGCTGCGCAAGACGTTCCCGCTGCGCTTCCGTAAGAGCTTGCCACACATCAGGGATGCAGTCGGCAATTTCAGCTTCAGTCAGTTCTTTTTTAACCATAAATGTTTCACAACCATGTTTTACAGCACAAAGATAGAAATAAAAAACTAGAATTGTCTTATATTTTTCAAAAAACTTCGGCAAATGGTGCATTTATACTATATTTGCCCCATGTTTTGGATTTTACACCAATCAGTTCCCGGAAAATGGTGGCTTGCCTTGTGGCTCACCGCCATGACAGTCATAGGGGGATGGGCCAGCGAGGTAACTCCGGTTTTCCACTCCAAACCCTACGTCCCCGATTCGTTGCTGGAACGTATCTTCCTGTCGGCCGATGTCTATGCCAACCAGGTGAAAAGCTACGAAGCGGAGCTGTACCTGAAAGGGCGGATGAAAACCTCGAAACGCAACCGCATCCTGCGCTATGTCCCCTCCATGTTCCGCTTTGAAAAAGGGGTCTATGACTACCTGCACGAAAGCATCAGCGACCTGCACTATACCGCCCCAAACACATTCGACCGGAAGGTGAGGGCCATCTCGACCACACTTCCGGGGGGAAACAGCCGTTTCTTCGACATCCTGGACTACCTGAAGTTCAACATCTATGCCCCCTCAGTGATGGATGACCGTATCCTCTCGCCCCTCCACAAGTCCACCAGCCGGCATTACTCGTATGTGCTCGACTCAGTGGGCTACGAACGGGGCATACAGCTCTACAAGATACAGGTCATCCCCCGCTTCCGCAGCACCCAGCTACTGGAAGGGTATTTCTGGATCTCGACCGAAGACTGGCACCTGACATCGATGGTTTTCGAGGGAAAGTACGACGTCGTGAAATTCAAGGTGGAGATGCATATGGGCGAGGCGGAACACACCAAATACCTGCCTGCCCTGATCTACTCGGACGTGGTGTTCTCGTTCATGGGCAACAACATCGAAATGAACTACACGGGCTGGATGAAATACAAGTCGGTGGACTACCGCATGCCCCAGGAACTGCTGCTGCGCAATGTGGTGAAGAGGAACCGCCACAAATACAACCTGTCTCCTTCCTATACCCTGACGTGCGACACGACGCAGGTGATGCGCAATGCCGAACACTTCAACCGCATCCGGCCCATCCCGCTGTCCGTGCCGGAAGAACGGCTCTACTCGGCTTACCGTCAGCGGCAAGCGGAACGAAACGACAGCCTCACCCGCCCCGAACAGCTTCGGAAGGAAAAGGCCCAAGTGTTCTGGGGGCAAATCGGGGACGCACTGATCCGGAGCTACGACATCGACCTGTCGAAGGTAGGCAACGTGAGGTGCTCGCCCCTGTTCAACCCGATGCTCTTCGGCTACAGCCACCGGAAAGGTATCTCCTACCGGCAGACCTTTAAATATAATAAGGTGTTCAACGACGGACGCCACCTGCGCATCGCACCCCAAATCGGCTATAACTTCACGAAGAAGGAACTGTATGCCAAGACAGACATCCAGTATGAATACAACCCCCGCCGGCACGCCCGCATCGAGGTGAATGCCGGAAACGGCAACCGCATCTACAGCAGCGTGGTGCTGGACCAGCTGAAAGCCATGCCTGACAGTGCTTTCTCGTTTGAAGGACTGGACCTGGACTATTTCAAGGACGTGTACTTCAACCTGTCGCACAACATCGAAATCGTCAACGGGCTCCGCCTGTGGACGGGTGTGTCCATGCACTGGCGCTACACCAGCAGTACGCCGGAAGTGGCCAGCCGCGTACGTTCCCACTACAACAGTTTCGCCCCGCGGCTACGGGTGGAATGGACACCCGGACTGTATTACTACATGAACGGGAACCGGAAAATCGATGTCGGATCCCGCTACCCGACCTTCGTGGCCGACTTTGAGCGGGGCATCCCCCTCATGAAGCATTCGGGCACCTATAGCCGTCTGGAGCTGTCGGCTGAGCAGCGCATTCGCATCCGGAACGTGTACGCCATCAACTACCACGTAGGCGGCGGTTTCTTTGCCCACACCAAGAACATGTACTTCGTGGACTACGTGGACTTTGCCGACCGCAACCTGCCACAAGGCTGGGGCGACGACATCGGAGGCACCTTCCAGATGCTCGACGGACGCTGGTATAACGCCTCCCGCCATTATCTGCGGGGAAACATCACGTACGAAACGCCGTTCCTGCTCCTGTACCCGGTGAGCAAACTGCTGTCGTTCGTCCAGAAAGAGCGTATCTACGCGGGTCTCCTGTTCATGCCTCATCTGAACCCCTATGTGGAAGTGGGATATGGACTGGCTACCCACCTGTTCGACATGGGCGTATTCATCGGCAACGAACAGGGCAAGTTCACCTCAGTGGGTTGCAAGTTTACGTTCGAACTGTTCAACAAATGAAATTTCTTCATACTGTTACCCTGGTCATTGGAACAGCTTGTCTTTTACTCATTACAATGTATATTCCCAGTCGCCGATGGTACGGCGTTCCGGATCGAAGGAGATGCCGACTTTCACTATCGGCAGGCCCGACAGGGCGAAGCGGGCGGGATAGTCCTTCAGGTCGATCTGCTCCATCGCCGAGGCGGCGGAACGGCCCAGCTTCAGCTCGAACAGGTAGAGCTTGCCGTAGGCACGCATCACCAGGTCCACACGGCCCGTAGCCGTGCGCACCTCCACATCCACGTAGATACCCAGCAGGGAGAAGAGGATGTAGAGCACCTGTTGGTAATGACCCTCATACTGGGTATTGTCACACTGCGGGAGGGTCAGCAGGTATTGCTGCAGCAGACGGAACATTCCGTCCAGGTCGCCCTTGCGGAGACAGCGGTTCATTTTCGCAATGGTGGTCAGTCCCTCATTGGCCGCCCGCTGTACATAGTGGGGCAGCAGACTTTCCATCAGTCCCACACGGATTTCCCGGTTCGGAATGTCCAGCATATAGAGCTGGTCATCGCTGTCGTAATCCTTGATGGTCAGATAGCCGCTCTGGTAGAGCAGCGGCACTAAGGAGGTCATGGACTCCGTGGGAGCATCGAACGCGGAAGCCATCGCCTCCATCCGGCCCATCTGGGAGGGCAGCACCCCGAACTTCCGCATCATCTCAATCAGGTAGGTAGGCGTGCCCGAGTTGAACCAGTAGTTGTCCAGCCGGCAGTCTGCCAAGGCGTTCAGCAGGCTGAAGGGGTTGAACAGGTCCGGGGAGGGCCAGGCAAAATGGTAGCCGTCGTAGCGGTCGCCCAGCTGGCGGACGGCTCCTTCGCGATCGGTTCCCAACTGTTCGGCCAAGGCATCGACGTGGTCCGTGAGTTGCGTCTGCAGTTCCTCGCGGGAGATGCCGCAGATGCAGGCATAGGCAGGATTCATGCTGATGTTCTTCAGGTTGTTCAGCTCGCTGAAGATGCTCATCTGGGAAAACTTCGTGATGCCCGTCAGGAACACGAAGTGCAGGTAAGGGTCGCAGGCCTTCAGCGGCGAGTAGAAGTTGCGCATCACCTGGCGCAGCTTCGGCAGCTGTTCCTCCTCGTGCACCACGTCCAGCAGCGGCGCGTCGTATTCGTCGATGAGAACCACTACTGGCTGTCCTGTCTGTTCATAGGCTGCTTTTATAATTCTTTCAAAACGCTGATTCAGATTCGACTGATCCACTTCCCCCTTACCATAGATTTTCTCATAATCTGTCAGTTTTCCGCTCAGTTCCCTTTCCAGCCTATCCTCGTCCAAGTGCTTGGCCGTACTCATGTCGAAGTGCAGCACGGGGTAGTGTGTCCATTCCTTTTCCAGCCCCTCGATGGCCAGTCCCGTGAAGAGGTCCTTGCGTCCGGCGAAATAACTGTGGAGCGTGGAGGCCAGCAGCGACTTGCCGAACCGCCGGGGGCGGCTCAGGAACACATACTTGTAGTCGTGCGTCATGCGGTAGACCAGCTCCGTCTTGTCCACGTACAGGTAGTCACCTTCACGGATACACTCGAATGTCTGGATGCCAAGGGGGCACCGCCTCAATGCTTTCTTTTCCATACTGCCGATGAGTTGATATTGTAATACAACTTCTTTTCTGCGAAGATAGGACTTTCTGGGCATTCCGCCAACTCTTGCGGAGGATTTTTCAAAATGATTCAATGTTGTCCCACCCGGTGCGCAGAACGTTTGCCTTTAGCTCAAAATGGAAGTTGTGCACCTCAGCGGTCTCCTGTCTCCGTAGCTCAAAATGGAAGTTGTGCACCTCAGCGGTCTCCTGTCTCCGTGCCCACCCTGTCGGAACCGATTGCTCCGACAGCGATCCACCGTTTTAGGTAAAACTTCTGTCTAGCCAAGGAATGAAATATCAAAGAATCAAAACATAGAGTTAAAGAACCTTTTGTTTTGTGCGCTGCATAGCGTACAAAACCACTAAAATAGTCCCACTACTTTTACCGCCGAATCCGGTAACGGACAAGGTTTTAAATTTAGAATTTATAAATGACTAATTATGGTATATCCTTCCTCACCGACCTACGGCCGTTTCTGGAAGGTGGCTGAGCGTCCTCAGTGTGACATCGACAGCTGTCTGCCTGATGTTGAAGGCAACGAGGAGGCCGACATGCCGTTCTGATCATATGGCGTGACAACGTGACAGCAATATATACCTTAATTCCGCAACATAATTAATAATTATTTTTTATAAGTTACTGGGCAGCAAAATGTTGCCCAGGAATTTGTCATGTTAGACTTTTCACTTATCTTAGTGTTGCAAATCCAAAGACAATAAAAAGCGTAACAGACATGGCAAAGATAGCAATAAAATCCGAAAAAATCACTCCTGTCTTTTCATCCTTGCCGTCGAGGCTTTCTTCAATCTTTTGTCTGATTTCATCGGAATGCCCAATTCTTCGGATTTCGACTCAACTCGACGAAGGTCTGATATGCCCGTGCCAAAGTAACCAAGTAGTTCACGCATATCCGACATGTTGTTCTTGCTGGAGATAAGTGGGGGATTAAGGGCGAAGGATATTCTAGACTGACTTCAACATTTTTCTGCAAATACATTATGAGCATCCTAATTGGGACAAGAGCTCACTAAGCGGTGACAATCCCGATGCATAGATGATTTTTGAGACAGCCACATTTGGAATACTCTCAAAGATATATATGAATTTCAAAAACCAATCTCCACCGAAGTCGAGGATTACTAATGAATTCGGATTCTACTCTGCAAGGAATCTGTCAAGTTGGCTTGAATCCATATCCGTGTTGAGGGAACACCATTGCGCATCACTCACGGATTTGGTACAGGTTTTTCTCAAAGATTTCCACTAATATAAGAGGACACCGTTATGACTGGATGGCACAAGACATGACAGAGCATCAAAGAAAACATGCCTATGGGGTCATATCATCCTTTTGTACCTTTGCAATGCCATGAATCCTGCCAATACCATTAAGCCAAAACTGCCTAAAGGAAGATGGTTCACAGGACACGCCTTGCGGTTTGAAAAATCCAAGGTAGCTTCTCGGAAAAATGATTCCCCAGCTATGCAAAGCCGATATGATCTATAAGTTTATGGGAAGTAAGCTGTAGTGTTTGGACGAAATAGTCAGAAAAGTTGAACTAAATAGAAATGCCTGTTTGTCTGAATCATCGTACCTTTGCACACAGATTCAAACATTGTTTAATTTAAACTCAAAGGTAATATGAGAAGTAAGATTGAAGACTACAATGCAGTAGTAGAAGCCGCCAGTAAGTTCACCAAGAGTGTTGCCGAGGGCAACAGCAAGTATGCAAAGGAGTTGTTCACTGAAGATGCCTGCCTCTTTGGTTTCCTGAACGGCAATTTCGAGCGTGGCAGCATCGAACAGTTCTATCACAATGTTGACACCGTAGGTGCCGGTGAAGCGTTCAAGACTCGCATAGACGTGCTGGAGCTTGAAGAGACACTGGCCGTAGTGCGTGTGTTGGAAGAAGGTTGGGGAGGCTCCATCGACTTCACCGACGTATTGCTTCTGCTGAAGATTGACGGCGAGTGGAAATGTGTGGCTAAGGCATATAACCAGAACTCAAATACCATCAAGAAATAGGTCATGAAGCGTCTTTTCGGAATAGTGTCCCTTACCGTGCTGTTGTGCATCAGCTTTGGTGGGGTAAATGCTCAGACAAGTAACCAAGGATTATCTAACAAAAGTAAAGTAACAATGGGAAAGAATAATGCGAAGGTGACTGCTATCCTGAAAGCAGTGGAACTCTATGCAGAGGCTGGCCGTAAAGGCAGCCGCGAGATTGGAAAGCAAGCATTTACAGAACAGGCCACAATGTCGTGGGTGGAGAACGGCAAGATTACTGCCGTACCTATTTCCGCACTCTATGATGGTCTGGAACAAACGGGGCAAGAAGAAGTCACCTATGAGGTGTTGGATGTGAACATCGCCGGTAATGTGGCTTTCGTGCGCATCGACTCATGGTTCAGCAAGCTCGGATCATTCAACGACATGTTCACTCTGGCCGAGCAGAATGGTGAGTGGAAGATTGTCAATAAAATCTACAGTGTTAAATAGTTTTTGCAAGACAAAGGGGGCAGATTGAGGCAAACAAGTCCCAGCCTTGCTCCCTTAATAGTAATAATCCGACGTTGAGTCAGAGATTATTTGTAACTTTGCAGTTGATTACCGAAACTGGAAATCAGAGTATTGACATGACAAAGATAACGAAATTTCCCTCAGCGTTGATTAGCGGCGACTGTTCCACATCGTCACTCCGACTCGATGGTGGAAGCATCATCGACCAATGCATCGTGACGGCAGGTGAGTGCGGTACTTTCTTCCTTGAACAACACCTGCTCTATGTTGTGCTGGGCGGAAGCGTGAAGCTGACTTGTGGTCGCCAGTCATGGACGGTGGGCAAGAACCAGATGATTCTGCTGCGTAAGGCACACAGTATCTATTACGAGAAGAAAGGCTCGCCGGAGACAGGACTTTTCGAGAGTCTACTATTCTCTATCAATGACGAACTGTTGAAGGATTTCCTCACCACACAGCAAGTCAACGTACCGTTAATGACCGAAGAGTTAGGAGCGCAGGTGTCACCAATGAGCGCCCGCCTCGTGGCGTATTGTTGGTCCTTGGCTCCTTACTTCAACGACCCGTCGCAGGTGAATCCGGGGTTGTTGCGCCTGAAGGTGATGGAACTGCTATTCAACGTAATGGACTGCTCGAAGAACATCTTCCGTCAGATGCTCCAGTTGCGTCAGCCTGTCAAAGTAGATGTACACCGTGTGGTAGAAGAAAACTATACATCTCCTATTACTCTTGAAGAACTTGCTTATCTCTCAGGTCGTTCACTGTCCAGTTTCAAGCGCGATTTCCAAAGCATCTACGGCGAAACACCTGCCAAGTGGATTCGAGAGAAGCGGCTGTCGAAAGCCCGTCAGATGCTCCAATCGTCTCGGATGTCCGTTGCTGATGTGGCTTACAGCCTCGGTTTTGAAAATCCGACTCATTTCAGCCG
>JALEPZ010000082.1 GCA_022767125.1 Phocaeicola plebeius
TGTTGCGGAATTAAGGGTATCTAAAAAATCTTGCCAAAAGAACGTTAGCTACCCTATTGCTGGGTATGCTGTGTGTAGTAGCTTTTGCACAAGGCCGCCTGGTGAAAGGTACCGTAGTCGACGGTACAGGCGAACCGGTGATCGGTGCAAACGTATTGGAAGTAGGCACCACCAACGGTATCATCACAGATCTGGACGGCCATTTCCAGCTGACCGTGCAACCGGGTGCCCAACTCCAGATTTCCTTTATCGGATTCATTACCCAGACCCTCGAAGTGGGCAACCAAACGGACCTGAAGATCACTCTGCAGGATGATTCGCAGGCCATCGAAGAAGTGGTGGTCATCGGATACGGTGTCGTGAAGAAACGCGACCTGACCGGTTCGGTATCGTCCGTCAAGACCGAGGACTTACAGAAAGTGGCCTCGAACAATGCCATGACAGCCATGCAGGCCAAGGTACCGGGACTGGATATCCAGCAGTCATCGGGTGAAGCCGGCGCCGGCATCTCGATGACCTTGCGCGGCAACCGCTCCATTTCTGCCTCCAACAGCCCGCTGATTCTGGTCGACGGAGTGGAATACGGTTCCACCATGGACATCCCGGCATCAGACATCGAGTCGATGGAAATCCTGAAAGACGCCTCCTCGACCGCCATCTATGGTACCAAGGGAGCCAATGGTGTCATCATTATCACCACCAAGCGCGGCAAGGCCGGACGGACGCAGGTAAGCTTCAACGGTTACCTTTCATTCAACAGCCCCACGAAGACGGCCCAGCCCATGTACGGCGACAGAGAAGTCAGAAGGGTCATGGACAAGGCCGACTACCAGGCCAACTACAAGACCTACAAGGAAACCGGCAGTTGGGGAACAGAGAAAGTGTCGGTGGAAAGCGTATTGACTGAAGCTCTCGATGATGGCACTACCCAGATGAGCATCTACAACGACAAGTCGTACACCGACTGGATCGACCTGTTGCTGAAGAACAGCGTGTCGCAGAACTATGAAGTATCGGTTAGCGGAGGCAGTGAAAAGACCAACTTCAATGTCTCCATGGCAGCCATGTACAACAATGGTATTATGGAAAACGACAAACTGTCGCGCTATAACGGACGCGCCAACATAGACCATATTATCAATAAGGTGTTCAAGGTGGGCACTAGCCTCAACTATACCTACCGCAGCAATGATGCCCGCAACGCGGGTGTCTACAACCAGGCCCTGAAGATGACGACCGTCACCCATCCTTATCTGGCCGACGGCACCATCAATGCCACTCCGAATCCCTGGTATGCCGCCCACTGCAGCCCACTGCTCGATGACGTAGAAGGGGCCTACCAGAAGAACATCGAGAGCACCCGCTTCTTCGGCAACGCATATGTACAAATTACCCCGATGAAAGGCATGTTCTTCAAGTCGCTGTTCTCGCTGAGCCGCCGTAACACCCGCACCGGCCTCTACCAGGACTACCAGTCGCAAGGACGCTACCAGTCGCCTGCCACTTCGTACATCTCGAACGAGAACGAGACCAACACAGGATTCACCTGGCAGAATACGCTGAACTACACCACCAACTTCAACGAGTCGAAGCACGACCTGACGCTGTTGCTGGGACATGAAATGAGCCAGTCGGTAACGGAAGGCAGCAGCATCAGCGGTGATGCGGGAGCCGAACACTACTACAAGAGCTCCTTCTACGATGTCAGCAAGATTACCAATCCGAAGACCACCACCTCGTATGTAAAGACCGCCCTGCTCTCGTATTTTGCACGTGCCAACTACAAGTTCAACGAACGGTACCTGCTGACGGCCTCCCTACGTGCCGACGGCTCATCCGTATTGGCTGACGGTCACAAGTGGGGCTATTTCCCGTCGGTGGCAGCGGCATGGCGCATGAACGAGGAAAGTTTCCTGCAGCCTGCTTCTTCCTGGCTGAACTCCCTGAAGCTCCGCGCCTCTTTCGGTATTTCCGGTAATGCGGCGGTCGATGCCTACCAGACACTGGCCACCCTGACCCAGACCGTCCCCGGCGGTTCGGACATGATTCCTGCCTCCATGAGCAACAAGGACCTCTCATGGGAAACGACACAGTCCATCAACTTCGGTCTGGACTTCGGTGTACTGGACAACCGCATCTCGGGTAGCATTGACTATTACATCAACAAGACCCGCGACCTGCTCTACTACAAGAGTGCCCCTGCCTCCTCGGTATTCACCAGTGTATTGGCCAACGTGGGCGAAAGTTCGGGACAGGGTATCGAAGTCAACCTGAACACCCTGCTGATACAAGCCAAAGACTTCTCATGGGATGCCACCTGGTCGTACTCCCACTCCACCGACAAGCTGGACAAGCTGGCCGACGGACTGGACCGTAACATCAACGGCACGAGTGCCTTCATCGTAGGCGAACCGGTGTCCATCTATTACGACTACGAAGCCGACGGCTGCTGGGGCATTGGCGAATACGACAAGTATGTGGCCGACATGGCAGCCAAAGGCATTGAAGTCAAACAGCCCATTGCCAACTATGGCGACCCGGGTACCCTGAAGATCGTCGACCGCAACCTGGACGGTGAAATCACGGAAGACGACAAACGTGTCTACCAGCGCTCGCCCAAGCACATTCTGGGTATGAGCAATACCTTCAGCTACAAGAACTGGACCCTGGGCGTACAACTCTTTGCCCGTCTGGGCGGCTACATGAACTATGGCATGAACTCACAGCTCAACTACGAGACTGCCAACTGGGGCGACATCGACTACTGGACTCCCGAGAACACCGGTGCCAAGTTCCCCACTCCGGGACTGAGCAGTGCACAGCAAGGCACCTACACGACCTACAAGACTGCCATCCAATGGGAAAAGGCTGACTACTTTAAGGTGAAAGACATCACCTTGTCGTACAACCTGCCGAAGAACTGGCTGACCAAAGCCTGCCTGGGCAGTGCCCGCATCTATGCCTCCATGAAGAACTTCTTCTCCTGGTGCAGTGTAGACAACTACGATGCCGAACGTGGAGGCAGCATCAGCTTCCCCCTGCAAAAGCAAGTAATCATTGGTTTGAACTTACAATTTTAAATGATGACAATTATGAAAAAAACAATCAGCATATTCTTGGCGGCTTCAGCTTTCACACTGGGCGCCACCTCCTGCTCCGATTTCCTGGAAGAAGAGAACAAAGTCGGACAGACAGCCGACCTTACCTACAGCACTGCCAGTGGCATTGAAGGTCTGGTGAATTCTTGCTATGCCTTCTCCCGCGGATGGTGGGGCAAGGAAGCCGGACTGGGACTTTCTGAGATGGGTACGGACGTGTTCTATTACGGCTACGACAACAAGCAGAAGTCGCTCAACGCCTATAACCTGACCGCCCGCAGCCTGGACGGCAACACGGCAGACGATGCCTGTCTCGACCACTATTGGGAACTGTTCTACTGTGCAGTCGACGTGTGCAACAATGCCTTGCTTTATATTCCCGAAAACACGGCAATCGACGAGTCGAAGAAAAACGCCTACATGGCAGAAGCCTACTTCATGCGTGCACTCTATTACTCACAGATGGTGGCCATGTGGGGACCGATTCCTTATAACACGGAACCCATCAGCGCCATCGACACCGCTCCTGTACGTGTTCCCGAAGCAGAAGTGCTGACCCACATACTGGCCGACCTCGACCAGTCCCTGCAGCTCTTCAAGGCAGCCGACGTGATGACCAAAGCCAAGGCCACCGCCGAAGGCCATGCCTATTACTATGCAGCCCAGGCCCTGAAAGCCCGTGTCCTGCTGTTCGCTGCATCATGGCTGGGGCCGCAAAGCCTCTCAGGCGACTACAGTGGGAAGAACCTCTACCAACTGGCCCAGACGGCCGCTGAAGATGTCATCGCCCATTCTGGCACATCGTTCTACAGCCGGTATGCCGACACCTGGTCCTTGGCCAATGAAAACGTGAATACCAACAAAGAGGCCATCTGGGGCGTTCACTATGTGGACAACCTGAAGACCACAGAGAACTGCATACCTTACCGCTACAAGACCAATTCGAGCGGTACCTATCAAAGCTACAACAGCCTCATTACCCGCACGGGCTATACCCGAGGAGGCAGTGCCATGAACCTGATGTTCGTCAGCATGTGGAACAACGGTGCGGGCGATTTGGGAGGCAATGGCAAACAAGTGTTTGTCCGTGCCCTGGGCGAAAGCACCTACTACGTGACCAACACCAAGAGCAACGAAAAGGTCTTTATCGCCCCGTACTATTCACCCTATGGCCGTGGCTTTACCCGTTACCTGCCCTCTCTCTATCTCTGGAACCTGTTGGAGGCCAACCGCAAGACCGACCAACGGTATGAAGGCACCCTGCTGACGCACTACAACATGGCACACGGACTGGCCGGCAGTGCCAAGAACTATCCCGATATGGGGCAGTTCAGTGTTGAGCCGGCAACCGCTTTCGAACAAGACGGCAACTACTTCAATGCCGGCGACACCGCCATCTACTTCTGTGCCCTTGACGGGAACTCTGCCGAAGGAAAGGCCAAGCAGGCATGGGCGAAAAACCGCTACCGCATCCAGTTCATGGCCGGCGGCGACATCCCCGTCTACACATCCATGGATCCCGCCAAGGCATTGCCGACCGAAGCGGCCAAAGCCTCGTCGGATGTCTACGGCGACAGCCGCTACAATACCTATAAAATCGGCGGCTGGTGTTCCTTCCCGGGCATCAAGAAGTTCCTCGACGACACGTTCGAAGCCGACTATCCTACACACGACATCACCCACCGCGATGCCATTGTCTTCCGTCTGGCAGAAATGTACCTCATCAAGGCAGAGTGCGAACTGGCTTCCGGCGGCAATGCCCTTACCACGCTGAACCAGCTCCGTGCGGCCCGTGCCATCGCCGGAACCGACAACAGCCTGTCAGGAACGGTGGACATCCATACCATCCTGGACGAACGTGCTTTGGAACTCTGCGGCGAGCAGCAGCGCTGGTTCGACCTAAAGCGTACGCACACCTTGCTGGACCGTGTGAAGAAGTATAACGCACAGGCATCTGCCAACATTCAGGAAATCCACTACTACCGTCCCATTCCGGAAGCTCAGATGGAAAGTGTGACGAATGCCTCCTCGACGGTACCTTCCCAGTCGAACGGTGTATTGCAATATACGACAACAGCCGAAGGTTTCTGGCAGAACCCGGGCTATTAATCGGTAGCTGACCACTCACAAGAAAGTGTCAGAAAACTTTAGAGCACCCATCAGAATGGCATTCTGATGGGTGCTCTAAATTATTTTACCTCCTTACGACAGAGTTTCCGCCGCATTTTTTTGCGGCATCGCTCAAGAAGAGAGGGAGTAGAGACTGTCGATGATGCCGTCGGCCAACCCGATGACCGGCACATGGACATACTCCGCCCGCACCACCGCCGCCACGGCGAGGAAAATCTGAGCGGCCGGCACGATGACATCTGCGCGGTCAGCCTTCATGCCATACGTTTCCATCCGCTGTTCAGGGGTCAGGAGGGCCAGCTCGTCGTAGAGCGCCTGCAACGAAGCCACGGGCAGCCGTTGCTGCTTCTTGTCCTTTTGTGTCGCCAGCCGGTACAGCTTGTTGATGTTGCCACCCGAACCGATGATATTGACAGACTCCATCCCAGCAGTGGCCTCACTCAGCTCCTCCGACAACTGCTGCCATGCCCGTTCCTTTACGCCACCGGTCAGGATGCGCACCGTCCCGATGTTGTAGGAGCGCGAGAAGACCAGCTTCCCGTCTGACAGCAGATTGACCTCCGTACTTCCACCGCCCACATCCACATAAATGTAGTTGCCCGTCCGGTCCTCCAGGCACTCGATGTGGTTGTTGTAGATCATCCGTGCCTCTTCCTGACCGTCAATAATCTCAATGTCGATGCCGGTCTGCTTCACGATGTCGCGGAGGATGACCTTTCCGTTCCGTGCGTCACGCATCGCCGAGGTGGCGCAAGCCCGGTAGTCGGCCACCTCATATATCTTCATCAGCTGCCGGTACGCCTTCATCAGGCGGAGCAGCTTGCCGGCCTTCGCCTCCGACACCTCGTTGCGGGTGAACACGTCGAACCCCAGCCGCAGGGGCACCCGGAGGAGCAGCGCTTTAGAAAGCGGCTTCTCCCCCTCCTCGACCTTGTCCTTCGCCTTCTTGATGAGCAATCGGACAGCGTTCGAGCCAATATCAATGGCAGCATAACATTTTCCCATGGTTCAATTCTCCTTTCTTCCTTTTTGTTGATAATACTGATAAAGCGCCTCCTGCGAGCGGAACGGCTGTTCCCCTTCCGCTACCGGACAAGGCAGGTTCTCGCCACTGCCGTCCACGATACAGGCCTTGGCCGTGTCCGCCAGTCCGAAATCGACAATCCGTCGCAGCTCCTCCTTCACCACAGGGTCATAGACCGGTGTCACCACCTCTACCCGGTTCTCCAGGTTGCGCGGCATCCAGTCGGCCGAGCCCATAAACACCTTCTCGTCGCCGCCGGCCGCAAAGACGAAGATGCGCGAATGCTCCAGGTAGCGGTCGATGATGCCCCGTATGCGCAAGTTGCCGCCCAGGGCAGGATGAGTGGTGACGAGCGAACAGTTGCCGCGCACCAGCAGGTCGACCGACACTCCTGCGGCAGCCGCCTCGTAGAGCTTGTCCACCATCGTCCGTTCGGTGATATGATTGATCTTGATGCGGATGTAGGCGGGCCGTCCCGCCTGCTTGTTCTTGATTTCCTCGTTGACCAGTCGCACGAACTTCGACTTCATCTCATTGGGCGAGACGAGCAGTTCCTTGAAACGGATCGGTGAATACGGCTTCTCAATGAAGTTGAAGACCGCCTGCACGTCGGCGACAATCGTGCGCGACGCCGTCATGAGCAGACAGTCGGTATAGGCACGTGCGTTCCCCTCGTGGAAATTACCGGTGCTTATTACCGCCAGGTCGCCCCCCTTCCGCATCCCGATGTGCGTGATCTTGGAATGCACCTTCAAGCCTTCCACACCGAAGATGACATGGATGCCCGCATCCTGCATCTTCTTGCTCCAGTCAATGTTGGAGGCCTCGTCGAAGCGGGCCAGCAACTCGATGACCACGGTCACCTTCTTGCCGTTGCGGGCGGCGCACATCAGCGCCTTCACCACCTTTGAGTCCTTTGCCAGACGATACAGGGTGGTCTTGACGCTTTTCACCTCAGGACTGATGGCGGCCTCCTGCAAGAGGCGGATGTACTCGTCGAAGCTCTGATAGGGTACATGGAGGAACCGGTCGCCTTCGCGGATCGACTGTAGCAGGCTCTTCCCCTCACGCAAGCTTGGGTCGGCCGCCGGTATCCACGCCGGATACTTCAGGTCCTTCCTGCCACAGTCGGGGAAGCCCATGAGGTCCTTGTGGTTGTGGTAGCGTCCGCCGGCCAGCACGGTGTCGAGCTTGTCCACATCGAGCTTCTCCATCACCCGCTTCAGCAAGTCTTTCGGCATGTCGGCGTCGTAAATGATACGCAGGGCGTCGCCCTTGCGACGGCTCTTCACCCCCTTGGCGATTTTCTGCAGCAGGCCATTGCGCAGGTCATTGTCCATCTCCATCTCCGCGTCCTTGGTGAACTTGAAGGAATAAGCGGCAAAGGTGGTGTAATCCGTCCCGGTAAAAATCATCGGCAGACAGCACCGGATTACATCGTCCAGGTACATCAGATAGCTGTTGCCCTCCCGGTCGGGCAGGCGGACAAAGCGTCCGCATTCCGCCACAGGCAAGCCGATGAGGGCATACTCGGCCCCTTTCTTGCCCGCCTTCCGCAGCTTCACCGCGAGGTAGATGCTTTCGTCCGTCTCATCGGTCAACTGGCGGACCGCCGACAGCCACAGGGGACTGATGAATCCTCCCAGCCGACTGAAGTAGAACTCGCTCACAAAGGCCCGCTGGCTGTCGTCCAGCTCGTCCTCGCGCAGCAGGAAGATGTGCTCCTCCCTCAGCCGGGAAGTGACCTCCTTCATCGTGTCAGAAAACTCCTCGGCATACCGGTTGTTGAGTTGGTTGATTTGCTTGATCAGGCGCCGGGCCGTGTCACGCTCGTCGCGCAGGCTTTTGTCGTCACACTCGGCGATGCGTCCCAACGTCGCCATTCTCACCCGGAAAAATTCGTCCAGGTTGTTCGAATAGATACCCAGAAAACTGAGCCGCTCCAGCAACGGTACTTCGGGCCGTGCTGCCTCCTGCAGGATGCGCCGGTTGAAGTACATCCAGCTGAGGTCGCGCTCCACATAGTCGTATGAGTTCTTCTTTTCTTTCGCTGTCATGATGCAGATAATTGGTTAGGTGGCAAAAATAAGCCACATATATTTCAATTCTGTTACATATACATGAAAAAAAATCGAACGAAGTGAGAACTCGGTTAGCACAAAGTGGATGTGTTCAGCGGCTTCACTCCGTATCAGCTATGCAGTTCCAACACGAAACGCGCCCCCTTGGTATAGCCTTCGTCCAGGGTCAGGGCACCGTTCATGCGAGTGGCCATCAGGGCGCAGATGGGCAGGCCCAGTCCGTCACCCTGTGTCAGGTCTCTCACCTCGGCAAAGGGCTGGAACAGCCGGGCACGTTTCTCCACCTCAATCCCGCAGCCGGTATCACTGACGATAAACTGGTGGCTGTGTGCTCCCCGTTTCTTGTATTCCAGCGTGATTTTTCCACCGGCCGGTGTATAGACAGCCGCATTCTCCAACAGATGCAGCAACACGTGTTCCAACAGTTCCGGCTGGACGGCAATCCTGAGTTTCGGGGCATTGACCACCACGCTCACTCCTTCCTTCGTCTTGTCCTCTATCCGCTTCACCAGCTCCTCGCACAAGGTCACCACGCTCTTCTCCTGCCGCTCGCCCGGATCGGCCAGACGGCTCTCCTGCTCAAACAGCTCTTCAATGTGGGCGATGAAGGCTTTCAATGCCTTGACAGCAGGATGGGCAGGATCTAACTGATCCAACGTAGGAGACAGCTGGGCCGATATATTGCGAAGAAGACGGCTCTTCAGTTCATTGTGCTCATTGGCCACGACAATGGCCTTCTTCTGCCGGCGGGTCAACAAGACGAAACGGATCAGTACCACTCCTGCCACCACCAGTGCGGCAGCCAACAGACCTGCCAGCACACAAAGGCCGAAGATGATATACTGCCGTCCCTTCAAAGACGCTTCCCGCTCGTCGATGGTGGCCTGCTTTGTCATGCATTCCTGTCGGAGAGCCGCCAGTTCGTCTTGATTCTTCATGGCACCCACCGAATCTTTCCAGGAGATATATTGTTCGTACGTACGCGACATCAGCGTAGTATTGCCGCTTTTGCCAGCCACATCAATCATCGTACGGCAGCACTGCAGAATCTTGTCGTATTGCTTGGCCGCCTTGTATTGATCGACCAGGCGATGGATGGTAGCATCTCCCTGTTCGTCCATGCCGAACGTATAGTACAGACTGGCCTGCGTATACAGCAGGTCCTGCTGCAACGAGTCCGCCTGCGCGGCCTTGGCCAGCCCCTCCAGCCTGGCCAGCTGCTCTTGGGCCCGCGGTGCCTGCTTGAGGCGAGTATAGATGCGCAGCCGCTCCTTCACAGTGGCATACCGCAGGTCGGGACGGTTCTTGCGGGTAGTCTGCTCGCAGGCAGCAATCAGCTGGTCTACCTCTCTTAACAGGTCGAACGCCTCCTTATAGAAGTTCTCGCGGTAATACAAGGCGGCCGCCTGTACGCCACATTCGGTGGCTTTCTCATACTGGGAACCGGCCGAGAAGGTTCTGTAGGCCTGCATGAACCCACTCCGGGCCTGGGTATATTCTTTTTTGGCAAGAGCTTCCTGCGCCTGCTTCATGAAAGGTTCTGCCTGGTTCTGTGCCAGTAAGGATCCACCATACAGGCTACACAGCAAGGCAATGACAAGGCTGATATTTTTCATCATACGGGTTGTTTTTAGCAATTTCTGCAAAGATAACACAAAGAACCTTATGAGCAAGAAAATATCAGCGTATTTTCTCCCATTATTACTTCAAAGAGTCGCCTGCAGACCGGGACTGCTGGAAGCATGAAAATAATCTGGCTGATAATTTTCGGTCGTTAGATAGCAAATAACGCCCATTGAGTGGAATATGATAGCCTGTGCAACATTTATTATAGGCGCTGTCAGCAATTAGCCGTTATTTTACCACAAAAACTAATGAACCAACAGAACCATGAAAAAACATGTTACACTTTGCTGCCTGATGCTCCTGGCTGCACTCTCTGCGCTGTCGCAGGAGCTGAATAGCGATTCGCAAGAACTGTATCGCGAGAAATATCGTCCTCAATACCATTACACACCGGCCCATCGCTGGATTGGTGACCCGTGTGGATTGATTAAATTCAATGGCAAATACCTGGCGTACTGCTGGGGAGCCGCCGAAACGACCGATCTGGTGCATTGGAAGGAGCTGAACAATCATGCGATTACCCAGATGCCCAAAGGCATTGCCGCGTTTACCGGAAGTGTGGTGATCGACCGTCGAAACACAGCCGGCTATGGTGAGAATACCCCTATCGCAGCGTTTACCTCATTTGATGAGGCTTCCAAAAAACAATCGCAATCCATCGCGTTCAGTCTCGACCAGGGGGTGACGTTCAACTACTATGACCTGAATCCGGTGCTTGACATCTGGAGCACGGAGTTTCGCGACCCTACGGTTATCTGGGACGAGAGCAACAACCGCTGGGTAATGGCTGTGGCCAAAGCATTGGAAAAGAAGGTGGCCTTCTATCACTCACCCGACCTGAAGCACTGGACCTGGATGAGCGATTTCGGGCCGATGGGTGATCAAGAACGTTCGTGGGAGTGTCCGGATTTGTTTCAGGTGTGTGTAGACGGAAAGCCTGAGGTGAAAAAATGGGTGCTGGTAGTATCTGTGAACTGGGCACGCGAACAATATTTTGTAGGCGATTTCGACGGCAGTCAGTTTGTGCCCGACCAGCCCGACTCAGCTCCGCTCTATCTGGACGAAGGATTAGACTATTATGCCTCGCGTGTGTTTCAAAACTACGATGATGAGCCCGATAAAGTGTATACCATAGGGTGGGTCAATACGTGGGATTATGCCAATCCGGCTCCTACCACCTACGGCAAGGGGATATGGTCGCTGCCACGCGAATACACCTTGCGTTCTACTTCGCAGGGATTGCGTCTCTATCAAACGCCTTGTGAAGCATTGAAATCATTAAGAGGAGCTCCCTACACCTTCTCACGCCGGCTCAAGCCCGGTATCAGCCAGATTTCTGAGGTATCGGAAATGGGCAATACGTATGAACTGCAGGCCGACATCCACGTCAACGGCAACGATGTGGTAGGATTTCATCTCTGCGAGGCGGAGGGACGGAAAGTAGTAGTCAGTTACGACACGAATTCGGGGACGCTGCTGATTGACCGTACCCATGCTACCGATGCCGAGATAGAGAAATTCAGCCGTGTGGCCCACCATAAAGTGAAGCCCATTGATGGGGTGGTCAAGCTGCATCTGTTTGTTGACAAATCCACCATCGAGCTATTTGTCAACCAGGGCGAGTCGGTTTGCTCGCTGCTCACGTTCGCAGCCCCCGAACAGACCCAGGCAAGCATCTTTTCACTCACGGGCAAGACCCAAGTGAACCTTACTGCATGGCCTATGAAGAGCATCTGGTTTGAATAGCATGTTATTCTACTGCACTTTCTCATCTGTAAACATCTCATGGATAAAGTGAGTTTTTCAAATAGGTATTAGATAATCGCTGTCCGGTAAAACGCTACAGGACGCAAACTGCCCGAAGACCGTACCATCGGACTTCGGGCTTCCTTTTTTGATTTTATAGAACAGAATACGTAACGTGAGTTCGATGTATTTTCCCCAACCGCCTGCGGACAGAAGGAGGTCCGACAGGCAGCAAAGGAACTTTTGGTAGAAGGCAGAAGAACTTTTGGTAGCAGCCAGAACATTCGCACAAGCCACTTCTTCACCCACAGTAGCTGCTATCGGCGCACTACAAAGATGCTTCCTGTGGCGGCATAAGAACGGCCATCGCTGCTTCATCCGGTAGCCTGCCTTTGTGTTTTCTGTCCGCCTGCCGTTTCTTCACTTCCTTCCTACAGCCAACCGTTCTCCTTTCCTCGGCCGGACACCACTTCTCCCGGCCTCTTCTTTCCTGGAGGTATGTGGAGAGGGTGTGTCATTGGTGGAAAAATGTGGGACAAGTTCCTAAGATGAGAAGGACAAGTTCCTAAGACGAGAAGGACAAGTTCCTTGAATCAGAAGAACAGGTCCTTTGTTCCTCATCTTCCATAGGTGTTTCAGTAGGGGGCGGACCGCAAAAAAGGCAGATGGAGGTTTCTTACTGCAGCACTTCGGGTTGGAAGCCATCAATAGTCCCCTTCTCCGGAAGGACAATCTAAATGACAGACGTACTACAGAGGACTTTTAAACGGGGGTGTGCCGCCGCTGATTATGCACC
>JALEPZ010000122.1 GCA_022767125.1 Phocaeicola plebeius
GCCGGAGCCAATGTCTGCATCGGCACCGACGGCTGCGCCTCCTCCAACAATCTCGACATGCTTGAGGCGATGAAGACCTCTGCCCTGTTCCAGAAGGCCTGGAGGATGGATTCGGCAGCAATGCCCCTGGACGAATTGCTCAGCGCCGCGACCGGCAACGGGGCAAAGGCCCTCGGAATGGACACAGGACGCATTGAAGAAGGTGCGCTTGCCGATATCCTGATTGTGGATACACGCAACACTTTCTTCCTCTCGCCGGGCTCTTTCCTCGCCAATTTCGTCTATTCGGCCCACAGCGACTGCATCGACTCGGTCATCTGCGGCGGCAGATTCGTGATGGAGCACCGCGAGGTCGCCGGACGGGAAGAGATCCTCGAAGGAGCACGCAAGGTCCTCAAACAGATAACAGTATAATCACAAAGAACACACGGACTATGGACACAAGAATGGAAAGGATCAATAATGCTGCCTCATACCTTGAAGGCATTCTCAAAGAACACGGGCTGAAGCCACAGATAGGCATCATACTCGGAAGCGGCCTCGGGAAGCTCGCAGAAAGGATTGAAAACCCCGTTACAGTCCCTTACAGGGATATCCCGGGCTTCCCTGTGTCAACGGCAATAGGCCACAAGGGCAATTTCATCATAGGCACTCTGGCCGGAAAGACGGTGATTGCGATGCAGGGGCGCATCCACTACTACGAAGGCTATCCCATGGAGCTTGTGACCCTCCCTACTAGGGTCATGACAGTCATCGGCATCAAGTACCTCTTCGTATCCAATGCCGCCGGAGGAGTCAATTACGATTTCAAGGTCGGAGACCTCATGATCATCACTGACCATATCAACATGCTCCCCAACCCGCTCATCGGCCCGAATCTCGACCAGTTCGGCCCGAGGTTCCCTGACATGACACGCCCATATGACAAGAATCTCATCCGCATGGCAGGGGAAATCGCCGCAGAAAAGGGCATAACCCTCAAGAAAGGAGTGTATTACGGCGGCACAGGCCCTACCTATGAGACCCCGGCCGAATACAAGTTCATCCGCACCGTTGGAGGCGATGCTACGGGTATGTCCACCATTCCGGAGGTGATTGTGGCACGTCACAGCGGCATTCCGGTCTTCGGCATGTCGGTCATCACCAACGAGGCGCACGACGATTATGCCGACGACTATGTCAATGACGGCGACGACGTCGTACGTGCTGCCAATGCTGCCGCGGACAGGATGACGCTGATTTTCGAAGGAATCATCAGCAGGCTATAAATCATCAGCAGGCTATAAAAAGGAAAAACCCGCAGCCATAATGGGTTGCGGGTTTATATTATATCTTTTCCAGGTCGTCAATCCAGAGCTTGACCTGCGCATCGGTTGGCATCCTCCAGTCCCCTCGCGGAGAAAGCGCCACCGAACCGACCTTAGGGCAGTCCGGGGTACAGGACCGCTTGAACTGCTGGGTAAAGAACCTCCAGAAGAACTTGCGGAGCCATTTTGCTACAGTCTCGGGAGTATATGACGGCTCCTGCCCGGAAAAGACGGCTGAATCAGGCTGCACGCCCACGAAAGCCTTGCACGCAAGGAAATAGATCTTTCTCGGGGAATAGCCGAATTTCATGAAATTGTAGAGGAAGAAGTCGTGAAGCTCGTACGGGCCCACAAGGTCTTCCGTTTTCTGCTTGATATG
>JALEPZ010000100.1 GCA_022767125.1 Phocaeicola plebeius
TCTGTATCATATTAGGCGCGTAGTTGCGGATTTGAGGGATTATTTCTCCAAACCTCCAAAAAAATCCCGTCCCTGTCATTCCGGTATAATCGGTTCCTCCGCATCTGTGTTCCTCCCGACTGTGAGGGAGGGTCATCACTCAGCATAAAGCACCAACGGGAAAACACATGGTTTTCCGGAACGTTTACACCAGCCACCGAAACACAGTCGGATAACGCACGGGGGCTTCATCCAGTTGGTCGTCCGGTGCCGTGCGGCATTCTGCCCCATCAAGAGCGAGATGTGCGAGGGCGAGCTGACACTCTGGGCATAGAACGTACTGAAACGGATGCCTTGCCGGGCCTGCCGTTCCACATCGAACGGCAGGGAGGTATCCATCAGTCCCATATCATCCACCAAGAATAGATCAGTATTTCATATCCACCCACACAGGACGATGGTCGGAAGAGATGTCATCGGGTACCAGCCGGCGTTCCACGCAGCGGACCGAAGTGTTCTTCTTGTCGGTCTCTTTTGTCCGGTAGCGGAAAATAAAATCGATGCAAGTTCCGTTACAGGTCACCCAGTCGGGAGACGTGAGGCACTCGAAATAACGCGACAGCTGTTTCTGAACAGCCGTGTCGGGCGTAGAATTGAAATCCCCGGCGAGGAAGACCGGCTTTCCGGTCACCTTGCGGGCTTCACGGACCAGGATATCCACCGAAGCCAACTGGTCGGCTTCCGTCAAAGAAAAATGCGTATTGAGGATCACATAGTCCTTGAACTCCACCACCATCAACGTACGTTTCTCTTCCCTTCCGGGAAGGGGTACCTGATAGAACGACAGCGGCTTCTCGCGCGACAGCAGGGCAATGCCATACTTGCCTCCATCGAAGTCGATGGCAGGCGCATAGGTGGCATGCAGTCCCGTAAGGTCAGCCAGCTGGCCGGCAATATAGGTGTCTCCGCTGCGATGCGTCAGGCTGTCCACCTCCTGCAAGGCCACCAGGTCGGCGCCCGATTCTGTAATACAAGCGGCCACACGGCCTACATCGTGGCGGTTGTCCATTCCGTTTCCGTTACGGATGTTATAGCTCATGATACGCACACCGTCTTCGGAAATCCGGTGAGACAAGGCGGCCTGGAGTCCATCCAACTGTGAAAGGCAGCCAGCCGCCAGCAGACAAATCAATGTTTTTTTCATCATAGTTATTTCATTTTTTGCGTTGGGAAGGATAATTCGGACTATATAATAAAGTAGAAGAACGCGTCTGCAGCTTCCCGTCCTTCACCCATTCTTCTCCGCGTTCCGACAGATGGTCGGCCATGGCCCGGCGCAACTCGTCCAGCTGCTTGCGGTAGTTCTTGTCGGTGGAGCGGTCGGTCGTTTCCTGCGGGTCCTTCACCAAGTCGAACAGCTGTTCTTCTCCGGTACGGAGGAACCAGATGTACTTCAGCCGCCCGTCGGTCAAGGCACACCAGTAGTTACGGTCGGAATAGCAGGTAGCATGCTCCAGGTCGATCCAGCGGCGCCATCCTTCGGTCTGTCCTTTCGTGAGGGCCAGCATCGAACGTCCGTCCATATCCGACGGCACTTGTGCCCCTGCCGCTTCCAGCAGGGTAGGCAGGATATCGCGCAGCTCCACCGGCTGTTCGATGGTGGAACCTTTCGGCAAGGTGCCCTGCAGGGAAGACGGCACCTTTACAATCATCGGAATGCCCGCCGACCCTTCGTAGGCATACGTCTTGCGCCAATGGTGATGGTCGCCCATCATGTCACCATGGTCGGAGGTAAAGACAATCAGGGCATTGTCATACCGCCCGGTCTCCTTCAAGGCCTGGACAATCCGCCCCACCTGCTCATCGACAAAGGTGACCGAGGCGTAATAATGCCGGCGGCTGTTCTCGATATAGTCTGCCGGGAACTGGGCAAAGGCCGCCTCACGGTTTTGCTCAGGACGGGTGACCGACTGGCCGATGCCTGCGCTCCACGCCCCTTCCGCCGGGGCCGGTATCGGACGCCCGTCGTAGAGGTCGAGCAGCCGCTGGGGCGGGTCGTACGGACTATGAGGACGGGCAAACGAGATTTTCAGGAACAACGGCTTTCCTGCCTCGTAATGGCGGATGGCATTCACGGCCATATCGCCCGTCCACTGGGTGGGATGAAGTGCTTCGGGCAGCTGGTAGACCTTTGCTCCGTGGTCGTTCCAGCCGATACCCGTCGCGTCCGGGTCTTTTCCGGGCGCCATGACGGCCAGCCATTTGCGGTAGTCACTGCAGAAGTAGGGGGCTTCCACCCGTCCGCTTTCGTCGACCAACGTAGCATGGAATCCGTGAAGGGCATTCTGCGGGTGCCAGTGCATCTTGCCGATGCCGAGCGTATGATAGCCGTTGTCGCGCAACAGTTGCGGCATTTCGTAGCGGTAGTGCTCGGCCACCTGGCCATACCCCAGCATGCCGTGGTGCCAGGGAGACAGACCGGTGAGCAGTCCGGCGCGGGCAGGCGTACTGCTGGGACACGAGGTATAGGCATTGCTGAACCAATACCCGTCGGCAGCCAGGCCGTCCATGTTCGGGGTAATCATCGTGGGATTTCCGGCCCAGCCCAGGGCATCAGCCCGCTGCTGGTCGGTCATGATAAAGATAATGTCTGGCTGCTGTTGCGCCAACACGTGTGTCAGTCCGCAAAACGGAGCGGCCAACACGGGAAGTAAATAGGAAGATCTCATGGTTCTGTATAGGGTTAGGTTAATAATGTTTTCACTGTATAAAAGGGCTTCACTACTCCGCCAACGCACAAAGATAAGCATTCTTCGAGAAACAGGCAAGCCTGCTTTCACAAATTCGCAGCGGCCGCCCGACACAATTCCTCCGACAGGCCATAGACAAGGCTCTTCCCGACAGGAATCTTCCGCAGCCGCCCCTTGCTGCACCATACCTCCAGCTCCTTGCGGGCGGTATAGTCGGTACAACCCGTCAGCAGGCGATACGAGGAGACGGTCACCGTGATGTCAGCAATGGGATAACGGCAACGATGGAATTCGTCCAGCATGTGACTGTAGAGCACACACCAGCGGTCGTCCGCGGTCACCTGGCGCAGCTGCTTGTCGCCGGGCTGCATATGGATTTCCTGGTCGGCTATCTGCTGGCGGAGCGACTGCGAGGCATTGAAACGGACCCCATTGATACGGATGTCCTGCGAACGCACATCTTCATAATGCTTCACCCCCTTCTTCCGCATCCCCAGCCGGAGCGAAAAGGTGCCCAGTCCGTCGAGGCTCACCGTATCGCCTTCCGACAGCCGTCTGGCAATCACATCAATGGCATCGTCGAGCACAGAAGCAGCCTGCCCCCCATACGTCCGTGAGAGTTTCTCCTTCAGTTTTTCCAAATCGAACGGAGCACTGTCCACCTGTTGCGGATAGACATCCCCCGTCAGTTCCGACTTCAACAATTTATAGCGTATCATATCTATTTTTTTATTCAGGTAAGATTCATGTCCACCAACTCCTTATTTCCTACGCACAGCAGGAAGACCGACAGGCAGCAAAGACCCTTCCGGCAGCAAGCAGAAGAACTTTTGATAGAAGGCAGAAACACTTTTGACAGCAAGCAGAACCTCTCCACAGGCCACTTTCTTGCGCCACATGCCTTGCTATCCGTACACCCGAAAGAGGCTTCTCCTTACGGTACAAGCATAGGCATTGCCTGGGTGCTATCTTCCTCTGCCCAGCACTGTCATCTCCGGCATCTTCTCAGTGGGAGGTGTGCAGAGGAAGCTATCCTTCCACACCTGCCTTGGCCATTCGTCGCAAAGATAATCTTTCTGCAAGATATTCCAAAACCTGACGGACTTATTTCTACCGTCAGACTGATGACATGGCCCTGCCGTATCTCTTTCGGACAGTTTATCCGGATGAAGCATTCTCCTAACATCAAAGATAATTCCAAAAAAAGCCAGTATATTGCACTGAAATCGGTTTTTTTTATGTATCTTTGCGAACGATAACAATACAATGCCAGTAGTGTGAAAAAGCCTTGAAAGGTTGATTCAGCTATCGAAACATTGTATAGTACTAACCTTATTAATATATCACACATATGTTGAAACAATTCAAATCTGTAGGGACGATGTTGTTAATGGGGGGGGTATTTTACTAGTTGCCAACCCATTGCAAGCTTCTTCCAGCACATTGGCCTCAGCTGTTGTACAACAGAGCAGTACCTGTAAAGGTATTGTTAAGGATGCCAAAGGCGAATCCGTGATTGGCGCATCTGTAGTTGTAAAAGGGACTACCAACGGTACCATTACCGGCATCGACGGTGATTTCGCATTGACTAACGTTGCCAAAGGAAGTACCATCCAGATTTCGTACATCGGCTTTGTGACACAAGAGGTAAAATTCAACGGACAGGCGTTGAATATCGTCCTGAAAGAAGACACAGAAGTGCTGGATGAAGTCGTAGTCGTCGGTTACGGTGTGCAAAAGAAAGCCAACCTGACCGGATCAGTGGCCAGCATCAATGCAGAGGCATTGGAATCGCGTGCAGTAGCCAGCGTATCGGCCGCCCTTGCCGGAACCATGCCGGGTGTCACCAGTATCCAGACCTCCGGTGCTCCGGGCGCACAGACCGGTTCTATCACCATCCGCGGCAAGAACTCCATCAATGCCGCCAGTCCGTTGGTCATTGTCGACGGTGTTCCGGGCAGCATGAACAATATTGACCCGCAAGACATTGAATCATTGTCCGTACTGAAGGATGCCGCTTCTTCTGCCATCTATGGTGTACAGGCCGCCAATGGTGTCATTGTCATCACCACCAAGAAAGGCAAGAAGGGCAGCAAGGCACAGATCAACTACTCCGGAACGGTTTCCTGGTCCAGCCCGACGGCTACCCTCGACTTCCTCGGTGCAGCCGACTATGCCATCCTCTACAACGAGGCCACCCTCAATGAAAATCCCAGTGCAGCGCTACCTTATTCGGAAGAAGACATCCGTCTGTTCCGCGACGGCAGCGACCCCATCGGCCACCCCGACACCGACTGGTACAGCGAAGTGATGAAGAAGAGCGCGATGGAAACCCAGCACAGCCTCTCGATCAGCGGCGGTTCGGAGAACACTACCTACATGGCATCGCTGGCCTACCTGTTCCAGGATGGTCTGTCGCAGGAAAAGAACTATGAACGCTACAACGGCCGTATGAACCTTGATTCGAAGATTGCCAAATGGGTAAACGTGGGCATCAATGCCTCGGCCTACCGCGGCATCAACAACGATGAGTACGAAGGTTTCGGATCCTTGCTTCAATACAGCAACCGTATCTCACCTACCGCCCCTATCTATAAGGAAGACGGGGTGACCTACAACTACAACGGTCTGCAGAACCCCGTGGCCCAACAGGGGAAAACAGGTACGTACAAGCAGGTGGACCAGCAGCTGAACGCTACCGCCTACATCAACCTGACCCCGCTGGACGGGTTGAGCATCAAGGGGGTGTACTCGCTGCGCCACGACAGCCAGGACCTCCGCCGCTTCAAGCGCCACTATGCCTACGACAACTTCGACTCGGGCCGCCGTGAGGGTTATCATAACTACTACAACTGGAACTGGTACACCGGCCAGCTGCTCATCAACTACAACAAGACCTTCGGCAGCCACTCCATCGGTCTGTTGGCCGGCGGTGAATCTGTCCGCTATACCTATCGTTACACCACCACCAGCCGTACGGGCGGCGGTAACGACGAGCTGGGCGAATCGCTGAACACCCTCGACGCTTCTACGCAGAAGAACAGCGACGGCGGTTACGAAACGGCCCGCCAGTCGTACTTCGGCCGTGTGCAATACGACTTCCAGAACAAGTACCTCTTCGAGGCCAACTTCCGTTCGGACGCTTCCTCCCGCTTCCCCAAGGACAACCGCTGGGGCTTCTTCCCCGCCTTCTCCGCCGGATGGAGAATCTCGGAAGAATCGTTCGTGAAAGACAAGGCCGACTGGCTGAGCAACCTGAAGCTGCGTCTGGGCTGGGGTAAGACCGGTAACGAGGAGCTGAAGTCGAGTGATATCTATCCGGCCGTATCTACCTACGCTTACGGCAACACCATGCTGGGCGGCGCCCTCTACTCCACCGCCTACGAATCGCGCTACGTCAACAACAACCTGCAGTGGGCCACCGTGACCAACTATGAACTGGGTATCGAGGCCGGCTTCCTGAACAACAAGGTAGGCTTCGAGCTGTCGCTCTACAAGAAGAAGACCAACGACATGCTGCTGTACCTGCCCATCCAGGGCGTCATCGGTATGAGCGCACCGGCACAGAACGCAGGTAGCGTAGAAAACAAAGGTTTCGACCTGAGTATTTTCCACAACAACCGCATCAACCGCGACTGGAGCTATGCCGTGAACCTGAACGTGGCCTACGTGAAGAACGAAATCACCGACATGTGCGGCACGGAAGGTCCCGATCCCGACAACAGCAAGTACTGGCGTCTGGAAGGCTACCCCATCGGTTCGTTCTACGGCTATGTGGCCAACGGCTACTTCAACACCGAAGACGACCTGAAGAACTATCCGAAACGTACCGGCACCGAAACGCTGGGCGACATCAAGTATGTGGATCTGGACGGCAACGGCAAGATTACCGCCGCCGACCGTGCCGTTATCGGCAAGAACTTCCCGAGCTGGACGGGCGGTCTGAACATCAATGTCTTCTTCAAGGACTTCGACCTCTCCATGCTGTGGCAGGGTGCCTTCGACGTGGACGCCTATTACACCGGTGAGGCATCGTATGCCTTCTTCAACAGCGGAAAGGTACTGAAGCGGCACCTCGACCGTTGGACACCGGAGAACCACAATGCCAGCTATCCGCGCCTGACCCGTAGCACGCAGATTAACTTCCAGACTTCTTCGTTCTGGCTGGAAGACGCTTCCTACGTCCGTCTGAAGAACATCTCGTTGGGTTACAACCTGCCGAAGTCGCTGCTGTCGAAAGTGGGTATCGAACGCGTCAAGGTCTATGTGGCCGGCGAAAACCTGCTGACCTTCTCCGGTCTGGACGGTCTCGATCCTGAATCGCCTTCCGACACCCGTGGTGCATTCTACTCGAACGTGAAGAAAATCTCACTGGGACTTAAAGTATCATTCTAATACCTTTATATTATAACGCGATATGAAAAGAAAATCAATCTTTATATTGGCTGCCGCCCTGCTGACAGCGTTCACCTCTTGCGTGGACCTGGACCGCTATCCTCTGGAAGAACTTTCTGACGGCAGTTTCTGGAAAAACGGTAACGATGCGGAAATGGCCGTGTCTGACCTCTACAATTCGCTCCCTTACTGGGATGTAGACGATGCCATCAACTCGGACGATGCCGTGCACGGCATCAAATGGGCTGCCGGCAATATCTCGAAAGGTATCTACGATCCGCTGGACCAAGACTGGAGCGGCACGTACTCTGTTATCCGTCAGGCCAACCTCATCCTGAGCAAGGTAGACGAAATCCCCGACTACGATGAGGCGGAAAAGAAAAAGGTGCTGGGACAGACGTACTTCTTCCGTGCCTTCCACTATTTCGACCTGATACGTACGTTTGGTGATGTCCCCTACGTGGACAAGCCGCTGACCTTGGCTGACCAGGAAGGCATCACGCGGACAGCACGGGAAGAAGTCTACAAGCATATGATGGAAGACTTTGACAAAGCCATCGAATACCTGCCTGTCAGCTGGCCCTCATCGGACTATGGACGCATTACCAAGGGTGCCGCCCTCGCCATGAAGGCCCGTGCCGCCCTCTACTACGGCAACTGGCAGGTGGCTGCCGACAATGCCAAGAAGGTGATAGACCAAGGTACTTATGAACTCTGGGACAAAAGCAATACCGGCAAGTACGCTCAGCTCTTCTGGGAAACTGCCGACGGCTGTGACGAGTTCATCCTGGTACGCCAGTTCAATGCCGGCGACAACGGCTGGTACCTCATCGGATGGGAAGCCTTCCCGACCTTGGGATGGGGAGGTATCGACCCGACACAGAGCTTGGTAGACGCCTTCGAGGACATCGAAGGTGCCCCGATAGCCCAATCCAAGATTTACGACGAGAAAAATCCGTTTGCCAACCGTGACCCGCGTCTGGAAGTGAACGTCCTCCACGACGGCGAAACCATGTATGGCGTAACCATCAAGGTGGCTCCCCTGAAGTCCTGCTATCCGACCGGTATCGGCCAGCACGGCGACGCCACCGCCACGGGTTACTACCAGCAGAAATGGCTCGACCCGAGCATCGACCCGCAATCCACCGGTTGGGACATGGGTAAGGACGCTGTGGTCATCCGCTACGCCGAGGTGTTGCTCACCTATGCAGAAGCCAAGAACGAGCTGGACGCGCTGAGCCAGGATGCCTTCGATGCTGTCAACCAAGTGCGCAGACGAGTAGGAATGCCTGACCTGCAGAACACGGATCCGAGCAAGCCTACCTATTGTGGCACACAGGACGCCCTGCGCCAGCGCATCCGCAACGAATGGCGCGTGGAGTTTGCCCTCGAAGGTGGCAAGCGCCAGTGGGACATCCGTCGCTGGGGCATCGCCAAGGAAGTGCTGAACAAGCCGTTGCTGGGTCTGAAATACAAGCTGGTTGACTCGCCCGATGCTGTAGAAGGCGACGGCGGCAAGATTTGCATCCTCTATGAAGGGGAAAACTACGTAGGCGGAACCACCCGCTATGAAGACCATAACTATGTTTACCCCGTTCCGCAGAAAGAAATTGACCTGAATCCTGCTCTGACGCAGAACCCAGGCTATTAACAAGCTAATTCTTTTAACATAATAAATAGTTACAGAGGGCTGCCCTTCGTGAGAAGAGCAAGCCCTCGCCTTTATCAACAGGAACCCCATTTGAACCATGAAAAGACTGCTTCCCTATGGAGTCGGACTCGCACTGGCCGTGTGTTATTACTTAGCTTACAAAGGCATCCTCTCGCACGTGATTACCTATCACGAGCAACATCATCTGTTCCTCTTCTCGAAGTCCTACCTGCTCCATCAGTTCCAGACCGTAGGCCCAGTGGGCTGTCTCACAGACTTTCTCATCCAGTTCTTCTATTATCCGGCATTGGGCAGCGCATTGTTAGCCCTTCTCCTTGCATCCAGCTATTTCCTGACACGCTACCTATTGTTCCGCCTGTGGGGGACAGACGATTTCCTTTTCCTGTCTGTGCTACCTTCCCTCGCGCTGTTTTTCTACACGATGTCGGCCGACCACGAACTTACCCCTGTGGTAGGGGGAACACTGGCCCTGTCCGTCCTCTGTCTATTCTTCCGATGCTGGCATCCCCATACTCCCTTGTTACCTCTTGGCAAAAGGATCCGCCGTTTCCAGCAATCCCGGTGGATTCACTGGTGCACTGCCACAGCTCTGCTGGTGTATGCGGTGGGTGGATATGCCTGTTTCGTACATCACTACAACCGCAAGGAAGGCATCATGCTCAAAACCGAACAATTTGTCAAACAGAAAGACTGGAACGCTGTGCTCGACTATACCGAGCGCTACCTGCGGGCCGGAAAGACCAACCAACTGATGGCCTATTTCCGTAGTCTTGCCCTTTTCCATACGGGACAACTGCCCTACCGTCTGTTCGACTATCCCGCCACTTTGGGGGTGAAGACCCTATATCTGCCCTGGAACAGCAACAGTCGCGAAAGTGAATACGGACATTTTGTGTACGAGGACCTGGGCTACATCAACGAGGCGCAACGCTGGGAATCCGAAGCCATGGTGGTATGGGGAGAGACGGCGACCCACCTGCTGAACCTGGCCCGCTACAACATCGTCAACCACCGTCCCAAAGTGGCCCAACGCTTTCTGAATAAATTGAAGCAGTCGCTTTTCTACCGTCCAGCAGCACTTCGGCTGGAAGGTCAACTCATGACAGGGCACGTGGAGGGCATCCGCAATGCATTGGAAAAGACGCAGGATACCCCTGCCCGCTTCTCGAACGTCCTCAACTTGGGTCCCGAGCTGGAATACCTGTGCGACAAGGACCCGCAGAACCGCATGGCGTTCGAATACTTGATGAGCTATCTCCTGCTAAGCAACCACATCCAACGGTTTGCAGACAATATCCACCGCATCCGTCACTTCAACTACCCTGTCCTGCCGCCGCTTTACGAGGAGGCCCTCTATGTCTACCGTCTGAAAGTGGGGGAAGAGGCATTCCGTGACTGCGGCTTCGAGATTTCAGCGGACACGCAGAATCGTTTCCACCGCTACTATGAACTGATGAAAGCCGGAAAGACTGCGGCCCTACAAGCTGAATTCGGCAACAGCTATTGGTTCTACATGAATTACCTGAGTCCTTACGGCAGCAAGGCCATCGATGACTAACCCATAAAAAAACAGAATAGGAGAATACCCATGAAAACGTACCTCATCGCTATCAGTCAACTGTTGATGCTGTTCCTGTGCGGATGCACCGCCTACCACCCAGCCGATCTGGAAACGACGGAACAGCCGTCCATCTATCCTCACTACGCGGATGTCACCTTCCCCTGCAACATCGCACCGCCCAACTTCATCATCCGGACAGAGGGCGAACAGTTCCAGACCGAGTTCGGACTGCAAGGAGAAGCAGCCTCCTTCTGGGTGGGCAGCAGCGATTCCATCGTCAAGATTCCGATGAAGAAATGGAAACAGCTGACCGAGAAAGCAGCGGGAAAGACCGTCTATTTCCGCATCAGCATCCGGAAGGGAGACCAGTGGGTCCGCTATGCCGACATCACCAACCGAGTGTCCGAGCACGCCATCGACCCTTACCTGACCTACCGCCTGCTCTATCCGGGATATGAATTATGGAACGAAATGGGCATCTACCAACGAGAACTTTCATCGTACAAGGAAGAAGCAGTGGCAACCAACAGGAAATTCGGCCACCAGTGCGTGAACTGCCACTCCTATAACCAATACCATCCCGACGAGATGATGCTGCACATCCGGGGACCGAAAGGCGGCACACTCATCGTCCGCGACGGGAAAGTGGAGAAAGTCCATCCCAAAGCACCGGGCTTCAAGTACGGTCCGACCTATCCTGCCTGGCATCCGTCCGGCAAGTATATCTTCTTTGCCACCAATGAAATCCAGCAGTTCTTCCATTCCAGCGGGACAAAACCCATCGAAGTCTCCGACCTGGGGGCTGATCTCATGGCCTACGACCTCACACAACAGACAGCCTATACCGACTCGCTCGTCTATGGGGATGCGTATATGGAAACCTTCCCCACTTGCGCCCCCAATGGAAGCGACATCTACTTCTGCCGGGCAAAGGGCTACCGGAAAGGCATGGCATTAGACAGCATCCGTTATGACCTCTGCCGCATCCGCTTCGATGCGGAAACCCACCGCTTCTCCGACCTACAGTGTGTCTATCCGGCTTCCTCGCTGCAGAAGTCGGTCTCTTTCCCGAGGGTATCTCCCGACGGACGGTACCTTCTGTTTGTCCAGTCCGACTACGGCAATTTCTCCATCTGGCATCCGGAAAGCGACATCTGTCTGTTAGACACAGCCACTGGAACCGTCCGCTGCCTGTCGGAAGTGAACAGCGGGGATGTGGACAGCTACCCGACCTGGAGTTCCTCCGGGCAATGGATCGTGTTCAGCAGCAAACGAATGGACGGGCTTTGGGCACGCCCCTACATAGCCCGTTTCAATCCCGAGACCGGCGAAACGGGAAAACCGTTCGTCCTGCCTCAGGAGAATCCGGACTTCTATGACTATTGCACCTATACCTTCAACCGTCCGGAACTCATCCTTTCGCCTATCAAGAACGGAAAGGCACTGGAGAAAGCAGCGGCGCAATAGATACAAGCGTAGGCATTGCAAGGGTTCTATCTTCCTCTGCCAAGCACTGTCATCTCCGGCCTCACTGACGGTCCTTGTCGCGAATCTCCACCCGTCGGATCTTGCCGCTGATGGTCTTGGGCAACTCATCAACAAACTCGATGACACGAGGATACTTGTAGGGAGCCGTCACGCGCTTCACGTGATCCTGCAGTTCCTTTACCAAGTCAGGGCCAGCCTTTGTCCGGTAGTCCTTGGCCAGGACAATGGTCGCCTTCACCACCTGTCCGCGTATCTCGTCGGGCACACCGGTGATGGCACACTCCACGACGGCCGGATGGGTCATTAGCGCACTCTCCACCTCGAAAGGACCGATGCGGTAGCCGGAACTCTTGATGACATCGTCGGCACGGCCCACGAACCAGTAGTAGCCGTCTTCGTCGCGCCACGCCACATCGCCCGTATAATATACCCCGTCGTGCCACGCCTCGTGGGTCAAGGCAGCATCGCGATAGTATTCCTTGAACAGTCCCAGCGGCTTTCCCTTGTCGGTACGCACCACTATCTGTCCCTGCTCGCCATCCTCGGCAGAGCGTCCGTCGGCAGTAAGCAGGTCGATGTCGTACTGCGGATTAGGTACCCCCATGCTGCCGGGTTTCGGGTCCATCCAAGGGAAGGTACCCAGCGTAAGGGTCGTCTCGGTCTGGCCGAATCCCTCCATCAGCCTCAGCCCGGTAATCCGCTTGAAGGTTTCATAGACGGAATAATTCAGTGCCTCGCCGGCAGTAGTGCAGTACTCCAGCGATGAGAGGTCGTACTTTATCAGGTCCTCCCGAATCAGGAAACGGTAGATGGTGGGAGGCGCACAGAGCGAAGTGATGTGATAGTCGTGGATTTTCTGCAGGATGTCGGCCGGCGTGAACTTCTCATGGTCATAGACAAAGATGTTGGCACCGGCTATCATCTGTCCGTAGAGCTTCCCCCATACGGCCTTTCCCCAGCCGGTATCGGCAATGGTGAGGTGCAGGCTGTCGGGGTGCAGGTGGTGCCAGAAACTGCCGGTGGCAATATGGCCCAACGGGTACGTGAAATCGTGTGCCACCATTTTCGGGTTGCCGGTGGTGCCGGACGTGAAATACATCAGCATGATGTCGTCGTTGCTGTTGGCAGCAGCCGGACGGACAAAAGGAGGAGCCGCGCGAAGTCCCTCGTGAAAATCGTCGAAACCTTCGGGACACTCAGGCCCTACGCTCACCACTTTCTCCACACTGGGCGATTCGGGGAGTGCATCCATGACGTGACGCAATATCACCTCCTCGCCTGCCGCTACAATCGCCTTGATGGTAGCCGCCTGGCAGCGATAGACAATGTCTTTCTTGGTCAGCAAATGGGTGGCAGGAATGACAATGGCCCCTATCTTGTGGAGGGCGATGATGGAGAACCAAAACTCATAGCGACGCTTCAGAATGAGCATCACCTTGTCTCCCTTGCCGATGCCCAGCTGCTGGAAGTAGGATGCCGTCTGGTCGGTGTACTTCCTCAGGTCGGCATACGTAAACTGGATGTGTTCTCCCTTGTCGTTCGTCCAGAGCAAGGCTTTCTTGTCGGGCTGTTCTGCCGCCCAGGCATCCACTACATCGTACCCGAAATTGAAGTGCTCGGGCACCTTTATCTGAAAGTTCTTGATAAAATCTTCTTGCGAGCTGAAGCTCGTCTGTGCAACAAATCTTTCAACCATACTTCTTTAGTTTATCACCACGGCCAAAAACTTGACGGAACGGCCGTCGAGTGCCTTCATGCCATGCGGCTGGTTCGCATCATAATACACACTGTCTCCTAAATTCAACAACAGTTCCTTGTCACCTATCTTCAGCAGCAGGCGACCCTCGATGACCAAGTCGAACTCCTGCCCGTGATGGGTATTGAGACACACGGGGACATCGTCCGGTTTAGGCTCCACCGTCACGATAAAGGGATCGGCTTTCCGCCCCTTGAATCCCGAAGCCAACGACTGATATTTATAGGCCTTGGTTCGTTCCACCGAGATGCCGGTGCCCCGCCGGGTCAGAAAATAGGATGTCATCTTCGGCTCCTCGCCGAACATCAGTTCGTCCAGACTGATACCGTTGGCGGAAGCTACTTTCTGCAGGCGGGCCACGGAAAGGTCGGAAGCTCCCGACTCCATGTCGCGGTAATCGTCGGCAGAAAGGCCACACCGGGCAGCCATTTCCTCCACGCCCAGTTCCAAGGCATCCCGCAGTCCCTGCAGCCGCTGCGCGATAAGTATGATTTGTTCGTCCATATTGATTACATTGATAATTGGGCTTCAAATATAGAAAAGATTTCGCAAATACGGGACTTTCTTCCAACGAAATCTACATCTTTTACAGACTGAGACACAAAGAAACAAAGATACAAAGAGGATTTTTGACGGATTGTCCGATTATCCTCTTTATACCTTTGTTCCTCTGTGTGCTGTGCTATATCCTATTATTTCGCCCGTTCCCGACGCAGGATGTTCTGCATCTCGAAGACGATGTCGGGATGTTCCAGGGCAACATTGGTCCGCTCGCCCACTTCCTGACGGATGTGGTAGAGCTGCGGCGTACTCAGGTTACCCGTCTCAATCTTGGGTCCCCAAGTAATCATGGCCGGTCCGTCGTTCGGTTCGATGTACTTCCAGTCTTTCGTGCGGACGGACAGCACATGGTTGGAAGCCAGCTCCACCACCCACGGGCGATCCGTGTCGTCCGTACCCAGCAGGTTGCCCAAACGGTCCTGGCTGTCGGGTGCGCTGCCCTTGGGAAGACGCGCCTGAATGAGGCTGCCCAGCGAGGCCATCCAGTCGATGTGGGACATCAGCACGTCCGACTCACGTCCGCCTTTCACCCCGGCCGGCCAGCGCACAATGGCAGGAACGGCAGTGCCGCCCTCGAAAGCACTGTATTTGTTGCCTCGCAACGGCCCGGCAGGAGAATGTCCGTTCAGCAGTTCTTCGGCCTGGTCGTCATAGCCGTCGTCCACCACCGGCCCGTTGTCACTGGTCAGAATCACCAGCGTATTCTCGGCCAGTTTCAGCTCGTCGAGTGCCTGCATGATGGCCCCCACCGACCAGTCGAACTCCACGATGGCATCGCCACGTACTCCCATATTGGTCTGCCCCCGGAAACGGGGATGCGGGAAACGGGGCACATGGACATCGTTCGTACAGAAATACATGAAGAACGGCTCGTCGCGGTGCTGGCGGATGAAGTCAACGGCATGAGTGGTGATGGAATCGGCAATGTTCTCGTCTTTCCACAACGCCTTACCGCCGCCCTTCATGAAACCGATGCGCCCGATACCGTTCACAATCGACATATCGTGCCCATGGCTGGACCTCTGGTTATAAAGCAGTTCGGGATTTTCCTTTCCCGTCGGCTCGCCCGGGAAGTTCTGCTTATAGCTCACTTCGATGGGAGCGGAAGGGTCGTAGTTCGCCACCTGCCCGTTCTCGATGAAGACACACGGCACGCGGTCGGCTGTAGCTGCCATGATATAATGGTAGTCGAAGCCCAGGTCGGCCAGTCCGGCAGGCAGCGGTGCATTCCAGTCCTGCGTACCGGCCTTGTCGCCCAGTCCCAAATGCCATTTGCCGAACGCACCGGTGGCATAGCCAGCGTTCTTGAACATATCGGCCATGGTATACTGTTCGGGACGGATAATCATACCGGCATTACCTGCCGCCACATCCGTATCGGGCCGTCGCCAGGCATACTCGCCTGTCAGCAGCGAATAGCGGGAAGGCGTACTGGTGGCCGCCACCGCATGAGCGTTGGTGAAGCGGATGCCTTCCTTCGCCAACCGATTCACGTTCGGTGTTTTCACGTTCTTGGCCCCATAACACTGCAGGTCGCCATACCCCAAGTCGTCGGCCAGGATGATAATCACATTGGGACAGTTCCCACGGTCTGCCTGTGCGGCTGCTTCCTTCGGGAGGCCAGATGCCGCCATCAGCGGTCCTGCTCCGGCAGTCAGGCAGGACAATAACAACATGTTTTTCATTTCTTTCATTATTTAATCGTTCACTAATGCCAATTCAGCGATTTCAATTACTTTCGTGTCGGCTACCGTCTTCAGCACTTCTAACTTTACAAAACGCTTTTCCGTTCTCGGGAGATAGATGCGCTGTTCAACCGGATTGTTTTCAATGTTTCCAAAACGTCCTGTCACCAGCGGTTCACCCCATACCTTTCCATCATCACTGGCATAGACGGCATAGCGTTCTACATGACCTTTCGGCAACGAGCCCGGCGAGTACCGGATGCCATTGAAAGGAGCCTTTTGACTCAGCGTGAAAACAAATGCAGGCTTTTCTCCACACAAGCGGCCGCTCCACATCGTAGCCAAGTCACCATCCGTCAGATTGCGCATATGTTTTCCTCTTATGCCTTGCAACGACACACGAATTCCGACATCACGCAAAGCAATTGCCGGAAGAGATTCGTTCTCTTCGGGAACATCCTCTAGACGAAAACAAGAAACATTGCCCAAAGATACAGATAATCGGGCATTCAAAAAACGGATTCGCAACTTATTTGCTGTAACCGGTGTCGAAAGCCTCAACATCCTGCGGAAACCGATGGTTGTTCCCTCTGCTATCATTTTCCAGTCACCTTCCATCCAAGCATCGACTGCAAACCGCTCCACCCGTTGCCCGAAATCACGGATATTCTCCTGTAAAAGGACAACATTGAAAGTGGACTCTTCCTTCAACTGAATCTCCACAGTTGCCTGTACCTGTCCCTCCACAGTATTCCACGACGTAAAAGGAGAGCCATCAGTCAATGCGTCCGTACGGCAATTTTCCCATCCTCCAATCGGAATGGCAGTAGCCCCCTTTGCATAATCGGTAGTCTTCATGTCCCTGATAATACGGCCAAATTCTATCAACCTTTCCGCATCTTTTTGCGGAATCTTCCCCGATGGGTCCGGTGATAAATTGGGCAACAGATTAGAGTTCTGTCCGACTGTAGAGAAATAACTGTCTACCAAATAAGAAAGCGACTTGATGCTGAGGTCATCGGCAGGATGATAGAACCACCCCTTTCGCAACGGCAATCCTCCACGAGAAGGATACCATACCAGCCTCTTCTTTGACTGAAGGTCTGCCAGCGATCCCAAATCCTGTAGGGAATGGTCATAATCCTTCAGACTCCCAAACCAATCGGTTGTTTCATTAATACCTTGCACACTCCACTCTGTAGCTCGTCCTTTTCCTTTCTCATTGCCCACCCAACGCACATCGGGGGCATTGCCCGACAAAAGGACATCCGGCTGCAATTCACGTGCCCGACGGAAAATACGTTCCCATTGGAACGGCATGTTCTTACCGCTCACTTCCTCCTGCGTACCAGCTCCATCGAACCACAGCAGATAGACAGGACCATAATTCGTCAGGAGTTCCTCCAGCTGATGAATATAAAACTCATTATAGGCATCCGTTCCATAAGTGGATTCGTGCATATCCCACGGAGAAAGGTAGAGACACAGCTTCATGCCGTATTTCCTACACGCTTCAGAAACCTCTTTCACCAGATCGCCTTTCCCTGAACGCCAAGGAGAATGCGCCACTGTATGTTCGGTATACCGACTGGGCCACACACAAAAACCATCGTGATGTTTCGCCACCAGTATTACGCCCGTAATGCCGGCTTCCTTAAATGTCCGCACCCATTCTTCCGCATCCAGTTCGTCAGGATTGAAAATGGCAGGCGATTCTTTACCGGTTCCCCATTCCTGACCTGTAAATGTATTCATTCCTATATGGATAAATCCCAGCATCTCTCGCTGCTGATAATCTATCTGCCGATAAGAAGGGCGAACCTGCGTGGACAGGCGGACAATCTCTTCGGGAGTGGCTCCTTCAGGAATGGCTCTGGAAATGCCTTCCGGCTTTGTCTCCTGAGAAGACAAAGCCGCAAAAGGCATCCAAAAGCACAAGAATGACAAAATGATTCGATGTCTCATTATCTCAGCCAATCAGTTCCGAAGGTTCGGATTAATATCCTGTTCACTCTGAGAAATAGGCCATACTGTCGGTCCGTCTGCATAGGCTCGTGTACCTACGTACCATCTGTCCACTCCTTCAGGATCCACTTTGTTGTTGGACTGGTTACGGTTGATAGTCGCCGGTGATCCGGGAAACGAAGCTCCCCATACGTCGCCCGAAATGACTTCTTTAGCCACTCCCCAACGAAGCAAATCCCAAAGACGCATACCTTCCAGTGCCATCTCCACGCGTCTTTCCTGACGGAGCAACGGACGAAGGGTAACAGCATCGACAGCAGTAATAGCAGGCATGGCTACTCCCGGACGCTGGCGGACCTGGTTCAGATAGTCAAGGTCGGCTGCGGTCAGTGTTCCGTCCTCCATCTTGGCTTCCACGTAGCTCAACAATACCTCCGCATAACGGATAACTGGCAACTTGGCAGGATATTTATTGTTGTCGCCGCCGGAATAGATATAGTTCTCATCAATGTATTTCCGCATCATGTAGCCAGTCTTTGTAGATTGAAAAGCCGGATGAAGTCCGTCCTTACCATTCGCTGCATTCTTATCCGGGTCGCAGTTATAGATGCCCTGCCCGAAAGTTGCTCCGTTCCAATAGAGCGTCATGGCCAGGCGAGGGTCACGGTTCTTGGCCAAGTCGGTGGGATCGTACAACGGGCTGTGATAGCTGAACGGAGTGCCGTCTACAAACGGATATGCTTCGAACAAATCAGCCGTAACATTGAACAAGCACCATCCTCCCACGGCTCCATCCATCGTCGGATTGAACTGTTTCAGCATACCCGTTCCACACTTATCATCATCATAGCGAGCCACGAAAATGTTCTCGCTCAACGCATCGGCAGTGGCTGGCTGAAACAAAGCAGCATAATTGGAGCTCAACTGGTTGTCTCCCATGTCAATGATTTCCTTATAAGTGGAGGCTGCAGCCTCCCATTTCTGCATCATCAATTCGGCACGTCCCTTAAATGCCAGGGCCGCCTGTTTGCAGGCACGGCCATAATTGCCTTCAGCTGCAACAACAGACCATTTCGGCAAATCCTGCGCCGCTTCTTGCATTTCGGTAATCACCCAGTCGACAATCTGTGCACGTCCTGTCTTGCTGACCGTGTTTGCCTCATCCATAGTAAGTGTCTTCGTCACCAACGGTACATCGTGGAAAAAAGACGCCAAGTAGAAGTACTGTGTCGCACGCAGAAAACGCGCCTCCGCCCGGTAGCGAAGCATTGTTTCCGTCTGTTCGCCCGTGTAATTCTCCCATTCTTCCAAGAACTTATTGCAGCGGGCAATCTTCTTGTAGGAGAATGTCCAATAATTGGAAGTCGCTCCCGTCTTCGATGCGCTCAGCGTACCCGCTGCCATAATCCCATAATTACTGGTCAATCCACGACGGTCCCACGCATTGTCCGACACAATGTCAAGCATCAACAGTCCCTGGTAACTCCACCAGTCAGTCGGTGCATATTCTTCACTGCCAAATGTCGTGTTTGCATGGTAAATACCAACCAATGCCAAATAGGCATTCCGCTCATTGCTCCAGAAGTCATCGGCTCCATAGGATGTCAACGGCTGGCGGTCCAAATCACAGGCCGTCATATTCAGCAACATTAAACTTCCGAATAAAAACTTATAAATCAATCTTTTCATAGCCATTTTTAAATTTAAAATTTCAAGTTCACTCCGAATGTATAGGTTCTCAGGATAGGATAGTACATACCATCCGTATTGATTTCCGGATCCCACCCTTCCGGGAAATGATGGAACGTGAAGGGATTCTCACACTGTGCATAGATACGCAGTCCGGCAATGCCCAACGGCTTGAGCAAGGAAGACGGCATCGTATAGCCCAACTGAAGATTCTTTACACGCACATAGGACGCATTCCGTACCCAGAAGTCGGAAGTCAGCGTATTGTTTGATGCATTCTGAATGAGTTCCAGCCTCGGATAAGCGGGATAACGAGTCGGATTCTCCGGATTGAAGTAACCATCGGCCTGCCAACGCTGGATAGAGCCATAACCAAAGAAAGCATATCCCGCATATCCGCTCAAGTAGCCCTTTACACCGGCTACACCTTGCAACTGGGCCTGGAAATCAAATCCCTTGTAATCAGCTCCCAAGGAAAGGCCGAACGTATATTTCGGAATGCGCGAGCCCAATACCTTACGGTCCTTTGAAGTTACCTTTCCGTCACCATCTTTGTCCACATAACGGATATCACCCGGCTGAGGATTCTTGGCAATAGCCGATTGGTCGCACCAAGCATCGATATCCGCCTGATCCAGGAAGACACCATCGGTCTCATAACCATAGTAGATGTTCATCGGATAGTTGATGAAATAAGTACCGTTACCGATCAGTCCATTCTCCTGTTCCACATCGGCCAGACCAAGGGTCAATACTTTATTGTTGATAATGGAGAAATTGGCCGCCACATTATAATTGAAAGACCCGATGGAATGGCGATGGCCTAACGAGAATTCCCAACCCTTGTTCTCCAGCTCACCCATGTTCATCTGCGACATGGTATAACCGAAAACAGAGGATACACTGGCACTCGGCGAGAACAGGATACCTGTTGTCTTACGGTGGAAGTAGGTGATGTCAAAGTTCAGCAGTCCGTTCCAGAAATTACCTTCAAGACCCACATCGGTAGTCTTCGTTTCTTCCCAATGCAGCGTGGGGTCAACCGCCTGAGTAATGGCAACACCCTGTGCCAATGTACTGCCGAACGGATAGTTGTAACCGATTCCATAAACCGACTGGTAGGGATAGTTACCGATTTCCTGGTTACCCAGTTTTCCATGGGAAGCCTTCAACTTCAGGTTATTGATCCATTCATAGTTATCCTTAATGAAGGCCTCTTCGGAAATACGCCAGCCCACTGCCACAGAGGGGAAGAAGGCAAAACGGTTGTCCTTGGGGAAACGCGACGATCCATCGTAACGGAAGGTGGCATCGAGGAAATAACGTTCGTTGAAATTGTATTTCAACCGTCCGAACCACGACTGCAATGCCCAGCCGTATTCACCACCGCCATTGCCTGCCGTGTCAGCATCACCGGTATCTACCTCCGGATAATCATCACTCGGCAGGTTGGAACGGTTCGCCTTCACGTAGCGGAAATCATTCTGCTCCCAAGAATATCCCAGCAGGACATCCAGACTATGCTGTCCGAAGGTCTTGTTGAAATCGGCCGTCGCCTGGAATGTCTTGTAGATTTCCTTGTCCATCTCATCGTAGATGTAATTGGCTGTGGAAGTCTTGGCATCCGTAGAATACGTAGAACGGAAATTCTTGTTTTCCTTGCCTGTATAGGTATACGCACCAATGGCAGAAAGGGTCATTCCACTGAACGGTGTATAGTCCAACCGTTCGTTGACACTGAAGTTATGGAAATCATATTTCTTATAAGAAGGGAATTCCAGCCAAGCCATAGAAGTACCATACCCTTCCTCACCTGGGCCAAAATTGCCATTGGATAATCTCGTGGGTACTGTACCCGGCCAACGAAGCGAATTGGAGATGATGGCATTCAGGCCTTCCGAATCTTTTCCATAAGGGGTTGTCGGTTGGTTCCGCACACCGTAGACTCCCTGCAAGCGAGAAGTGATGGTCACCTTCGGGCACAGTTTGGTGACCAGGTTCAGTCGTCCGTTGTATCGGGAATAGTCGTTGTTCTTCACGATACCATCCTGATACAGATAACCGAACGACAACATATACTTGTTCGTATCGTTTCCTCCATTGATCGACAAGTCGTGGCCCGTCTGTACACCCGTCCCGAACAGCTGGTCCAAATACCGGTTATTCGCATAATTATCAGGGTCTGAACCGTCCTTGAACTTCTGGATTTCCTCTTGTGAATAAACTTCCGATCCGTTGGCTAAATTATATAAGGTGGCATATTCCCACGTATCCACCTTGTTCGGGATAGCCGTAGCTTCACTGAATCCCACATAGCCGTTGTAGTTGACATGGGTCTTACCTTCCTTACCGGTCTTCGTGGTCACCAGAATAACACCATTGGCCGCACGCGAACCATAGATGGCTGCCGTAGAAGCATCCTTCAATACGGAAATACTCTCAATGTCTTCCATGTGCAAGTCAGAAAGGCTGCCCGGAATACCGTCCACCAACACCAGTGCACTGGGAGTAGCGCCGAATGACCCGACACCGCGAATACGGATTTCGCCACTGTCATCACCGGGACTACCGGAAGTCTGACGAACCGTAACGCCCGGCATCTGACCGGTCAATGCATTGACTACAGACGGGGTAGAACGGTTCTCCAGTTTCTTGGCCGATACCGTAGAGATGGAACCGACTACATTGACCTTCTTCTCCACACCGTAGCCGACCACAACCACTTCCTCCAGCAGTTCTGTATTCTCCTTCAGCTGGAAGTTCATGGCCGACTTGTTTCCTACAGCCAGTTCTTGCGTATTATATCCAATGTAAGAGACCTGCAGAACAGCTCCCGCAGGAACTTCCAGTTCATAGTTACCGTCCATATCGGTAATCGTACCTGTGGAGGTACCTTTTATCAGCACGTTCGCACCGATAATCGGAGTACCCGTAGCATCCTTTACCGTCCCTTTGACCTTCGTATTTCCTGTCTGACGGTTTTTGGAAGTAATGACGATGTAATCACCATCCAATGCATAAGAGCAACCTGTTCCTTTCAGCAGGTCGTCCAGCACCTGCAATACATCCTTCTGCTTCTGGTTCAAGACAATCTGCCGGCTGACATCCAGTTGCTGCGTATTGTAAGCAATCTTGTACTTCGAGACAGACTCGATCCGCTCAAAGGCTTGTTTCAGCGACAGACGTTCTCCGTTGAATGTCACTTTCTGTGCATTCAGGGAAAGAGGACCGACAAGGGATAATCCCAGGCACAATCCCATCACTCGAATAAATTTCTTGTTCATGCCATATTAGATTTATTAACTACTATAAAATTGTTGTGTACGTACATAGAAAAGACAAAAGAAAGTACCAGCACACCCAATTCTAAAGCGTTAATAAAACCTAATTATCTCCAGTAAATCACGTGTTCGCTGACTGTATAATTAATTCCCGGCACTAACCGACGGACTATACGCAACACATTATCCAATGTCTCATCCCTATTAAAACGGACTCTGATTTTCTGGCCCTTATATGCAGAGGCCTGGAGATACATTTTTATCCCATAGGTTCGTTCCAACACCTCCAGTACATCGCCAAACGGAACATCGTTGAAAAACAATCCTCCCATCCTCCATTCCGAATAATCGGATGCTTTGACCCGTAACCGTTGAGCGGTGCAAGTGGAGGGTGTATAGACCAGCTGCTCGTTAGGATAAAGGATGTATTCTTCCTGACTGGAAAGAACTTTCACATTCAGACAACCGGTTTCTAACGTAGCTTTTATTTGTGAACTTTCCGGATAAGCCGACACGTTGAAGGTCGTACCCAATACCTTCAACGATAGACAGCCGGTTGATACAATGAAAGGACGATTGACATCTTTCTGTACCTCAAAAAAACCTTCTCCAACCAAATATACCTGCCGGCTACTGCAGAAATCAGACGGATAAATCAATAAACTCCCTGCATTCAACCAGACAATGCTTTGGTCGGGCAAGGTAACACACTCCCGCGTTCCAACAGCAGCATAACGTTGACAATAGACCACCGGATCTGCCACCACTGTGTCAGAAGATTTGCCTACTGATTGACAATAAAAGTAGACTGTACTGCACAACAGAGACAAAGGGATGAACCACATAGCCACCATACGGACCCACTGACAACGACGGACAGTCCGTGAGGTTATACCTGCCTCCACTCGTTGCCAGGCACGTTCCATTTCTTCTGGCGGATATGTCACATCGTCCAGTTCTCGCCAAATGCGGGAGAAAGCTTCCTCCGTCTCTTTGCTTCCCTCGGTAGTCAGCATGCGATGATAGACCTTATCAGCTGTCCGACCGGAAATACGATGATGGAAAAAATAATAAATGATATCTCTAATCTGATTACTCATAAATTGATTGTTATATCCTACGGACAGTCAATATCCGTTATTTACCCAAATGATTAACATTATTAAATACACCTGCAACGCTTCTTTCAGTTCCTTCAATGCCAGGTTCAAATGATTCTCCACAGTCTTTTTCTGAATTCCCAGCCTTCGGGCTATCTCATCGTTCGCCAGACCTTGTATCCGACTCAGTCGGAAAACCGTACGCCGTTGCAGCGGCATGCTTTCTACAATCATGTCGATTCTCAGTTCTAAATCTCTGGTCTCCAGCTCTATATCAGGCGTAGTTTCACATGCTGTTTCCAGTTTTTCCACCTCCTCGGTAAACACTACCGGCCGCTTGGCTGCAATGAAGTTAAGCATCGTATATTTGGTCAAGGCATATAAATAGGCATCGAAATGGTGTACATTCCGGAATTGTTCCCGTTTGTTCCATAACTTGATGAAAACCAACTGTGCCACATCTTCCGCATCGTCATCGTTCTTCAAAAAGCCATGAATAAAAGCACGTACCTTCGGGTAGTAGCACATGAAAAGACTGCGAAAAGCCACGTGGCTACCACCGACAACCCCCCGGAGAATATCTTCATTCGGCAACATCATTGCGTCTCATTTTAAGTACCGGATGACCCTTGCCGGATGGCCCACCGCCACACAATGGTCAGGGATGTCTTTCACCACCACACTGCCTGCCCCGATGGTACATCCGTTCCCGATGGTGACGCCCGGAAGGATAGTGACACTGCCTCCAATCCAGCAGTTGTCGCCGATGGTCACCGACCGGGCCCACTCGTTGCGCGTATTGCGTTCCGTCGGGTCGGTGCTGTGGCATGCTGTATAGATGCAGACATTCGGACCGATGAAACAGTCATCGCCAATCGTTACCCATGCCTCATCGAGCACTTTCCAGCCGAAATTGGCAAAAAACCGCTTGCCCACCCGGATATGCTTCCCGTAGTCGCAAAGAAAGGGCTGGTTGATGAACGTATCCTCATCACACTGTCCCAGGATTTCATGCAGCAACCGGTTCCGCTCCCGGACAAGGCTCGGGCGCAGCTGGTTGTATTCCCAGCACAAGTCCTTCACCCGATTGAGTTCCTCAATCAGCTGCGGATGAATGGCAGAATAGACTTCTCCCGCCAACATCTTGTCGAATTCCGACTTTTCTTTCTCTTTCTCCTGTTTCATATTTTCCTCTTTTTGGCTACCTCAACCGTTCCCTTGCCGCTTTCTTTCCGCGGGCGGAGAACGACTGGACAAATATAAGGAAAAACAGTGAGAAAATGACAGGAAAAGAAACTCATTATTTTGTTGGTGCCATTTGCATAATAGGTATCTCGGCCAAAGAAAGACGGGAACACATCTCAAGCAAATCTTGACGAAAAATATTTCCCGGATAGTTGACTGCCAATTTAGGGCTATCTTCTATGCAGAACTGATGAAAGACAAAACGGCAAAATAACTGGTGTTTATTATCAACACATAGGACATTTCCGAGAAAATCAACTATATTTGCAAGTGTATAACAATAGACGGATATGGAAACGAAGCAACTGAAACGGCTGCCTGTGGGCATACAGACTTTCACGGAAATTGTCAATCGCGAAATGCTCTATATAGACAAGACGGAGTATATCTACAGGATGACCAAACTGAGCAAGTATATTTTTCTGAGCCGCCCAAGACGATTCGGCAAGTCGTTGCTGGTATCTACGCTGCAAAGCTATTTTGAAGGAAAGAAGGAGCTGTTCAAGGGGCTTGCCATTGAAAAGCTGGAAAAGGAGTGGGCGCAACATCCTGTGCTGAGGTTCAGCCTTGCCTCGGGCAAGCACATGGAGAAGGAACAGCTGGAAAGGTATCTGCTGGATATTCTGTCTGACAACGAAAAACGTTTTGGACTGCACTCTGACAAGATTGACACCAACATAAGGTTCAAAGATCTAATCAAGAATGTATATGACCAGACAGGCAAACAGGTGGTGGTGCTCATCGACGAGTATGATGCTCCCATGCTTGATGTGGTGCATGAGAACGAGCAGTTACCCATTCTCCGTCAGGTGATGCGCAACTTCTACAGTCCGTTGAAGGACTGTGACCCCTATCTAAGGTTCGTGTTTCTCACGGGCATCACCAAGTTTTCGCAACTGAGTATATTCAGCGAACTGAACAATCTGAAGAACATCAGTATGCTTCCCGAATTTGCTGCCATCTGCGGTATCACAGTGGAGGAAATGCAGACACAGATGGCTGACTATATTGATGTGTTTGCCGAGACGGAGGAGATAAGTCATGAGAAAATGGTGGCACAGCTTACGAAACAGTATGACGGCTATCACTTCACCTGGCCTTCGCCTGATATTTTCAACCCGTTCAGTCTGCTCAACGCCATGCAGGACAGAAGGCTAGACAGCTACTGGTTTGCCAGCGGTACACCTACATTCTTTATCGAACTGTTGCGCAAATACCATGTCCAGCCTTCAGACATCACTGATTTCGAATCGATGGCAGTGGACTTTGACACCCCTGTGGAAACCATGACCACCCTTGTGCCCCTGCTCTACCAGAGTGGTTACATCACCATCAAGGACTGCAACCTGAAACGCCGCCGTTACAGGTTAGGCATTCCAAACACCGAAGTGAGGACAGGACTCATGGGCAGCCTTATACCTTATTATATCAGCACGGATACCGTCCGTGTAAATAACACGGCTGAAGAAATA
>JALEPZ010000125.1 GCA_022767125.1 Phocaeicola plebeius
AATACGCTATTTGACAAAATATGGGACAGCCACGTCGTCAACCGGATTGAGGACGGACCGGTCCAGCTCTATATCGACAGGCTCTATTGCCACGAGGTCACAAGCCCGCAGGCCTTTGACGGACTGCGCGAAAGGGGCATAAAATGTCTGCGCCCGGAGAAAATCTTCTGTATGCCGGACCACAACACACCTACCCACGACCAGGACAAGCCGATTGAGGACCCGGTGGGCAGGAAACAGGTGGATGCACTCACACGCAACACCGCCGAATTCGGGCTCACCCATTTCCCGATGATGGACCGCCGCAACGGAATCATCCACGTGGTAGGTCCAGAGAGAGGGCTTTCCCTCCCGGGAATGACAATTGTCTGCGGGGACTCCCACACTTCCACCCACGGGGCCGTCGGTGCGGTTGCATTCGGCATCGGCACAAGCGAGGTGGAGATGGTGATGGCATCGCAGTGTATCCTCCAGCAGAAGCCGAAGTCGATGAGAATCAGCATTGAAGGCAAGCTTGGGAAAGGAGTGACCGCAAAGGATGTCGCCCTCTACATCATGAAGATGATCACCACCTCCGGAGGCACCGGCTATTTCATCGAATATGCCGGCCAGGTCATCAGGGACATGTCAATGGAGGGAAGGATGACCCTTTGCAACCTTTCCATCGAAATGGGTGCCCGCGGAGGATTCATAGCTCCGGACGAGACCACCTTCAACTATCTCAAGGGACGCGAATATGCCCCGAAGGGAGAGGAATGGGACAGGGCCGTGGAGTATTGGAAAACCCTGCGCAGCGGTGACGATGCCGTGTTTGACCGCGAAATCACCTACCGGGGCGAAGACATCGAGCCTATGATAACCTACGGCACCAACCCCGGAATGGGCATGGCCATAACCGGAAGCATTCCTGAAGGATGCCCGCAGAAAGCCCTTGACTATATGGGATTTGAAGAGGGGCAAAAACTCCTCGGACACAAGGTTGACTATGTATTTCTCGGAGCCTGCACCAACGGCAGGATCGAGGATTTCCGCGCATTCGCATCCATTGCCCGCGGCCGCCACAAGGCAGAAAATGTCACTGCCTGGCTTGTTCCGGG